>CAVXND010000057.1:0-19929 GCA_963762785.1 uncultured beta proteobacterium
CGCCGCCTACGCCCAGGACACGTGCAAGAGCCGCGGCGAGCTCGACCAGCTCTACTGCGACGAGGACGGCGATCTGACCGCCGATCCGCCGAAGGATCCCAAGCGCTACCGCAATCCCTCCACGCTCGTCTTCACCTACACCCCGGTCGAGGATCCCGCGGTGTACGAGAACATCTTCAGGCCGTTCACCGACCACCTCGCGAAGTGCACCGGCAAGCGCGTCGTCTTCTACCAGGTGCAGTCGAACGCCGCCGAGATCGAGGCGATGCGCTCCGGCCGGCTCCACGTCGGGGGTTTCTCCACCGGCCCGACGAACTTCGCGGTGAACCTCGCCGGCGCGGTGCCGTTCGCGGTCAAGGGCGACGCGAACGAGTGGCAGGGCTACCAGCTCTGGTTCATCGTGAAGAAGGACAGCCCCTTCCAGAAGCTCGTCGACCTGAAGGGCAAGAAAGTGGCGCACGTCCAGCCCTCCTCCAACTCGGGCAATCTCGCGCCGCGCGCGCTCTTCCCCGCGCAGGGCCTGGTGCCGGACCAGGACTACAAGGTGGTGTACTCGGGCAAGCACGACCAGACGGTCATGGGCGTGCTTTCGGGCGACTACGACGGCGGGCCGGTCGCGAGCGACGTCTTCAAGCGCATGGCCGAGCGCGGCCAGATCAAGACCGAGGATTTCCGCGTCATCTGGAAGAGCCAGACGTTCCCCACCTCGTCGTTCGCGTACGCGCACGACCTCGACCCGAAGCTTCGCGACACGATGCTGAAGTGCTTCTACGACTACCGCTTCCCGGCGGAGATGCAGAAGGCGTTCGGCGGCGCCGACCGCTTCTTCCCGATCACGTACAAGAAGGACTGGGCGATCGTGCGGCAGGTGGCCGAGGGGAGCGGCGAGAAGTTCAACAAGACCGCGTTCGAGACCCTGCAGAAGAAGGAAGCCGAGGCCACGGCGAAGAAGGCGGCAGAGAAGAAGTGAGCGCCGCCCCGGCCGCGGCGGTCGAGGCGTCGCGGCCGACGGCCGCAGCGGCCGCGCTGTCGATCCGCGGCTTGGTCAAGGAATACGTCCGCGGCAAGCCCGTCCTCGCCGGGATCACGCTCGACTTCGCGCCGCGCGGCATGACCGCGGTGATCGGGCCGTCGGGCACCGGCAAGTCGACCCTGATCCGCTGCATCAACCGTCTCGTCGAGCCGACCGCGGGCGAGATCGTCTTCGAGGGCCGCGACCTCACGAAGCTCGGCAAGCAGGAGCTGCGCGCGGCCCGGCGGCACATCGGCATGGTGTTCCAGGAGTACAACCTCGTGGAGCGCCTCACCGTGATGGAGAACGTGCTCTGCGGCCGGCTCGGCTACGTCTCGCCGCTCAAGGCGTGGCTGCGGCGCTTCCCGGCGCGCGACGTCGATCGCGCCTTCGAGCTGCTCGACACCGTCGGGCTGGGCAGCTTCGCGCACGTCCGGGCCGACAGCCTGTCCGGCGGGCAGCGCCAGCGGGTCGGCATCGCGCGGGCGGTGATGCAGCAGCCGCGCCTCCTGCTCGCCGACGAGCCCACCTCCTCGCTCGACCCGAAGACCTCGGTCGAGATCATGGCGCTGATGCAGGCGATGTCCGAGACCCACGGCTTTCCGGTCATCGTGAACATCCACAACGTCGAGCTTGCGCGGCGGTTCGCCGACCGGATCGTCGGGATGACCGGCGGGCAGGTGGTGTACGACGGACCACCCGAGCGTCTCGACGAGGGCATCCTCAAGACGATCTACGGCGGCGAGGACTGGCTGGAATGACTGCAGTCGCGCGGCGCGCGTTCGCTCCGAACTGGTGGGCGCGCGCGGCGTGGATCGTGTTCGCCGTCTATTTCTTCTACGCCGCCGCGCAGCTCGAGTTCACGCCGGCGCGGTTCGCCACCGGCCTCGAGCACGGCGCGAAGTTCGTGTCGCGGCTCTTCCCGCCCGATTTCCATCGCTGGGAGCTGCTCCTCAAGGGGATGACCGAGAGCCTGCAGATCGCGGGGCTCCTCCTCAGGGCATGATCGAGAGCCTGCAGATCGCGTGGTCGCCTCGGCGCTCGGCGTGGCGCTGGCGCTGCCGATCTCGCTGATGGCGGCGCGGAACCTGATGCCGGCGTGGCTCACCTGGCCGGCGCGCTTCGTGATGATCTTCTGCCGGTCGTTCCATCCGGTGATCGTCGCGATCCTGTTCGTGAAGGCGGTGGGCTTCGGCGCGCTCGCCGGGATCCTCGCGCTCACCGTCGCCTCGGTCGGGTTCCTGGGCAAGCTGATGACCGAGGCGATCGAGGAGATCTCGCTCAAGCAGGTCGAGGCGGTGCGCGCGACCGGCGCGCCGTTCATGTCGGTGGTGATGTTCTCGGTGATCCCGCAGGTGTTCTCGCGCTTCGTCGGCTTCGTCGCCTACGAGACCGACGCCAATCTGCGCAACTCCACCATGGTCGGCATCGTCGGCGCCGGCGGGATCGGCGGCACGCTGTTCGCCGCGTTCCAGCGCTTCGACTACGACTTCGTGTGCGCGATCGTCCTCACGATCATCGCGCTGATCATGGCGGGCGAGGTGCTCACGATGCGGATCAAGAAGATCTTCCGCGCATGAGCGCGCCGGGCCGCCCCAAGGGCGAATCCCGAGCGCGGTTTTGGCGCGAGGGAGTCCGATGAGCGCGCCGGGCCGCCCCAAGCGCGAATCCCGAGCGCGGTTTTGGCGCGAGGGCGTCCGATGAGCGCGCCGGCGGCGGCGATCGGACGCGAATGGCGGCGGTTCACGCCGGCGGAGCGGCTCGGGCGCTTCGCCGTCTACCTGTGCGTCGTGGCGGCCATCGTCGCCTCGCTCCAGACGGTCGAGGTGATCCCGGAGTTCATCGTCGACGCGCCGGAGCAGATCGGCGACATGCTGCGGCGGATGTGGCCGATCGCCTGGGGCTTCTATCCCGAGGGCGTGCAGGCACCGCTCCTCGAGTCGCTCCACATCGCGACGCTCGGCACGGTCGCCGCGGTGCTGATGGCCGTGCCGGTGGCGTTTCTCGCCGCGCGCAACGTCACGCCGAACGCCTGGCTCAACTATCTCGCGAAGCTCATCCTCGTGTCGGCGCGGTCGGTGAACACGCTGATCTGGGCGCTCTTCTTCGTCGCGGTGTTCGGCCCCGGCGCGCTCGCCGGGACGCTGGCGATCGCATTCCACTCGATCGGGTTCACCGGGAAGCTGCTGTCGGAGGCGCTCGAGGAGTCGAACAAGGGTACGATCGAGGCGCTGCACGCGACCGGCGCGCCGTGGCTGTCGGTCGTGATCAAGGGCTACTGGCCGCAGGTGAAGCCGGCGTTCTGGGCGATCGTGCTCTTCCGCTGGGACATCAACGTGCGGGAATCCGCAGTGCTCGGGCTGGTGGGAGCGGGCGGGGTCGGTATGGCGCTCGACACGGCGCTAAACTTGTTCCAGTGGGACCGGGTCGCGATGATCCTGCTCGCGATCTTCGCGGTGGTGATCATTGCCGAGGTCGTGACAACCCAGCTCCGGAAGCGGATCATCTGACCGTACCCTCAATCCGCTGCGCCGATTGCGCCGCCGGTACGGCCCGGCAGCCGGGCCTCCCGCGGCCGACCCCACGGTGACGGGAATCCGTCGGCCGAAGATGCTCGGATCGTGACCGCCGCCCTGTCATCCGAGGAGCCAGGTGGTGCGTAATTCGTCCATGACCATTCGCCGCGCGCAACTCGTCGCCCTGGGGATCGTGCTCGCGTCCCCTCTGGTAGCGCTTGCCCAAGTCTACAAATGGACCGACGACAAGGGCGTCGTCAACTACTCGAGCACCCCGCCCGACAACCGCAAGAGCCAGAAGCTCGACGAGGACAAGGGGCGGGTGAGCACGATCGAGGCGTACGACGCCTCGAAGAGCCGACGCCGCGCGCCGGGAACAGGCCCTGAAGGATCGCGTGGACCGGCTCGAGCAGGACGCGCAGCGCAATCGCCAGACGGCCGCGGCGCAGGACGCGATGTCGGCCGAGGCCTATCGCCAGTGGCGCGAGCGCTGCATCGCCGACCGCCGGACCGATTGCGACAACCCCGCGGGCGTATACGACCCGGGTTACTACACGCCCTATGGTCCGGCCCGGCGTGCGGCCGCTGCCGCAGCGACCGGGTCCCGGCCAGTTCCGCCCGACGCCGGACGTCGCGGTTGGTGGCGGGCGGGGTCGTCGGTCCGTACCTCAAGCCGCCGCCGAGCGGCGTCGTGGTCGGGCCGGGCCCCGGGGGTGTCGGCGCCGCGTACGGGCCTGCGCCGCCCGGAGGCGTCGTGGTGATCACCCGGCACCGGAGGCGTCGGTGCGCAGTACCGGACGGTGCCCGAGGAGTATTCAGGGGTACCCCGGCGCCGGCACCCCCGCGGCCGACGCCGCGGCGGTAGAAAGCGAGAACGGCGCCCGCGGGCGCCGTTCTCGCTTCGAACCGGTCGTCCGCTTAGCGGGGCAGCTCGGAGCTCCCCATCAGGAACTCGTCGACCGCGCGCGCGCACTGCCGGCCTTCGCGGATCCCCCAGACGACGAGCGACTGACCGCGGCGCATGTCGCCCGCCGCGAACACTTTCGGCACCGAGGTCGTGTAGCAGCCCGCGCCGTCGGTCGTCGCGCGCGCGTTGCCGCGCGCGTCCTTCGCCACGCCGAATGCGTCGAGCACGCTCTGGACCGGCGAGACGAACCCCATGGCGAGCAGCACGAGGTCGGCGGGCAGCTCGAACTCCGTGCCCGGGACCTCGACCATCTTCATCTGGCCGCTCGCCGGGTCCTTCTGCCACTCGCACGCGCACGGCGACCAGCGCCTTGACCGCGCCGTTCTCGCCGCGGAAGTGCTTCGTCGCCACCGCCCAGTCGCGCTCGCAGCCTTCCTCGTGGGACGACGAGGTGCGCAGCCGCGACGGCCAGTACGGCCACACCGGGTTGCGATCGAGGTCCGGCGGCATCGGCAGCAGCTCGAACTGGGTCACCGATTTCGCGCCGTGCCGGTTGGAGGTGCCGACGCAGTCGGAGCCGGTGTCGCCGCCGCCGATGACGACGACGTGCTTGTCGGTCGCCCACAGGTCGCGGATGCCCTTGTCGCCCGCGACGCGGCGGTTCTGCAGCGGCAGGAACTCCATCGCGTAGTGAACGCCGGCGAGCTCGCGCCCGGGCACCGGCAGGTCGCGGGGCTGCTCGGCGCCGCCCGCGAGGACGACGGCGTCGAACTCGGCGAGGATCTGATCGGGCGCGACCGTCGTCTTCGCGTCGTTGGCGATGCCCGCTGCCCGGCGCCTGCGTGCCCGACGAGCACGCCCGGCGCGGAACTCGACGCCCTCGGCGCGCATCTGCTCGACCCGGCGGTCGATCAGCCACTTCTCCATCTTGAAGTCGGGGATGCCGTAGCGGAGCAGCCCGCCGATGCGGTCGTTCTTCTCGAACACGGTGACCGCGTGCCCCGCGCGCGCGAGCTGCTGCGCGCACGCGAGGCCCGCCGGCCCCGAGCCGACGACCGCGACCTTCTTGCCGGTGCGGTGCGACGCCGGCTGCGGCTTGACCCAGCCCTCGTGCCACGCCTTGTCGATGATCGCGTGCTCGATCGACTTGATGCCCGACCGCGTCGTTGTTGATCCGCAGCGTGCAGGCTTCCTCGCACGGCGCGGGGCAGACGCGGCCGGTGAACTCGGGGAAGTTGTTGGTCGAGTGCAGCGTCTCGATCGCGCGCTTCCAGTCCTCGCGGTAAACGAGGTCGTTGAAGTCCGGGATGATGTTGTTGACCGGGCAGCCGCTCATGCAGAACGGGATGCCGCAGTCCATGCAGCGCGCGCCCTGGATCTTCGCTTCCGTCGTCGCCGAGGGCGCGCGACGAACTCGCGCCAGTGCTTCTTGCGCGCCTCGGGCGCTTCGTACGCCTCCTGGAGGCGCTGGTACTCGAGGAAGCCGGTGATCTTGCCCATCAGGCGACCGCCTTCCGCGCGGCGGCGGCGTTCTCGGTCAGCGCGCGCCGGTATTCCTTCGGAAACACCTTGACGAACTTCGTCCGGTGCTTCGACCAGTCGGCGAGGATCTCCTTCGCCCGCGCGCTGTCGGTGTACTTCGCCTGGCGCTCGATCAGCCGCTTCAGGATCACCTCGTCGGCCGTGCCGAGGTGCCACAGCTCGTGCGCGACCTTGCCCTGCTGCTCGGACTCGGTCAGCACCGGCTCGAGGTCGACCATCGCCGGGTTGCAGCGCTTGGCGAACTGGCCGTCGATGTCGAGCACGTAGGCGATCCCGCCCGACATGCCGGCGGCGAAGTTCCGCCCGGTCGTGCCGAGGACGACGACCGTGCCGCCGGTCATGTACTCGCAGCCGTGGTCGCCGACGCCCTCGACGACGGCCTGCGCGCCGGAGTTGCGCACCGCGAACCGCTCGCCGGCGACGCCGCGGAAGTACGCCTCGCCGCAGATCGCCCCGTAGAGCACGACGTTGCCGGTGATGATGTTCTCGGTCGGCTCGCCGCGGAACTTCGGGCTCGGCTGCACGCTGATCCGCCCGCCGGAGAGCCCCTTGCCGCAGTAGTCGTTGGTGTCGCCGATGTGGTCGAGCCACACGCCCTGCGCGAGGAATGCGCCGAAGCTCTGTCCGGCCGAGCCCGCGAACCGCACGTGGATCGTCTCGTCGGGCAGGCCCTCGTGACCGTAGCGCCGCGCGATCTCGTGCGACAGCATCGTGCCGACGGTGCGGTTGATGTTGCGGATCGGCATCTCGATCGTGACCTTCTCGCCGCGCTCGAGCGCCGGCTCGGCGAGCTCGATCAGGCGGTTGTCGAGCGCCTTCTCGAGGCCGTGGTCCTGCCGCTCGCTGTGGTACACGGCGACCTCGGGCGGCATCTTCGGCATGTAGAAGATCTTCGCGAAGTCGAGCCCGCGCGCCTTCCAGTGCGCGATGCCGTCCCGCATGTCGAGGAAGTCGGTGCGGCCGATGAGGTCGTCGAGCTTCCGCACCCCGAGCTTCGCCATGATCTCGCGGAGCTCCTCGGCGACGAAGAAGAAGTAGTTGATGACGTGCTCGGGCTGGCCGCGGAACTTGCGGCGCAGCACCGGGTCCTGCGTCGCCACGCCCACCGGACAGGTGTTGAGGTGGCACTTGCGCATCATGATGCAGCCCGACACCACGAGCGGCGCGGTGGCGAACCCGAACTCGTCGGCGCCGAGGATCGCGCCGATCGCGACGTCGCGGCCGGTCTTCATCTGGCCGTCGACCTGCACCGCGATGCGGCCGCGCAGGCGGTTCAGCACCAGCGTCTGCTGCGTCTCGGCGAGGCCGAGCTCCCACGGCGTGCCGGCGTGCTTGATCGACGACCACGGGCTCGCGCCGGTGCCGCCGTCGTGGCCGGCGATGGTGACGTGGTCGGACTTCGCCTTGGCGACGCCGGCGGCGATCGTGCCGACGCCGATCTCGGAGACGAGCTTCACGCTGATCGACGCGCGCCGGTTCGCGTTCTTGAGATCGTGGATCAGCTGCGCGAGATCCTCGATCGAGTAGATGTCGTGATGCGGCGGCGGGCTGATCAGCTCCACGCCGGGCGTCGCGTAGCGGAGCTCGGCGATGTACTCCGACACCTTGCGGCCCGGCAGCTGGCCGCCTTCGCCGGGCTTCGCGCCCTGCGCGATCTTGATCTGCAGCTGCTCGGCGGAGGCGAGGTACTCGGCGGTGACGCCGAACCGCCCCGAGGCCACCTGCTTGATCTTCGACTTGAGGAGATCGCCCTCCTTGAACTCGACGTCGCGCTCGATCCGGCTCTTGCCCAGCCGCGACTGCAGCGTCTCGCCGGCCTTGATCGGGGCGTAGCGCTTGCGGTCCTCGCCGCCCTCGCCGGTGTTCGACTTGCCGCCGATGCGGTTCATCGCGATCGCGAGGTTGGTGTGCGCCTCGGTCGAGATCGAGCCGAGCGACATCGCGCCGGTCGAGAAGCGCTTCACGATCGCGGCCGCCGGCTCGACCTCCTCGATCGGCACCGGCTTCGCCTGGTCGAACCGGAACGTGAACAGCCCGCGGAGCGTCATGTGGCGCCGGGTCTGGTCGTTGATGATCTCGGCGTACTCCTTGTAGGTCGAGTACGAGTTGGTGCGCGCCGAGTGCTGCAGCTTCGCGATCGCGTCCGGCGTCCACATGTGCTCCTCGCCGCGGACCCGCCAGGCGTACTCGCCGCCGGCGTCGAGCGCGGTCTTGAGCACCGGATCGGCCTCGTCGAAGGCGGCACGGTGGATGCGGATCGCTTCCTCGGCCACCTCGAACACGCCGATGCCCTCGACGTTGGACGCGGTGCCGGTGAAGTACTTCTCGACGAATCCCTTCTGCAGGCCGACGGCCTCGAAGAGCTGGGCGCCGGTGTACGACATGTACGTCGAGACGCCCATCTTCGACATGACCTTCTTCAGGCCCTTGCCGATCGCCTTGATGTAGTTCTTGACCGCCTTCTTCCCGTCGATCTCGCTCGGCAGCAGGCCCTGCAGGTCGAGCAGGGTCTCGAACGCGAGGTACGGGTGGACGGCCTCGGCGCCGTAGCCGCCGAGCAGCGCGAAGTGATGCGTCTCGCGCGCCGAGCCGGTTTCCACCACGAGGCCGGTCGAGGTGCGCAGGTTGCCAGCCCTTTCAGGATCACCTCGTCGGCCGTGCCGAGGTGCCAGATCTCGCGCGCGAGCTTGCCCTGCTGCTCCGACTCGGTGAGCAGTCGGCTCGAGGTCGACCATCGCGGGTTGCAGCGCTTCGCGAACTGGCCGTCGATGTCGAGCACGTAGGCGATCCCGCCCGACATCGCCGGCGGCGAAGTTGCGCCCGGTGGTGCCGAGGACGACGACCGTGCCGCCGGTCATGTACTCGCAACCGTGGTCACCCGACGCCCTCGACCACCGCCTGCGCGCCGGAGTTGCGCACCGCGAACCGCTCGCCGGCCACGCCGCGGAAGTACGCCTCGCCGGCAGATCGCGCCGTAGAGCACGACGTTGCCGGTGATGATGTTCTCGGTCGGCTCGCCGCGGAACTTCGGGCTGGGCTGGACGCTGATGCGGCCGCCGGAGAGCCCCTTGCCGCAGTAGTCGTTGGTGTCGCCGATGTGGTCGAGCCACACGCCCTGCGCGAGGAACGCGCCGAAGCTCTGCCCGGCGGAGCCGGCGAAGCGGACGTGGATCGTGTCGTCCGGCAGGCCCGTCGTGGCCGTAGCGCTTCGCGATCTCGTGCGAGAGCATCGTGCCGACCGTGCGGTTGATGTTGCGGATCGGCATCTCGATCGTGACCTTTTCGCCGCGCTCGAGCGCCGGCTCGGCGAGCTCGATCAGACGGTTGTCGAGCGCCTTCTCCAGGCCGTGATCCTGCTTCTCGCGAGTGGTAGCACCGCGACCTCGGGCGGCATCTTCGGCATGTAGAAGACCTTCGAGAAGTCGAGCCCGCGCGCCTTCCAGTGCTCGATGCCCGTCGCGCATGTCGAGGAAGTCGGTGCGGCCGATCAGGTCGTTGAACTTCCGCACGCCGAGCCGCGCCATCAGCTCGCGCACCTCCTCGGCGACGAAGAAGAAGTAGTTGACGACGTGCTCGGGCCGGCCGCTCGAACTTGCTTGCGCAGCACCGGGTCCTGCGTGGCGATGCCCACCGGACAGGTGTTGAGGTGGCACTTGCGCATCATGATGCAGCCTTCGACGACGAGCGGCGCGGTCGCGAAGCCGAACTCGTCGGCGCCGAGCATCGCGCCGATCGCGACGTCGCGGCCGGTCTTCATCTGGCCGTCGACCTGCACCGCGATCCGGCCGCGCAGGCGGTTGAGCACGAGCGTCTGCTGCGTCTCGGCGAGACCGAGCTCCCACGGCGTGCCGGCGTGCTTGATCGACGACCACGGGCTCGCGCCGGTGCCGCCGTCGTGGCCGGCGATCGTGACGTGGTCGGACTTCGCCTTGGAGACGCCGGCGGCGATCGTGCCGACGCCGATCTCGGAGACGAGCTTGACGCTGATCGACGCGCGCGGGTTCGCGTTCTTGAGGTCGTGGATCAGCTGCGCGAGATCCTCGATCGAGTAGATGTCGTGGTGCGGCGGCGGGCTGATCAGCTCCACGCCCGGGCGTCGCGAAGCGGAGCTCGGCGATGTACTCCGAGACCTTGCGGCCCGGCAGCTGGCCGCCTTCGCCGGGCTTGGCGCCCTGCGCGATCTTGATCTGGAGCTGCTCGGCGGAGGCGAGGTACTCGGCGGTGACGCCGAACCGCGCCGGACGCGACCTGCTTGATCTTCGACTTGAGCGAGATCGCCTTCCTTGCAGCGCGAGGTCGACGCTCGACCCGCTCTGTGGCCGAGGCGCGACATGCAGCGTCTCGCCGGCCTTGACCGGGGCGTAGCGCATGCGGTCCTCGCCGCCTTCGCCGGTGTTCGACTTGCCGCCGATGCGGTTCATCGCGATCGCGAGCGTGGTGTGCGCCTCGGTCGAGATCGACCCGAGCGACATCGCGCCGGTCGCGAAGCGCTTCACGATCGCCGCCGCGGGCTCGACCTCGTCGATCGGCACCGGCTTCGCGGCTGTCGAACCGGAACGTCGAACAGCCCGCGCAGCGTCAGGTGCCGCCGCGACTGGTCGTTGATGATCTCGCGCGTACTCCTTGTAGGTCGAGTACGAGTTCGTGGCGCGCCGAGTGCTGCAGCTTCGCGATCGCGTCCGGCGTCCACATGTGCTCTTCGCCGCGGACGCGCCAGGCGTACTCGCCGCCGGCGTCGAGCGCGCTCTTGAGCACCGGATCCTGCTCGTCGAACGCCGCGCGGTGGATGCGGATCGCCTCCTCGGCCACCTCGAACACGCCGATGCCCTCGACGTTGGAGGCGGTGCCGGTGAAGTACTTCTCGACGAAGCCCTTGCGGCAGGCCCACCGCCTCGAAGAGCTGGGCGCCGGTGTAGGACATGTACGTCGAGACGCCCATCTTCGACATGACCTTCTTCAGGCCCTTGCCGATCGCCTTGATGTAGTTCTTGACCGCCTTCTTGCCGTCGAGCTCGCTCGGCAGCAGGCCCTGCAGGTCGAGCAGCGTTTCGAACGCGAGGTACGGGTGCACGGCCTCGGCGCCGTAGCCGCCGAGCAGCGCGAAGTGATGCGTCTCACGCGCCGAGCCGGTCTCCACGACCAGGCCGGTCGAGGTCCGCAGACCCTTGCCGGTGAGGTGCTGGTGGATCGCCGACAGCGCGAGCAGCGCCGGGATCGCGACCCGCGCGCGGTCCTGCTTGCGGTCGGACAGGATGAGGATCGAGTAGCCCGAGCGCACGGCGTCCTCGGCCTGCGCGCACAGGCTCGCGAGCCGCGCCTCGATCGCCTCCTTGCCCCACGCGACCGGGTAGGTGATGTCGAGCTCGAAGCTCTCGAACTTGCCGTCGGTGTACTTCCCGATGTGGCGGATCGTCTCCATCTGGTCGAAGTCGAGCACCGGCTGGCTCACCTCGAGACGGAGCGGCGGGTTGCGCTCGTCGATGCCGAGCAGGTTCGGCTTCGGGCCGATGAACGACACCACCGACATCACCAGCTCCTCGCGGATCGGGTCGATCGCGGGGTTGGTGACCTGCGCGAAGAGCTGCTTGAAGTACTGGTAGAGCGTCTTGTTCTTGCTCGACAGCACGGCGAGCGGCGAGTCGTTGCCCATCGAGCCGACGGGCTCCTCGCCGTTGATCGCCATCGGCGACATGATGAACTTGACGTCTTCCTGCGTGTAGCCGAACGCCTGCTGGCGGTCGAGCAGGCGCTCGCGCGAGGGCTCGCGCTTCTCCGCCGGCGCGGGGATGTCGTCGAGCTTGACGCGGATGCGCTCGATCCACTCGGCGTACGGCTTCTGCGAGGCGAGCGTGTCCTTCAGCTCCTTGTCGTCGATGATGCGGCCCTTCTCGAGGTCGACGAGGAACATCTTGCCCGGCTGGAGCCGCCACTTCTTGACGATCTTCTCCTCGGGGATCGGCAGGCAGCCGCACTCCGAGCCCATGACGACGAGGTCGTCGTCGGTGACGATGTAGCGCGAGGGGCGCAGGCCGTTGCGGTCGAGGGTGGCGCCGATCTGGCGGCCGTCGGTGAAGGCGATCGACGCCGGGCCGTCCCAGGGCTCCTGCATCGCGGCGTGGTACTCGTAGAACGCGCGCCGGTTGGCGTCCATCCCGGTGTGGTTCTCCCACGCCTCGGGGATCATCATCATCACCGCGTGGGCGATCGAGTAGCCGCCCATCACCAGCATCTCGAGCGCGTTGTCGAACGACGCCGAGTCGGACTGGCCGTCGTAGATCAGCGGCCAGATCTTGGCGAGGTCGTCGCGCAGGATCGGGCTCGAGATCGCGCCCTGGCGCGCGCGGATCCAGTTGACGTTGCCGCGCACGGTGTTGATCTCGCCGTTGTGGGCGATCATCCGGAACGGGTGCGCGAGGTCCCAGGTCGGGAAGGTGTTGGTCGAGAAGCGCTGGTGGACGAGCGCGAGCGCGGACACGACGCGCGGGTCCTGCAGGTCCTTGTAGTACGGCCCGACCTGGTAGGCCAGCAGCATGCCCTTGTAGACGATCGTGCGCGCCGACATCGACGGCACGTAGAACTCCTTGCCGTGGGCGAGCTTGAGCGCCTGGATGGCGTGGCCGGACGACTTGCGGATGATGTAGAGCTTGCGCTCGAGCGCGTCGGTGACCGTGACCTCGGGGCCGCGCCCGACGAACACCTGCCGGATCACCGGCTCGATCTTCCGCGCCGGCTCGGCGAGGTCCGAGCTGTCGACCGGCACGTCGCGCCAGCCGAGCAGCACCTGGCCCTCGTCCTTGATGGCGCGCTCGATCTCGTACTCGCAGGCGAGGCGCGAGGCCGGTTCCCGCGGCAGGAACACCATGCCGACGCCGTACTGGCCGAGGGGCGGCAGCGTGACGCCCTGCCGCGCCAGCTCCTCGCGGAAGAACTTGTCGGGGATCTGGATCAGGAGCCCCGAGCCGTCCGAGAGCTTCGGGTCCCAGCCGACCGCGCCCCGGTGGGTCAGGTTCTTGAGGATCAGCAGGCCCTGCTGGACGATCTCGTGGCTCTTCTTGCCCTTGATGTGCGCGATGAAGCCGACGCCGCAGGCGTCGTGCTCATTGGCAGGGTCGTAGAGACCCTGGGGGGCGGGCAGGCCAGGATGGCTCACTTGGCACCTCGTCTCGCGCGCCGCCGGTCAAAACCGGCGTTATTTCACGGGGAACCGTGGAATATACCTGCGATATCTAGGTGCTTCAAGCGGTTACCGCAGTGCGGCAAAGCCGGCGCGCAAGCCCTCGGCGGCGCGCGAAATCAGGCGGTTACGGCGGCGTCGAGCGTCGCGCGCAGCGCGTCGGGCGCGACGTCGCCGCGAATCACGGCCGACCCGAGCCGCTCGAGCAGGATGAAGCGAAGGCGGCCGCCCTCGGCCTTCTTGTCGACCGACATCAGCTCCAGGTAGCGGTCGGTCGAGAGCTCGCGGCCCGGCGACCGGCAACCCGGCCCGCTCGATCAGGCGGCGCAGGCGCTCCGCCGAGGGCGGGTCGAGCATCCCGAGGCGCACCGAGAGCTCCGCCGCCATCACCATGCCGGCGGCGACCGCTTCGCCGTGCAGCCAGGTCCCGTAGCCGAGCCCGGTCTCGATCGCGTGACCGAAGGTGTGGCCGAAGTTGAGCAGCGCGCGCTCGGCCGTCTCGCGCTCGTCGCGCGCGACGACCTCGGCCTTGATCTCGACCGAGCGCTTCACCACGTGCGCGAGCGCCTCGGCGTCGCGCGCGACGAGCCGCTCGATGTTCGCCTCCAGCCACGCGAAGAGCGCCGCGTCGCGGATCGCGCCGTGCTTGATCACCTCGGCGAGACCCGCGCGCAGCTCCCGCTCCGGCAGCGTCGCGAGCGTGTCCATGTCGGCGAGCACGAGCCGCGGCTGGTAGAACGCGCCGACCATGTTCTTGCCGCGCGGATGGTTGATCGCGGTCTTGCCGCCCACCGAGGAGTCGACCTGCGCGAGCAGCGTCGTCGGCACCTGGACGAACGGCACGCCGCGCTGATAGGTCGCGGCGGCGAACCCGGCGAGGTCGCCGACCACGCCGCCGCCGAGCGCGACGATCGCCGTCTGGCGGTCGCAGCGGTGCGCGAGCAGCTGGTCGATCACCCGGTCGAGCGTCGCCCAGTCCTTGTGGTCCTCGCCGTCGGGGACGACGATCCGGACGCAGGCGACGCCCGCGGCCTCGAGCGGCGCCGCCAGGCGCTCGAGATAGAGCGGCGCGACGGTGTCGTTGGTGACGATCGCCACGCGCCGCTGCGGGATCGCGCCCGCGATCAGATCGGCGCGCGCGAGCAGGCCGCGGCCGATGTGGATCGGGTAGCTGCGGCTCGCGGCCGCTACGCGGACAGTTTGCATGTCTCGGGGAGGCGCTTCAGCAGCTGGTCGACCAGCGCGCCGACGCTCTGGCGCCCGGTGTCGACGATCAGGTCGGCGACCTCGCGGTACAGCGGGTCGCGCACGCGCTGCAGCTCCTCCAGCTTCGCGAGCGGGTCGTCGGTGGCGAGCAGCGGCCGCGACTTGTCGTGGCGGGTGCGCTGGTAGAGGTCGCGCGGCTGCGCGCGCAGGTAGATCACGAACCCGCGCGCCTTGAGCAGGGCCCGGTTGTCCGGGCTGCAGCACGACGCCGCCGCCGGTGCCGAGCACGACGTCCTGCAGCGCGGTCAGGCTGTCGACCATCTGCGCCTCGCGCGCGCGGAACCCCGGCTCGCCCTCGATCTCGAAGATGACCTGCACGCGGACGCCGGTCCGCCGCTCGATCTCGTGGTCGGTGTCGTAGAAGGTCTTCCCGAGCCGGCGCGCGAGCTGGCGCGCGACCGTCGTCTTGCCGGCGCCCATGAGCCCGACCAGGAAGATGTTGCGGCTGTCCTGCATGCCGGCATTCTAAGCGGGCCGTCGGTCGGGCGGCTGCCGGCGCAGTCGGGCGCGGAACGTGCGAACGAACTCTTGGCAGCCCGCCGCACGGGTCGGCTTGCGAGCGAGCCGTGCAAGCAGGCCGCGCGCAGGGTGCTGCGCGCCGGCCGGTCCATCCAAAGCAAAAGGCCGGGCAGCGCCCGGCCTTTGCTGGGGTCGATCGGACCTACCGGACGCTCAGCCGGTCGTCGACGATCCGCGGCGTCAGGAAGACCAGGAGCTCGGTCTTGTCGTCCTGCCGGTAGTAGTTGCGGAAGAGCGGTCCCACGGCCGGCAGGTCGCCGAAGAACGGCACCTTGTTCACCTGGTTGCGGTCTTCCTGGGTGTAGATCCCGCCGATCACCACGGTCCCGCCGTTCTCCACCAGCACCGAGGTCTTCACGTGCTTGGTGTCGATCGCGAAGCCCGCCGTGGTCTGGACGCCCACCGCGTCCTTGTTGATGTCCACGTCCATGATGACGTTGCCGTCGGGCGTGATCTGCGGCTTGACGCGCAGGCTGAGCGTCGCCTTCCGGAACGCGATGCTCGTCGCGCCGCTCGAGGTCGCCTGCTGGTACGGCAGTTCCGTCCCCTGCTCGATCAGCGCCTCGACCTGGTTCGCCGTGACGACGCGCGGGCTCGAGATGATCTTGCCCTTGCCGTCGCTCTCGAGCGCCTGGATCTCGAGGTTCAGGAACTTGGTGGCCGCGCTGTTGAACAGCACGATCGAGAACTGCCCGGCCTGCGCGCCCGTCGGCGTGGGCGTCGCCGGCAGATTGATGTTGTTGGACGCCGGGAACGCCGGTATCGGGACGACGCCCGTACTGGTGTTCGTGCTGCCGGTGACGTTCGCGAGGCCGCCGGTGCGTGCCGAACTGCGCGGTGTACGGCGCGGTCTGGTTGATCGAGCCGCCGGCGACCCACTTCGTGTTCGAGCCGAACAGCTGGTTGCTGGCGAGGTTGTTATAGCCGAGCCGCACGCCGAGCGTCCGGCTGAACTTGTCCGTCGCCTCGACGATCCGCGCCTCGATCATCACCTGCCGCACCGGGATGTCGGTGGTCGCGATCATCTTGCGCACCGTCTCGAGCCGCGACGGGATGTCCTGCACGAAGAGCGTGTTGGTCCGCGGGTCGGCCACGGCGCTGCCGCGCTTGGACAGGATCGGGATGTTGGTGCCCCCGCCGCCGCCGACCGGCGCGCCGCCGCGCAGCAGGACCACGAGCTCCGCGGCCTTCGTGTAGTTGAGCTGGAACGTCTCGGTGCGCAGCGGCTCGAGCTCCGAGATCTGCTGCGCCGCCTCGAGCTCGAGCTTCTCCTTGGTCGCCAGCTCGTCCCGCGGCGCGATCCAGACCACGTTGCCGTTCTTGCGCATGTCGAGGCCGCGCGTCTGCAGGATGATGTCGAGCGCCTGGTCCCACGGCACGTCCTTGAGCCGCAGCGTGAGGTTCCCCTGCACCGTGTCGCTCGTGATGATGTTGAGGTCGGTGAAGTCGGCGATCACGTTGAGGACGCTGCGGACCTCCACGTTCTGGAAGTTGAGCGACAGCTTCTCGCCCCGGTAGCCGCCCCGCGTGCCCTGCACGAGCTTGTTCGGGTCGTACTGGATCGGCTTCACCTCGACCACGAACTGCGTGTCGGTCTGGTAGGCGTTGTGCTCCCACAGGCCCTTCGGCTCGATCACCATGCGCACGTTCTCGCCCTGCTGGAACGTGCTGATCGTCGAGACCGGCGTGGCGAAGTCGCCGACGTCGAGGCGCTTGCGCAGGTTGTCCGGCAGCGACGGTGCTCAGGAAGTCGACGATCAGCTGCTGGCCCTGCTGGCGGATGTCGATCCCGGTGTTGGCGTCGGCGAGCTCGATCACGACCCGCCCCTCGCCGGTCCGGCCGCGGCGGAAGTCGACGTCGCGGATCGCGTGCTTCTGGTCGGGCGCGCCTTCGGCGAAGCGCTCCGCCCGCGGCGTCGGCCGCGTCTGCGAGACCGTCACCGGCGTGAGCACGATGTTCACGGTGTTGCCGTCGACCTGCGTCTCGTAGGTCACCATGTTGCGCAGGTTGAGCACCATCCGCGTGCGGTCGCCGACCTGCACGACGTTCATCCCGCGGAGCTCGCCCTCGTTGATCTCCTGCGTCGTGCGCCCGAGCCCGTTCGCGGTGTTCGGGAAGTCGAGCGCGATCCGCGCCGGCTGCGTCACCGTGAAGCTCGCCGGGGGCGCCGCCAGCGGCTGCTTGGTCGTGATCCGCACGATCACGCGCCCGCCCTGGGCGGCGACGTTGAACGCCTCGATCGAGTTCTGCTGGGCCGAGGCGGCGCACGCGAAGAGCCACGCGCCGAGCGCGACGACGAAAGTCACGTATTTGTTTGGTTTCATCATTTCCCTTTCGCGTCCGCCTCCTGAAGCAGGAGGGTGCTTTCGCGCTCCGCCCAGTCGCCGCCGGCGTCCTGGAAAAGCTCGCGCAGCGTGATCTCGGCTTCCGAGATCTTCGTGATCACGCCGAAATTCTGTCCCATGTAGTTCCCCACCCGGACGCGATACAGCCCGGCGTCCGCGCGCACGAGCCCGAACGTCTGCTTGGCGCGCTCGAGCGTGCCGACCATCCGGAGCGACTCGAGCGGGTACGCCTCGAGCGGCTCCTTCGGCCGGTTGAGATCGGGCTTGAGCCCGCCCCCGGTGCCCGGCCCGGTGCCCTTCGCCGCCAGCTGGATCTTCGCCGGACCGAACGGATCGGGCAGGTCGTAGGCGGTGTAGGGCACCGGCTCGTACGGCTTCACGACCGGCAGCGGCTGGACCTTGCCGCGCAGGTCCTTGGTCAGGGCCGTGAGCTCGGACTTCAGCTCCTGCTGCTCGCCGCTCGTCGCAGCCCGCGACGAGCAGGGCCGCGGCGATGATCAGGGCGCGCGCTTCATTTCTTCGCCGCCTTCGCCGCCTTCGCCGCCGCGCGCTGCGCCGAGAGCTCCTCCTCGTCGAGGTAGCGGAAGGTCTTCGCGGTGGTGTCCATGGTGAGCGTGCCGTCCTTGCCCACGTTGAGCGCGATGTCGTTCAGCGTCACGATCCGCGGCAGCTGGCCGATGTCGCTCGCGAACGCGCCCATGTCGTGGTAGTTGCCGGTCAGCTTGATCGAGATCGGCAGCTCGGCGTAGAACTCGCGCGTGGTCTCGCTCGGCGCCGGCCTGAAGAGCTCGAACTGGAGCCCGCGCCCGAGGCCGGCCTGGTTGATGTCGACGAGCAGCGCTTCCATCTGCGACTTGTTCGGCAGCTGCTTCAGCAGCGTCCCGAACGAGGTCTCGATCTCGCGCAGCTGGGCGCGGAGGAGGTCGAGGTTCACCGCCTGGCGCTTCTTGTCCACGTATTCCTGCTTGAGCTTCGCCTCCTGCGCGCGGCCCGCCTCGAGCTCCTCGAGCTGGCCCTGCCAGTCGAGGAAGTAGGCGATGACGAGCACGCCGGCGAGGATCGCCACGAGCAGCAGCAGCTTGGGCAGCGGCGGCCAGCTGCCCGGGTCGCGGGTGTTGAGGTTCCTGAACTGGTCGACGACGCCGGCCATGGCTCATCCCTTCTTCGCCGCGCCGCCGGCCTTGCCGCCCTTGCGGGCTCTTCGACCACCGGCCGCTTGATGTTGAAGTTCATGTTGAACTCGGACAGGCGCCGCTTGTTCACCTCGCTCGCCTTGATCTCGACCAGCTGCGGGGAGGTCGGCGTGATGTCGACGATCGGCGAGCTCTGCAGGTTGCGCATCAGGGTCGACACGCGCGCATTCGACTGCGCGTAGCCGCTGATGTTGACCTTCAGCCCGTCCTGCTTGACCGACTTGATGTAGACGCCGTCGGGCGTCTGCCGGACGAGCTGGTCGAGGAGCTCGACCGCCCGGGCGCGGTCGGTCTGCAGCGCCTCGATGATCTGCTTGCGGGCGAGGAGCGCGTTGATCTCGTCGCGGAGCTTGCGGATCTCCTCGATCTCCTTGTCGAGCTTCGCGTTTTCCTTCTTGAGGAAGTCGTTGCGGTCGGCCTGCGCGGAGACGTAGCCGCCGATGATCCCGTGCACGGCGAGCCAGACGGCGCCGCCGAGCGCGGCGAAGACGATCGCCATCACCCCGAGCTGGCGGCGCTGGCGTTTGCGGCGCTCCTCGCGGTGCGCCAGCAGGTTGACGCGGATCATTCGTCGAACCTCCGCATGGCGAGCCCGCAGGCGATCATGAGCGCCGGGGCGTCGGAGATGAGCTTCTTCAGCTGGATCCGCGGCGAGATCGACATGTTGGCGAACGGGTTCGCGACCATCGCGTTCACGCGCACGCGCGAGCTCACCATGTCCTCGAGCCCGGGCAGGGTCGAGGTGCCGCCGGTGAGCAGGATGTGGTCGATCGCGTTGAACTGGGTCGAGGTGAAGAAGAACTGCATCGCACGCTGGATCTCCAGCGCGGCGTTCTCCATGAACGGCCGCAGCACCTCGGCCTCGAAGCTGTCGGGCAGCCCGCCGGAGCGCTTGGCGTTCTCGGCCTCCTCGCTCGAGAGCCCGTAGTGGCGCGCGATGTCCTGGGTGAGCTGGTTGCCGCCGAACGCCTGCTCGCGGGTGTAGACCGCCTGGTCGTTGCGCAGCACCGTGATGTTCATGATGCTCGCGCCGAGGTCGACGACGGCGACGTTCTGGTCGCGCCCTTCGCTCGGCAGCTGCTGGCGGATCAGCTCGAAGGCGGTCTGCATGGCGTAGGACTCGACGTCCATGACCAGCGCCTTCAGGCCCGCGGCCTCGGCGACCGCGACGCGGTCCTCGACCTTCTCCTTGCGGGAGGCGGCGATCAGGACCTCGACTTCCTCCGGCCCCGACGGCGCGGGTCCGATCACCTGGAAGTCGAGGTTGACCTCGTCGAGCGCGAACGGGATGTACTGGTTCGCCTCGCCCTCGACCTGGACCTCGAGCTCTTCCTCGCGCAGGCCCGCCGGGCAGACGATCTTCTTGGTGATCACCGCCGCCGTCGGCAGCGCCATGGCGACGTTCTTGGTGCGGGTGCCGAGCTTCTTCCACGCACGGCGGACCGCTTCGGCGA
>CAVXND010000058.1:0-85255 GCA_963762785.1 uncultured beta proteobacterium
AAGCGGCGGACGTGGTGGAACATCGTCGTCGGCGGGCTCGCCGGCAGCTTCGCGGTCCTCGCCGGCGCGGCGGCGATCGCCCCGGGCGTGCCGCCGGCGGTGCCGCTCGTGCTGGCGGTCGTGCTCTTCCTGTGGACGCCGCCGCATTTCTGGAGCCTCGCGATCGCGTGCCACGAGGACTATCGGGAGGCGCGCGTGCCGATGCTCCCGGTCGTGGTCGGCGATGCGCGTTGCGCACACGTCATCCTCGGGCACACCGTGGCGCTCGTCGCGCTGTCGCTCGTGCCGCTCGCGTTCGGGATGGGGTGGATCTACGGCGCCGGCGCGCTCGTCGGCGGCGCGCTGTTCGTCTACGCGAGCATCCGCCTCGTCGCCAACCCGACGCGCAAACGTGCGCTGGCGAACTTCTTCGCCTCGCTCGTCCAGCTCACGCTGCTCCTCGCCGCCGCGATCGTCGATCGAGCGGTTGCGGGCTGAGGACCGGGAGCGAGGTCGATGGCGCGCGCGGCGATGCGGCTCCGGTCCGCGCTCGCTCTTGCCGCGTTCGTGCTCGGTGCGTCGAGCGCCGCGGGACAGAACCTCACCGGCGGTGCGCAAGGCGGCGCCGCGCTCGACCCCGACCGCGCGCTCAAGACGAGCCAGGCGGCGATCGGCAACCGGGTCGGCGACTATGCGTTCGTCGATCGCGAAGGCCGCCAGGTGCGGCTCGCCGACTACCGCGGCAAGCCGCTGGTGGTGAACTTCGTGTACACCGGCTGCCTCTCGGTCTGCCCGACCACGACGGCGCAGCTCGCGAAAGCGATCCGCGAGGCGCGGAAGACGCTCGGCACCGGCAGCTTCCGCGTCGTCACGATCGGATTCAACCTGCCCTACGACTCGCCCGAAGCGATGCGCGACTTCGCCCGGCGCTACGGCATCGACACCCCCGACTGGGAGTTCCTGTCGCCGTTCGAGCCGCAGCTCGCCTCGCTCGTCGCCGACGTCGGCTTCGAGTACGTGCGCACGCCGGGCGGGTTCGACCACCTCACCCAGCTCACGATCCTCGACGCCGACGGCAAGGTGTTCCGCCAGGTGTACGGGGACGAGTTCGCGCTGCCGCTGCTGATCGACCCGTTGCAGACGCTCGTGACCGGAACGCCGATGCCGCTCACGAGCCTCGCGGAGCTCCTCGAGCGCGTCCGGATCGTCTGCACCGTCTACGACCCGAAGAGCGGCCGCTACCGCTTCAAGACCTCGGTGATCGGCGACGTGGTCTCGTTCGTCCTCATCGGCGTCACGATCTTCGGCTTCCTCTGGCACGACCGGCGCAAGCGCCGCGCGCTCGAGCGGCGCGCCTGACGCGCGCGCGGGCGGCTATCCCTCCCGCACGACGAACGGCCGCATCATCTCGTGGTCCTCGTGCGAGAGGATGTGGCAGTGCCAGACGTACCGCCCGGGCCGGTCGAACCGCGCCACGATGCGCGTGCGCGTGTTTGGCGGTACGCGCACCGTGTCCTTGGGGCCGCGCTCGTCGGGACCGGCCGGCCGGTCGTCTTCCAGCCACCGGATCTGCTTGAGCGCACCGTTCGCGTCCGGGTCGCCGGCGAAGCGTCGATGGCCGACCACGCGGTACGCGACGAGGTGGACGTGGATCGGGTGCGTATCGGCGGTCGTGTTGTAGACGTCCCAGGCCTCCACGGCCCCGAGCAGCGGGTTCTCGGTGACCGGGTCGTGCCAGGTCTTCGCGCCGTCCCTGACGGTGCCGAGCAGCGTCTTGTTGCGACCGAATGCATCCTTGCCTTCGAACAGCACGAGCTCGCGGATCGCCGCGGTCGGTCGCAGCTCTGGCGGCTGGTCGGGGCGAAGGCGATCGGGGATGCGGCTCACGTCCTCGACGCGGCCCGTTCTCACGCGGAAGGCCATCACGCGGCCGCTCGTGCGCGGGTCCGGCGGATCGCCCTGGGGGAACGGCGTCGGCGCCGAGTTCAGCAGCCTCACCTGCCGTCCGCGGACGCTGGAATGCGAGAAATCGACGATGACGTCCGCGCGCTCCGCGGGCGCGAGCACGAGCCGGTCGAGGACGACGGGATGCTCCAGGAAGCCCTGGTCGGTCCCGATGAGCACGAACGGCAGGCGCGGCTCGAACGCGAGCGCATAGAAGCGCGAGTCCGAGCCGTTCAGGAGGCGCAGCCGGTAGCGCCGCGGCTCGACCGCCGCGAAGGGCCAGAGCATGCCGTTCACGACGATGGCCGCGCCGAACTCCTCGGGCTGGATGCTCGGGTCCGGCGCACCGGAGTGCGCAGGATGCGAGGCGATGACGAGCTCCCCCTGCGTCGTGAAAGTCCGGTCCTGGATGAGGAGCGGGATCTCGTAGGCGCCGGCGGGAAGCCCGAGCCGGTCCTCGTTCTCGTCGCGCACGAGATAGAAGCCTGCGAGCCCGGCGCCGACGTTGAGCCGGGTCAGCCCCAGCGCATGGTCGTGGTACCAGAGCGTGCCGGCCTCCTGGTCGTTCGCGTAGCGGTACACCTCCTGCAGGAACGCCGGTCCGCGCTCGGTGAAACCCGGCGTGAACCACGCTTCCGGATCGCCGTCGCTCGCGGCCTCGACATGGCCGCCGTGCAGATGCGTCACGAGCGGAACGCCGCTCGACGCGCCCGCCTTCGTGTGCGCGATGTGGATCGAGCGGTCGACCGGCAGCAGGTGCGGCAGCGCGCGTCCGTCCGCGGCGAGCGCGTTGGTCCAGCGCACGGTCGCGGGTTCGCCCCGCCGCACGTCGAAGGTCGGACCGGGGTAGCGGCCGTCGTAGCCCCAGAGCGTGGTCTCGAGCGGGCGCCCCGTGCGCGGGTCGACGAGCCCGAGCGAGCCGCGGAACTGCCGCACCGCGAGCTCGTAGTGCCCTGCCGTCGCCGGTGTGGCGTGGGCCGGTCGCGGCAGTGGATTCACGAACTGGCGCTGGCGCCGGACGTCGAGCAGCGCGACCCCCTGCTGCGCGCCCGCGGGCCGGAGCCCGAACGGCGTCAGGACGAGCGGCGCGGCGAGGAGGGATCTGAGAGCGTCGCGCCGGGTGAGCATGAGCGTCGGAGGCTCATGCTACAGGGTGCGGCGACCGCCGGCAGCGGAATTCCCTGCTGCCTGAATGGCAGGCCGTCCTGCCGGCGGCGTAGTTGACGCATCTCAAAGTTGCCCCCCACCGCACCTCGTTAGGATTGATGCGGGCGCAACTGGAGGCGCACATTGTTGAAGTCGTTGCAGAAGGCCGGCCAGTGGGCGTTCCGTCACGCCGATGGGCTGTTCAACCGCGTGTTCGGCGAGCGGCTGAACCCGCTCTTCCATCTCGGCGCCCTCTCCTATTTCATGATGTGGGTGGTCGTGGCGACCGGCCTCTACCTCTTCGTGTTCTTCAAGACCGGCGTGCAGGAGGCCTACGACTCGGTCCAGGCGCTCACCCTACAGTGGTGGCTCGGGGGCTGGGTCCGCAGCGTGCACCGCTACGCCTCCGACGCGATGGTACTGACGATGGGCCTGCATCTCGCGCGCCACTTCGTCTTCGACCACTATCGCAGCTTCCGCTGGTTCTCCTGGGTGAGCGGCGTGATCGTGCTGTGGCTCGTGTACGCGAGCGGCGTCAACGGCTACATGCTGCCCTGGGACCGGCTCGCCCAGTTCGTGACGGTCGCCACCGCGGAATGGTTCGACGCGCTGCCGGCGTTTGGCGGCACGCTGATCCGCAACTTCATCTTCGAGGGCGCGGTCAACGACCGCCTCTTCTCGCTCCTGTCGTTCATCCACGTCGGGCTGCCGCTCGCGGTGCTCCTCGTGCTCTGGATCCATACCCAGCGCGTGCCGCGCGCGGCGGTGATGCCGCCCCGGCCGCTCGCGATCTACGCGGTGGTGGCGCTCGTCGCCCTGTCGCTCGTCGAGCCGGTGCACAGCCAGGGCGGGCCCGCCGACCTGTCGGCAGCGGTCACGACGCTCGAGCTCGACTGGTTCTACCTGCCGGTGTACGCGCTGCTTTACCGCTGGACGCCGGTCGAGGTCTGGTATCTCGTCGGCGGCGCGACGCTCCTCTTCCTGCTCGCGCCGTGGCTGCCGCCGAAGCGCATGCGCAAGGAAGCGTTCCACATGCTGATCCATCCGGACAACCGGATCCTGCCGATCCGCGACGGCGAGCAACTGCTCGACGCGGCGCTCCGCGAAGGCGTGCTCATGCCGTACGACTGCCGCAGCGGCGGCTGCGGCAAGTGCAAGGCCACCCTGCTGCAGGGGACCGTCGACTACGGCGTCTATCAGGAGGCGTTCCTGACCGCGGCCGAGCGCGCGGCAGGCAAGGTGCTCGCCTGCTGCGCGACCCCGCTCTCGGACGTCGAGGTCGAGTACGTGCCGGTCGGGACCCTCGGCAACGTCCCGGTGCAAACCTACACCGCGCGCGTCGTGGGGCTCGACGCGCTTTCGCACGACGTGATGCGAGTGCTGCTGAAAGTCGAGGGCGCGGAAGTGCCGCGGTTCTACGCCGGCCAGTACATCGACATCCTGCTCCCCGACGGCGACAAGCGGAGCTTCTCGTTCGCGACCGCGCCGCACGTGCGCGAGCTCGTCGAGCTGCACATCCGCCGGATTCCCGGCGGCAAGTACACCACGCACGTCTTCACTGCGATGAAGGCCGGCGACGTGGTGCGGTTCGAAGGGCCGCTCGGCTCGTTCTTCCTCCGCGAGGACAGCACGAAACCGATCATCTTCGTCGCCGGCGCGACCGGGTTCGCGCCGGTGAAGAGCATGGTCGAGCATGCTTTCCACGTCGGGTTGAAGCGCCGCATGGTGCTGTACTGGGGCGTGCGGTCCCTGCGCGACCTCTACCTCCCCGGCCTCCCGCGACAGTGGGCGGCGGCGCACGCCAGCTTCGAGTTCGTACCGGTGCTGTCCGACCCGCAGCCCGAGGACCGGTGGACGGGGCGGACCGGCCTCGTGCACGAGGCGATCCTGACGGACTATCCTGATCTCTCCGCGCACCAGGTCTACGCCTGCGGCTCGGCCGCGATGGTGAACGCGGCGCACCCGGCGTTCGCCGCGCGCGGCCTGTCCGAGCACGACTGCTTCTCCGACGCCTTCCGCCTGACGCCGCGCGTGGCGGCGAAGTCCGCCGAGATGGTGCGGCTGGGGGGCACCGCATGAACAAGGTCGCGCGCTACGCGGTGCAGGTGCTGCTCTACGTCGCCTTCGGCGCCGCGATCGGGTACTTCTCGAGCCGCCCGGCGTTCGAGGTGATGCCGCAGGACCAGGCGCTCGTGCGCCTCTCGTTCAGCCACGGCGCGAAGCCGATCACGCCGTGCCGTGAGCGCACCGACGAGGAGCTCGCAAAGCTCCCGCCCAACATGCGGGTGAAGCTCGAGTGCCCGCGCGAGCGCTCGCCGGTAAAGGTGGAGATCGAGATGGACGGGAAGCCGCTCTACTCGATCGTCGCGCCGCCCGCCGGGATCCGGCGCGACGGCGCGGCCACCGTCTACCGTCGGCTTCCCGTTGCAGCCGGCAAGCACGAATTCAAGGCGCGGCTGTCCGACTCGCCCGACGGCAAGTTCGGCTACGCCGCGGAGGAGGTCGTGGAGCTCGCGCCGGGCCGGGTCCTCCTGATCGACTTCAACGCCGGGCAGGGCGGGTTTCTCTTCCGCCGCTAGTAGTTAATCCAGATCAAATGCGGGGGGGCGACGGCTCGCTAGGCTGTAGGCGGTAACCCGTTGAACCTGCGCGACATGGACGCCCGACCGCTGCGCCCGCCCAAGACCGCCGCCGCGCGGCTGGTCGAGCGCGTCGACGCCGCGTTCGACTGGCCGTTCGGCAGCCGCGCCAACCCGCTGCGGCACCTCGGCGCGCTCGGCTTCTACCTCTTCTGGATCCTCCTCGCGTCGGGGATCTATCTCTACTTCGCGTTCGACGCGACCGCGACCGGCGCCTACCGCTCGATCGATGAGCTCTCGCAGACCCCCGCCGGCGCGCTCGCCCGCGGCCTGCATCGCTACGCTTCGGACGCGTTCGTCCTGGTGGTCGCGCTGCACGTGCTCCGCGAATGGCTGCTCGGCCGCTTCACCGGCGCGCGCTGGTTCCCGTGGGTGACCGGCGTCGCGCTGATCGGGCTCGTCTACGCGTCGGGCATCGGCGGCTACTGGCTGGTGTGGGACTCGCTCGCCCAGTTCAGCCTCACCGCCACCGCGGAGTGGCTCGACCGGCTGCCGCTCTTCGGCCTCACGCTCGTGCGCAACTTTCTCGACGCCGGCCAGATGAGCGACCGGTTCTATTCGCTCCTCCTCTTCCTGCACATCGGCATCCCGCTCGCGCTCCTCGCCGGCATGTGGCTGCACATCCAGCGCGTCGTGCGCGCCGACGTGACCCCGTCCCGCGCGCTCGCGCTCGGCACGCTCGCCACGCTCGCGGTGCTCGCGTTCGTCGACCCCGCGCTCAGCCAGGCGCCGGCCGACGTGGCGACGGCGCCGTCCCGGCTGCCGCTCGACTGGTGGCTGCTCTTCGTGCATCCGCTGATGTATCGAACGTCGCCGGCGGCGCTGTGGGTCGCGGTGGCGGGCTTCGCCGCGCTGACGCTTGCGCTGCCGTGGCTCGTCCGCGCGCCGCGCCCGGCGGTGGCGCGCGTCAGTCCCGAGAACTGCAACGGCTGCGGGCGCTGCTTCGTCGACTGCCCGTTCGGCGCGGTCGTCATCGGGCCGCGGACCGACGCGAAGCGCGCGCCCGCCCAGGCGCGCGTGATCCCGGAGCTCTGCGTCGCCTGCGGGATCTGCGCCGGCGCGTGCCCGTCGTCGACGCCGTTCCGCTCGATCGCCGAGCTCGTGACCGGCATCGACATGCCGCAGCGGCCCCTGGCGGCGCTCCGCGACGAGCTCGAGCGCGCGCTCGCGCGCCTGAGCGGCGGTCCGCGCATCGTGGTGTTCGGCTGCGATCACGCGGTCGACGTGCACCGGTTCGCGCGCGCGGACACCGGGGCGGTGAGCCTGCTGTGCGCGGGCCAGCTGCCGCCGTCGTTCGTCGAGTACGCGCTGCGCGGCGGGGCGGACGGCGTGCTCGTCGCCGGCTGCGAGCGAGACGGGTGCCGATATCGCCTCGGCGACGCCTGGACCGCCGAGCGGTTGGCGGGGCGCCGCGAGCCGCATCTCCGCGCGAGCGTTCCGGGGGAAAGAGTGCGCACCGCGTTCACCGCGAGCGCAGCCGGGCTCGCGCACGAGCTCGAAGCGTTCCGCGCTTCGCTCGCCGCGCTGCAGGCGCGGCCGGCGGCGCGTGCCCTGCCGCCACGCCGGCTGCGAGGCGCGACGACCGAAGGGATGGTGACGCGATGAGAATGGCCGCCGCACTGCGACCCGTCCTCGATCTTCCGGCGCGGCTGGGCCTCGCGCGCGCCCCGGACGCCTACTACGCGCTCCCGGTGCCGCTCGCCGACGAGCGCCGGCCGCTCGCGGTCGCGTGGCTCGCGCTCGGGCTCGCGGCGCTCGTCGCCTCCGGGATCTTCTCGCTCCTGCTCGTCGCGGCGCGCACGCCGTTTCTCGCGCCGCTCTTCCCGGTCGCCGACTTCTTCCACGTCGCGCTCGTCGTGCACGTGGATCTCTCGGTGCTGGTGTGGTTCGCGGCCTGCGCCGGCCTCGTCTGGACGGTGAACGGCGAGCGCCGCCTCGAGTCGCTCGGCTGGGCGGCGCTCGCGTTCGCGGCGGTCGGCACGGTGCTGATGAGCGCGGCGCCGTTCCTCGGTCGCGGCCAGCCGGTCATGTCGAACTACGTGCCGGTGCTCGACGATCCGCTGTTCCTCGCCGGGCTGGTGGTGTTCGGCGTCGGCTTCGCCGGCGTCACGCTGCGCGCGCTCGCCGCGCCCGCCCGGGTCGGGCGCGCGCTCGACGGCGTCGACGCGCAGCGCTTCGGCCTCAACGCCGCCGCGGTGTCGGCGGCGATCGCGCTCGCGGCGTTCGCCTGGTCGTGGCTCGCGCTGCCCGACCGGCTCGACGGCCAGCGCTACTACGAGCTCCTCTTCTGGGGCGGCGGCCACGTGCTGCAGTTCACCTGGACGCTGCTGATGCTCGTCGCGTGGCTCTGGCTCGCGACCCTCGCCGGCCTGCGGCTGCCGCTCAGCCCGCGCGTGACGGCGCTCCTCTTCGGCGTCGCGCTCGCCGCGGTGTTCGCGACGCCGGCGATCTATCTCGCCTGGCCGGTGACCTCGCTCGAGCACCGGCAGCTCCTCACCTGGCTGATGCGGTTCGGCGGCGGGCTCGCGATCCTGCCGCTCGGGCTCGCGCTCCTCGTCGGGCTCGCTGCGCGCGGGACCGGCGAGCGAGGAAGCGCGTCCGTTGCGCGCGGCGCTGTGGGCCTCGGCTGCGCTGTTCGCGTCCGGGGGCGTGATCGGGTTCCTGATCCAGGGCCGGACGTGCGCGTGCCGGCGCACTATCACGGCTCGATCGTCGGCGTGACGCTCGCGCTGATGGGACTTGCCTACGCGCTCGTGCCGCGGCTCGGGCTCGGCCGGCCGTCCACGAAGCTCGCGACGCTGCAGCCGCTCCTCTACGGCGGCGGCCAGCTGCTGCACATCACGGGGCTCGTGTGGTCGGGCGGCTACGGCGTCCAGCGCAAGGTGGCGGGCAGCGCGCAGGTGCTGCGCACGACGGAGGAGGTGATCGGGATGGGCGTCATGGGGATCGGCGGGCTGATCGCCGTGATCGGCGGCGTGCTGTTCGTGGTCGTGATCGCGCGTGCCATGCTTGGGAAGCGCTGAGATGGCGGAGGTGATGTCTTCCGCTACGGCTGCTCCGGGCGCCGGGCTGCGCGGCGCGGCGTGGCTCGCGTTCGCGCTGCTCGTCGTCGTCGTGTTCGGCGCCGCGTTCATCCGCTTCGCCCAAGGCGACGCGGCGCTCGAGAGCGCGGTCGACGCGGCGCGCTGGAGCTATCGCGTGGCCGCGATCGTCTTCGTCCTCGTCATCGCCGGCGTCGCCGTGCTCGGCTGGGACGCGCTGCGGCCGGCGTCGCGCGTCGTGCTCGGCGCGCAGGTCGCGCTGGCGATCGCGCTCACGTTCCTCGGCCGGATCACCCCGTCGTCGGACCATCCGATCGTCGCGTTCGGCAACCCGCTCGGGGGGCTCGCGCTGATCGGGCTGGCGTGGTGGATCGTGCTGGCGGCGTCGCCGCCGACGGCGCGAGCACGCCCGCTCCTCGGCGGACGTGCTGGTCGCGGCGGCGTTCGCGGCGCTCGCGGCGCTCGTCGTCTGGACGCCGGGGCTCGTCGGCGGGACTCGCGGTGCAGCTCGCCGCGGCGGCGGTCCTCGTCGCCGGCGTGACGCTCGCTGTATCGACGGGGCGATTGATGCCGGTCGTCATCGATGCGCGCGATCTCGAGCCGCCGGAGCCGTTCGAGCGCGTGATGGAAGCGCTGTGCGAGCTCCAGCCGGGCGGCGAGATCCTGCTGATCCTCAACCGCGAGCCGTTTCCGCTCTACCGCGTGCTGGAGCGGAACGGCTACACGTGGCACGCGACGCCGTTCCCGACGGGCGGTTCGAGATCCTGATCTCCGAGCGGGCGCGGCCGAGCCGGAGCCGGTCAGGCGCCAGTGGTCGGCGATCCCATGCGGGCGCCGGCGGTCGGACTTCGCGACCGATGATCTCGCGACAGGCGCCAGTCAACGCACTCGTCAACGAGGACCTCACGAAGCAGCGGCGACCAACGGCTTCGCTCGCCGAGGAGCCGGATCACCTGCTCGCGACTGACGGACGGGAACCCGGCCGAGGAATTCGTCGATGGAGTCGCCGGCTTCCAGGTACTCGAGAAGCGTCTGGATAGGGACCCGAGTGCCGGCAAAGACCGGAGTACCCCCATCACGTCGGGACTGCACGAAATCACGGGCTTTTCCATGAAGTCAGCCTACGCCGAAGTGCCGAGTCCGGCAACGCCAGGGGTCCGACGCGATCGTCGCTCGTCCTGATCGGTAGCATGAGGGCGCGATCCCTGCCGGGCGGCGCTAGTCGCCGTGCGCGCGCAGCCGCCCGAGGTCGACGATCCGCACCGTGCGGCCGCGCACCTGGATCAGCCCGGCCGTGGTGAGGTCGTGCAGGATGCGCGAGAAGTGCTCCTGCGTGAGGTTGAGCCGCGAGGCGATCACGCCCTTGGTCGTCGGCAGCGTGACGTCGGCCTCGCCGTCGGCGGGCAGCCCGTCGCCGCACTGGTGCAGCAGGAACCCGATCACGCGCTCGGTGCCCGAGCGCATCGAGTAGGCCTCGAGGTCGCCCATGAGCTGATGGAGCCGGCGCGCGAGGCCGGCGATCATCCGCGCCGCGAAGTCGGGGTCGCGCCGGAGCTCGTCGAACACCGCGTCGCGCTCGACGTAGAGCAGCATCGAATCCGCGAGCGCCTGCGCGGTCACCACGTGCGGCCGGCGCATGAACATCACCGCCTCGCCGAAGCTCGAGCCGGGGCCGAGGATCTCGACCACCTTCTCGTCGCCGCCGGCCGAGATGAACGCGAGCTTGATCTGGCCGTAGATGATGACGTGGAAGCCGTGCACCTCGTCGCCGCGGTGGAACAGGATCTCGCCGCGCGGGGCCCGCACCTGGCGCGTGTGCGTCGCCATGCGGTCGAGCTGCTCCGGCGCGAGCTCGCGGAAGAGCGGCAGGTTCCCGAGGAAGGTTCGGGGGGAGGGGGTGGTCGTCATGGCTCAGGAGAATGGTAGCGGGTTCTTCCTTAGCGCCACCGCAACGATGTACAGGAACACGCACTGGGCGGCGATCCACGCGACGATCCGCACCGGCTTCGTCGGCCCGCGGGTGATGGCCACCATCCCGATGAGAATGTATGCGACGAGCGCCGCGAGCTTGGCGAGGATCCACGGCTGCAGCCCGACGAAGGTCGCCAGATAGACGCCCGCGACGAGCAGGATCGTGTCGTTCACGTGCGGCACGACGCGCACCCAGCGTGCCTTCAGCCGCGGCGAGTCGGCGATCATCCAGACGCCGCGGAGGAAGAACAGCGTCCAGCTCAGCGCCACGGCGGCGAGGTGGAGCTGCTTGACGACCGCGTAGACCATCGTGCCCTAACGCACGACGAGGACGGGGATCTTCGAGTGCGTGAGCACCTTGTGCGTCTCGCTGCCGAGCACGAGCCCCGCTACGCCCCGGCGGCCGTGGGAGGCCATGAAGATCAGGTCGCAGCTCTCGCTCGCCGCGGTCCAGATGATCTCCTCCCAGGGGCTCTCGCGCTCCTTGCGCAGCACGGCGCAGGCAACGCCGGCCTCGCGCGCCGCGCGCTCGGCGTAGTCGAGGGCCCGGCGCGCGCCCGCCTCCGAGCGCTCGCCATGCTCCCGGATTTGCGCGGCGATGCCCGACGGGTTCTCGCCCTCGGGATAGAAGGGCGGCGTGACGTGCAGCGCGGTGACCCGCGCCCCGAGCGCCTGCGCTAGACGGATCCCTTCCGCGACGGCGCGTGCGGAGAGCTCGGACCCGTCAGTGGGCAACAGGATGTGGCGGTACATGTTGCTCCTCCTCTTCCGGATGGGGTCCAGCCAAGATAGACCCCCGCCCCCGCGGGCGTTTGATCTTCGTTAAGTGAGTTGCGGGGCCGCCGCCCCTGCCGCCGGTGGGGCCTTTCGGACCGGGTTTAGCCGGGCCGCCCGTCGGCGCGCGGCCGCAGGTACACCGGAAGGTAGCGTGCCGCCCAGAGGCCGAAGAAGACCAGGAACAGGAGCCCGCTGGCGAGGATGAACGGCGGCCAGAGCGCGGGTACGGTCCGGGCGACTTCTGCGAGGACGCGCGCGATCGCCGTGAGGAGCAGCCCCCAGAACGCCACCCAGGTCCAGTTATCGGCCACGAGCGCGCTGCCGGAGTGGCCGAGCGACACGCGCGACACCATCGCCACCGCCATCGCGCTGAAGTAGCCGATCGTCATCGCGTGCAGCGGGCCGGTGCCGAGGATCGCGGCGCCGGTCGCGGCGAGCACCGCGCTTTGCACCGCGTACAGGGCAAGGGCGACCGCGAGGCCGACGAGCGAGAGGTGCAGGACCGCGAGCAGGCGCGCGGTGAAGCACCGCGCGAGCCCCCACTGGATCGCGGCCCAGAGCACGACCGCGGCGAGCGGGGCGTCGACGACCCACAGCCACCGATACTCGCCGGCGACTTCGAGCGCGCCGTGCACGAACGAGCCGGTGACCACGAACCACAGCACCCAGCGGGGCCGCCAGACGACGTAGCCGGGCAGCACCCCGCTCGAGAAGAACGGCACCATGCGATGCGAGATCGAGAAGAAGAGCGGCAGCAGGAAGAACCACACGCCGCGCTTGCCGATGTCCCAGGCCCAGCCGGCGTCGAAGGCGAGCGCCGCGAAGAGCGTCGCCGCGCCGATCCAGCCCGCGGCGAGGAGCGCGACCACGAACCGCGGGAAGGCGAGCTTGCCGGACGTGGCGAGGCGGAGGAGCCGGACGAGCTCGAGGAGCGCGAGCATCCAGCCCGCAAGGTGGACGCCCAAGCCGGCGACGGCGATCCCTGGCGTCGTCACCAGGCCGACGTAGAGCAGCAGGAGCCCGCTGCCGAGCAGCGCGGCGGCGAGCACGCACCGCTCCCGGCGGGGTGCGACGCCCACCCAGTTCGGCATCGCCGTCAGCAGGAAGCCGAAGATGAAGCTCGGGAAGAGGCCGTAGAGAAAGAGATACGCGTGCGCCCACGGTGCCGGGACGGTCCAGGCCGGGCTCGCGTACCACCCGCCGTAGCGTCCCGCCAGGTCGGCGAGCCACCATACGATCGCGGCCACGCCCTGCGCGGCGCCGACGAAGAAGAAGACGCGGTGGGGGGCGGCGGCAAGGACGGCGAGGCGGTTCATTTGCAGCCCAGCTTAGCGCCCGTACGCCGACCCCCCTTAATGCAGATCAAAGTCCTGGCCCCGGGCTCGCCGGAGCATGGCAGCGTGGCTACCGGTCCCGTCCGCGCCCAGGACTTCCTCAAGAACGTGCCGCTCTTCCGCGGGCTGGCGCCGGAGGAGCTTGACCGCATCGCGGCCGGGACGGCGCAAGTGCGTGCGCCCGCCGGCACGATCCTGTTCCGTCGCGGCGAGCCGTGCACCGGGTTCCACGTGATCGCCTACGGGCAGGTGAAGCTCGCCTTCGGCACCGCGGACGGCACGGAGAAGGTGCTCGAGATCCTGGGGCCGGGCTCGAGCTTCGGCGAGGCGGTGATGTTTCTCGACAAGCCCTACGTGGTGCTGGCCGAGACGCTCGCCGACTCGCTCCTGCTCGCGATCGGCAAGCACGCCGTCTTCGCCGAGCTCGAGCGCAACCCGAAGTTCGCGCGGAAGATGCTTGCCGGCCTCGCTCAGCGCCTCCACCGGCTGGTGCACGACCTGGAGGCGCACACGCTGCGCAGCGGGACGCAGCGGGTGATCGGCTATCTGCTTCGCGACCTGCCGGAAGAAGCGGCCGGCGGGCCGGTCGCGGTCGAGCTCGCCACGAGCAAGGGCGTGCTCGCCTCGCGGCTCAACATCACGCGCGAGCATTTTTCACGGATTCTCCACGAGCTCTCGGCTGGCGGGCTGATCGAGGTGCACGGAAGAACGATTCGCATCCTCGACCTGACGCGCCTGCGGGCATTCGAGGGCTGAAGCGGCAGGAAGCCGGTCACGGGCTGCGCGCGCCGGAACCGGGCCATCGACGCCCTTTGATCTGGATCACAGAACGCCCCGGGGACGCTGGCACCATACAAGGACTCCTGGTGTTTAGGCGGAATTGCCCAAGTTCGAAAGAACCGAAAGCATTCCGCCGATTTTTTTCTAGGAGACGAACCGTGGGCATCACCGACCGCATCGACCGCATCACGCTCCTCACCGACGACTACCGGAGCGAGACGCCGCCCGTCCCGAAGAGCGTCAAGATCGAGCTCACCGCGCGCTGCGACTTCAAGTGCTTCTTCTGCGCCTCGCACATGCGGCTGCGCGAGAAGAAGGACATCTCGTGGGGCTTCTTCACCCGCATCGTGCGCGAGATGCGCGACCAGGGGGTCGAGGAGCTCGGCCTCTTCTACCTGGGCGAGTCGTTTCTGGTGCCGTGGCTGCCGGAAGCGGTGCGCTACGCGAAGTACGACTGCGGCTATCCGTACGTGTTCCTCACCACCAACGGCCGCATGGCCGAGCCCGACCGCGCGCACGCCTGCATGGAGGCGGGGCTCGACAGCCTGAAGTTCAGCTACAACTTCTCCGACGCGTTCCAGTTCCACGAGGTGACCGGCGTCCGCCCGCAGGCGTTCAAGAAGATCACCGAGAACCTGCGCGCTGCGCGCGAGGTCCGCGACGTGGTCGAGGCCACGAGCGGCCACCGCTGCGGGCTGTACGCGTCGAGCATCCTCTACGACGGGGACCAGCACACGCGAATGGAGCAGGCCGTTGCCGGCATCCTCCCGTACGTCGACGAGCACTACTGGCTGCCGCTCTACGGCCAGGCGGGTCTGACGAGCGGCGCCAAAGGCACCCGGCCGACCGCCGGCAACCAGGGCCGGGTCGGCGCGCTCCGGAAGCCCCTGCCGTGCTGGTCGCTCTTCACCGAAGGCCACATCACCTTCGACGGCCACATCTCGGCGTGCTGCTTCGACCACGACGGGCGGTTCATTCAACATGGGCGACCTCAACACCCTCTCGTTCATGGAGGCGTGGCACAGCGAGCCGTTCCGACGCCTGCGGCGGGCGAACCTGACCGAGGACGTCGCCGGCACCGTGTGCGAGAAGTGCCTCGCCTACGACGAGTGCGAGTCGAAGCCGCAGCCCGTTACGCTGATGCGACGCGCGGAAGGCGCGCCGATGTGACCGCGCGGGGCGGCCCCGTCACCCTGGCAGCGGGCCGCGCCAACGCGGTTTGATCTGGATCACGACGCGGTCCGGGCGATGCGCGCAGCATGAAACCGTAGCGATCTGTGAAGGATGAGGACATGGAACCCTTGGTCACAACGAACGAGATGGTCACTTTCCTGGCGGTCGCAACCATCCTGGGCCTCTTCGCGGCGATGGTGCGGTACTCGTGGCGGGTTGCTGCCGGCGCAATGGCAGCGGACGGCGCGCCGCGCTTCCATGAGGTCGTGCGGCGGCTTGGCATCGACTTCACCCGCGCCGATGACGAGTTCACGCTGCGCGGCGCAGCAATCGGGGTGCGGCGTTGCCTCACCTGCGGCCGGCAGGAGGCCTGTGACGCCTGGCTCGCCGACCCCGCCAAGAAGGGCGTACCGCCGGGCTGTCCGAACGAGCAGTTCCTGCGCGAGCAGTCGCAGCACTGACTCCCCGCCGGCGCGTCAGCGCGACCGGCGGTCGATCACGCGCTTCACCTTGCCGGCCGAGCGCTCGATCGAGCCTGGCGGCAGCACGACGACTTTCGCCGTGACGCCGACGCCGGGATTTGATGTGATGCTCGAGCTCGTGCGCGGCACGGTCCCACGCCGCGCGGCCCGCTTCAGCGAGCTCGGGCTTGGGCTCGACCCGGACCTCCAGCTCGTCGAGATGCCGCGGGGGGTTGTAGACGCGCGAGGCGCGCGACACTCGTTGGTCGCGCCGCTGCTATGCTCCGCCGCTGCCCGCCAGGGGAGTTGGCCATGAAGGTATTCGCCGCGCGCCTCGCTATTGCCATCGCCTCGTCCGCGCTTGCGCTCCTGACGACGCCGTCGCTCGCGCAGACCTGGCCGCAGCGGACGGTCCGGTTCGTCGTGCCCCTCGGGCCCGGTTCGGGTGCGGACATCAGTGGCCGGCTGCTGGCGGACCGGTTCGCCCGGCAGTGGGGGCAGCCGGTAGTGGTCGAGAATCGGCCCGGCGGGGACGGCGTGATCGCCATCAACGCCGTCCTGTCCGCCCGCGACGACCACGTTCTCCTCTATGGTCCGACGTCCTCGTTCGTGGGCCATCCCTACACGCTCGACAAGCTCCCTTACGACCCGAACGACCTCCTGCCGGCCGCGCGCGTCTCCAACACTGTCGTATGCATCGCGGCGCCGGCGTCCCTCAGGGTCCAGTCGCTGAAGGAGCTGATGACGATGGCGCGCGAGGAGCCCGGCAAGCTGAACTGGACGACCGTGACCGGCGTCACCGACATCATCGTCGCCGGCTATCTCAAGGGCGCCGGCGTCGACATGGCGCAGGTGCGGTATCGCGACGCGGTGAGCGCGCTCAACGACCTCGTCGAGGGACGCATCCAGTTCTACTCGGGCGCGTACGCGATCATGCGAGCGCAGGCGCAGGCCGGCCGCATCCGACTGCTCGCGGTGCAGAACCGCAGCCGCGCGCCGGCCCTCGCGGATCTCCCGACCGTCGCGGAAGCCGGCTTTCCCGAGCTCGACTTCGACGGCCTGGTCGGGCTGGTCGCGGCGCGCGGCAGCGGCATCACGGACGCGGTGCGCGATCGCATCGCCGCCGACGTCAAGGCGGTCGTCGCCGACCCGGGCATCGCGGAGCGCCTGACCGCGACCGGGCAGATCGTCAGTCCCGGCTCGCCGGCCGAGTTCGCCGCCGCGATCGACGAGCAGGCCGCCCATCTCGCCGCGTTCGCCAAAGCGCTCGGCATCAAGCCGAAGCAGTGAGCGACGCACGGCTGAGTACGCCGCTCAAGGTCGCGCTGCCCGCCTGGGCGGGTGCGATCGTCGCCGGCAACCTCTAGTCGGGGGAACCGCCCGTCCCGGCGGCTTCCTTGATCAATCGCAAAGGCGGCCGCCCCCCGCCGGACAGAATGGCGGCCGTCAACTTCAACGGAGCACGACGGTGGCGGAGATCTACGGGCTCGACGCATATTCCCCGCGGGAGATCGCGGGGCGGGTCAACGACTTCTGCGTCATCAAGGCGCAGATGCCGCTGCTCACGGTGTCCATGCTCGGGATGCTTGCCGGAGCGTTCATCGGGCTCGGCGCGCTCATGTACACCCTGGTTGCGAGCGACCCCACGCTCGGCTTCGCCGCGACGCGCCTGCTCGGGGGACTCGCGTTCTCGCTCGGGCTGATCCTCGTCACGGTGGCCGGCGCCGAGCTCTTCACCGGCAACAACATGCTCGCGATGGCGTGGGCGGACGGCTGCGTGAGCACGCGCCAGCTGCTCCGGAACTGGGTCGTGGTCTGTGCGACCAATTTCGTCGGTGCGGCGGGGCTCGCGCTCTTGGTCTGGCTCTCGGGCCATCCGGGCCTGAACGGCGGCGCGGTCGCCGACACGGCGATCAAGATCGCCACGGCGAAGGCCGGTCTCTCACTCACCGAGGCGTTTTTCCGCGGGGTGCTATGCAACGTCCTCGTGTGCATGGCGGTATGGATGGCGCTCGCGGGACGGAGCGTCACCGACAAGGCGATCGCGATCGTCTTCCCGATCACCGCCTTCGTCGCCGCAGGGTTCGAGCACTCGATCGCGAACATGTACTTCTTCCCGCTCGCGATGCTGCTCGGTGCGCCGCTCGGGTGGGGCGATTTCGCGCGCAACATCGTGCCGGTGATCGCCGGCAACGTCGTCGGCGGGAGCGTGCTCGTGGCGCTCGTCTATTACGTGATCTACATCCGGCGGGCGCGGGTGAAGCCCCCGCTGCAGTAGCGAATGGTTCGTCGCGTGCCGCCGGTCAGCCGTGCAGGCCCTGGTACTTCTCCAGGAGCTGCTCCGGCGTCTCGCTGAAGTCCGGGTACGGAGCCCGGGGTGCGCCAAGGTAGAATCGGCCGCATGTCCGTCGCTCCCGCAACCGCCGCGCTGAAGGCGCAGATCCTCGCCGAGGCGCTGCCCTACATCCGCCGCTTCCACGGCAAGACGATCGTCGTGAAGTACGGCGGCAACGCGATGACCGAGGTCGCGCTGCAGAAGAGCTTCGCGCACGACGTCGTGCTGCTCAAGCTGGTCGGCATGAACCCGGTCGTGGTCCACGGTGGCGGGCCGCAGATCGAGAGCGTCCTCGGGCGGCTCGGCAAGAAGGGCGAGTTCGTGCAGGGCATGCGCGTGACCGACGCCGAGACGATGGACGTCGTCGAGATGGTCCTCGGCGGGACGGTGAACAAGGAGATCGTCACGCTGATCAACCAGGTGGGCGGCAAGGCAGTCGGCCTGACCGGCAAGGACGGCGCGCTCATCCGCGCCAAGAAGCTGCTGGTAGCGGACGAGGCCAACCCGGGCGCGAAGCTCGACATCGGGCAGGTGGGCGAGATCGACGCCATCGACCCGGACGTGATCTCCGCGCTCGAGGAAAGCGGTTTCATCCCGGTCGTCGCGCCGATCGGCGTCGGCAAGAACGGCGAGTCCTACAACATCAATGCCGATCTCGTCGCCGGCAAGCTCGCCGAGGTGCTCAAGGCCGAGAAGCTGGTGCTGCTCACCAACACGCCCGGGGTGCTGGACAAGAACGGCAAGCTCCTCACCGGGCTCACGCCGAAGCGGATCGACGAGCTGGTGGCCGAAGGCACGCTGTCGGGCGGCATGCTGCCGAAGATCGCTTCCGCGCTCGACGCCGCGCGCGGCGGCGTGAAGAGCGTCCACATCATCGACGGCAGGGTCGAGCACGCGCTCCTGCTCGAGATCCTCACCGACGAAGGCGTCGGCACCCTGATTCGCTCCCGCTAGGGGACGGGCCGCCGCTCGGTGTCGAGCAGGCCGTCGAGATACCCTTCCTTCGCATCGTAGATCGTCAGCACCCGCCGTCGCGGCGTCGCGGTGAACGACACGTGGATCCATTCGTCGAACTCGAGAATCACGGTATCGAAGGCGATCGTGGAGGCGCGCACGGCGCACGCGATCGCGAGCGGCGGACCGAACCCCGGGCAGGTGAAGTCGGCGGCGAGGCCCTGCGCATGCTGCGAGTTGCGCGCACCGCCGACCGCGGCGTTGAGCGGGGGCGAGCGGTAGCCGCTCGAGATCTCGAGCGGGTGGCCGAGAAGCAGGCGGATCCGGTCGAGCCCGCGGGCGAGCAGGCGGAGGTTGGGGACCAGCTCGGGCGGCGGGGTGTTGTCGATGCCGCGCTCGCGCGCGGTGTCGGAATGCGTGAGCCGCGCGAGCGTGTAGTAGCGGGACAGACGCCGGCTGCGGGCCTTCTTCTGCATGCGGCGAATTGTAAGAAGAAACTCGTCGCCGTAAGGCGGCGCGTTTCCTGATATCGGGGTGTGCGAGGGGGTGTGCCCCCTCGCAGCGTGAACGATCAAGCCATGCTGACCTGGATCTTCGATCTCGACAACACGTTGCACGACGCGACGCCGCACATCATGCCGCACATCAACCGCAGCATGACCGAGTACGTGCAGCGGCAGCTCGCGGTCGGCGAGGCGGAGGCCGCGGGGCTGCGCGAGCAGTACTGGCGGCGCTATGGCGCGACGCTGCTCGGGCTGATGCGCCACCACGACACCGATCCGCATCACTTCCTGTGGCACACGCACCAGTTCCCCGAGCTGCGCCGGATGGTCGTGGCGGACCGCGCTGCGCTCCTGGGGCTGCGCAAGCTCCCCGGGCGGAAGCTCGTCTTCTCGAACGCCCCCGCACACTACGCGCACGCGGTGCTCGACATCCTCGGACTGACGGGCTTTTTCGATGCGGTCTACACGATCGAGCACACGCGCTATCGGCCGAAGCCGGATCTCGCGGGGTTCAGGCTGCTCCTGCATACCGAGGGGGTGGTCCCGGAGCAGGCAGTGATGGTGGACGACATGCTCGTGAACCTGCGTGCCGCCCGGCGGCTCGGGATGGCGACGGTGTGGGTCAGCCGGCAACCGCGCGCGCCGGGGTATGTCGACGCGCGGGTCGTCTCGATCCGCGAGCTCCCGCGGCGGGTTGGCACGGCTGCGGCGGTCGTACGGCGCTGCCGAGGGCCCGCGGCAGAGCGTGCGCACGGGGCGCTCCTAGCCCGCGGCACGGGTGCTAGCGCGGCGGGCGGTCCTCGGTAGCGAGCGCTCACCCGAGGGTAGAATCCACTTCCCCTGCGGCAAGCGGCGGGGGAGGGGAGAAGAGCGCCATGGCGACCAGAACCGGTGAGCGCAAGCTGCAGATCCTGCGGACGCTGGCGGAGATGCTGCAGGATCCGAAGGGGGAGAAGATCACGACCGCGGCGCTCGCCGCGAAGCTGGACGTCTCGGAGGCGGCGCTCTACCGCCATTTCGCCAGCAAGGCCCAGATGTTCGAGGGCCTGATCGCGTTCATCGAGGAGAGCCTCTTCGGACTGATCAACAAGATCACCGGCGAGGAGGAGAACGGCGCGAAGCAGCTGCACGCGATCCTCGCGATGCTGCTCGGCTTCGCCGAGAAGAACCCCGGGATGACGCGCGTCCTGATCGGCGATGCACTCGTCAACGAGGATCCGCGGCTGCAGGCGCGGATCAACCAGCTCCACGACAAGCTCGAGGCCACTCTCAAGCAGTGCCTGCGGGTCGCCGCCACCCAGGCCCCGGCGGGCGCCGAAGGCGGGGCGGATGCGGCCGCGCCGCACGCGAACGTGCTCCTCTGCTACGTCGTCGGCCGCTGGCACCAGTTCGCCAAGAGCGGCTTCAAGCGCAAGCCGGCCGAGGGCTTCGAGCGGCAGTGGGCGTTGCTCGGGTAGGACCGCGCGCCTGGCGCGGCGCGGTGAGAAGGGCTAACGGCGCGAGCAGACCGCGCAGGCCGGGTCGCGCTGTAGCCGGATCGACCGCCACTCCATCTTCAGCGCGTCGAGCAGCAGCAGGCGTCCGACGAGCGGGTCGCCCGCGCCCGCGAGGAGCTTGAGCGCCTCGGCCGCCTGGGTTGCGCCGATGATGCCGACCAGCGGGGCGAAGACGCCGAGCACCGCGCAGCGCTCCTCCTCGGCCGGCGCGTCCTCCGGAAAGAGGCAGTTGTAGCAGGGGCTCGCGTCGCGCCGCAGGTCGAAGACGCTGATCTGGCCGTCGAAGCGCACGCCCGCCCCCGAGACGAGCGGCTTGCGATGCTTCACGCACGCACGGTTGGCGGCGTGGCGGGTCGCGAAGTTGTCCGAGCAGTCGAGGACGACGTCGGCTGCGGCGACGAGCGCGTCGAGCCGGCCGGGCGCGAGGCGCTCCTGCAACGCGACGACGCGCGCTTCCGGGTTGAGCTTCGCCAGCGTGTCGCGGCCCGACGCGACCTTCGGCCGGCCGATCGATGCGGTCGTGTGCAGGATCTGCCGCTGGAGGTTGGTGAGGTCGACGGTGTCGCCGTCGGCAAGCGTGATCGTGCCGATCCCGGCGGAGGCGAGGTAGAGGGCGGCCGGCGAGCCGAGCCCGCCGGCGCCGATCACGAGCGCGTGCGCGGCGAGCAGCTTCTCCTGCCCCTCGACCCCGATCTCGGGCAGGAGGATGTGCCGCGAATAGCGCAGGAGCTGCTCGTCGTTCATTTCCGCTCCCGGAAAGCAAAAGGGCCGGCTCGAGCCGGCCCTCGTCGTCCCGTCGCGCGCCCTTAGTTCTTCGTCTCGGCCTTCGCCGGCTCGTCGGGCTTCTCGGCCTTCGCGATGACCGGCTGGCCCTTCAGGTGGTTCACCGCCTGCTTGAGCTGGAAGTCGTCCGCGCCGCCGAGCTCGATCGGCTTGTCGTTCTTCGGATCGGACGCCGGAGCGGCCTGCTTCTCGGCCTTCTCCTTCTCTTCCTTCTTCTGCGCTTCGGTCTTGTCCTTGTCGTTCACGAGGTGCTTGTCGAGGTCCGCCTCGCGGATCCGGCTCGCGGGCGAGCCGGGCTCCTCGACGACGAAGTCCGGCGTGATGCCCTTCGCCTGGATCGAGCGGCCGTGCGGCGTGTAGTAGCGCGCCGTCGTGAGCTTGATCGCGGTGTTGTTGCCGAGCGGCATGATCGTCTGCACCGAACCCTTGCCGAACGTCTGCGTGCCGATGACCGTGGCGCGCTTGTAGTCCTGCAGCGCGCCGGCGACGATCTCGGACGCGGACGCCGAGCCGCCGTTCACCAGCACCACCATCGGCACCGTCTTGATCTGCGCCGGCAGGCTGCGGAGATAGTCGTCGCGCGTGCCGCGCAGATAGTCCTCGGGGCTCGCGACGTACTTGCGCTTCGCGTCCTCGGTGCGGCCGTCGGTCGAAACCACCGTCGCTTTCGGCGGCAGGAACGCGGCCGAGATCCCGACCGCGCCGTTCAGCAGGCCGCCCGGGTCGTTGCGGAGATCGAGGATGAAGCCTTTCAGCGGGCCGTCCTTGTACAGCGCGTTGATGTGCTTCACCAGGTTTTCGCCGGTGTGCTCCTGGAACTGGGACACGCGGACGTAGCCGTAGCCGGGCTCGAGCATCTTCGACTTCACGCTCTGCACGCGGATGACGTCGCGCACGATCGTGACCTCGAACGGCTTCGAGTCGCCCTTGCGCAGGATCGTGAGCCGGATGGTGCTCTTCGGCTTGCCGCGCATGCGCTTGACCGCGTCGTTCAGGTTCATGCCCTTCACGGGCGTGTCGTCGAGCTTGATGATCAGGTCGCCCGGCTTGAGCCCGGCGCGGAACGCCGGCGTGTCCTCGATCGGCGAGACCACCTTCACGAAGCCGTCTTCCATGCCGACCTCGATGCCGAGGCCGCCGAACTCGCCCTGCGTGCCGACCTGCAGCTCCTTGAACGCTTCCTGGTCGAGGTAGGCCGAGTGCGGATCGAGGCCGGTCAGCATGCCGTTGATCGCCTCGGTGATGAGCTTCTTGTCCTCGACCGTCTCGACGTAGTTCGCCTTGATCGAGCCGAAGACCTCGGCGAAGGCGCGGAGCTCGTCGACCGGCAGCGGGAACTTCGCGGCCTCGCGTTGCGCGACCGCGGAGAAGTTGAGCGAGAGCATGACCCCGGCCAGTACTCCGACCAGCACCAGGCCTGCCTGCTTGAATTTGCTGCCCATGAACGTCACTCCGAATGGAACCATCGTGAACCGGACTACCGCGATTGCATCCACGGCACCGGGTCGAACGCCTTGCCCTGATGCCTCAGCTCAAAGTATAAACCCGCGGATTCGTTCCCGCCGCTCGCTCCCACGGTGGCGACCACGTCCCCGGCGTGAACTGCGTCACCGACCCGCTTCAATACGGCCTCGTTGTTGCCGTAGATGCTGAGGTAGTCGTCCCCGTGGTCGACGATCAGCAGGTTGCCGTAGCCCCGCATCCAGTCGGCGAAGACCACTCGCCCCCCCGCCACCGCCCGCACCCCGCCGCCTTCGGGCGCCCGGAAGAACACGCCTTTCGGGGACGGGCTCGCAGCCTGCATCTGAGCGCCAAACCGGGCCGATAGTTCCCCTTGCACCGGCGCGCGGAGGCGCCCCTTGAGCGCGCCGAAGGGGCCGATCGCCGGCGCGCCGGCGCCCGGATCGGGCCGGGCGGCGCCCGGTCGCGGCGGGGGGCGGACCGCCCGGGCGAGCTCCTCGACGAGCCGCGCGAGCCGGGCTTCGTTCCGTTGGGCGGTGGCGAGGTCGGTGCGGGCCTTCCGGGCCCGGTCGCCGATCCGGGCGAGCACCTGCCGGCGCTCCGCGGCCTTCGCCCGCAGCGTGTCCCGCTCGGCTCGCGCGCGGGCTTCGACCGACGCGAGCGCCGCGACCTGCTCGCGTGCGGCCGCCTGCAGCGCCGCGAGCTGCGCGAGGTCGTCGCGCGCCCGCCCGATCAGGTCGCCCTGAGCGCGCGCGAGGTGGCTTTCGTACACCAGCCGGCGTCCGATCGCGTGCGGATCGTCGCCGGAGAGCAGCGTCCGCGGAAGGCTCCGCTCGCCCTGGGTGTAGCGCGCGTAGAGCACCTGACCGAGCGTCGCCTGGCGCCGATCGAGGTCGGCGCGGAGCCGCGCCGAATCGGCGGCGATCCGTGCGGCCTCGCCGCGCACGCGCTCCCGCTCGAGCGCGAGCTCCGCGAGCCGCCGGTTGGCCTCCGAGATCGCGGTCTCGGACTCGCGCAGCTCGTCGGCCGCCTCGGCGCGCGCGCCTTCGGACGCCGCGAGCTCCTGCTTCAGGCGATCGATGCGGGTGCGCAGCTCGCGCAGGTCCTCCTCGCGCGGCGCTTGTGCGGCGACGCTGCCCGCCGCGGCGAGCGCCGCGAGGGCGAGGCGCGCGGCCGTAACCCTCAAGTGGCGGCTTTTCCCTGCGCGGCGACCGCGTTGACCTTCGCCGCGATGGCCGCCTGGTCGCCCAGGTAGTAGTGGCGGATCGGCCGCAGGCCCGCGTCGAGCTCGTAGACGAGCGGCACGCCGGTCGGGATGTTGAGGCCGACGATGTCGGCGTCGCTCACGCCGTCGAGGTGCTTCACCAGGGCGCGCAGGCTGTTGCCGTGCGCGGCGATGAGCACCCGGCGCCCGTCGCGCACCGCCGGCGCGATCGTCCCGTTCCAGAGCGGCAGGAAGCGCGCGACGGTGTCCTTGAGGCATTCGGTGAGCGGAACCTCGTCCGGCTTCAGCTCGCCGTAGCGCGGATCGCCGACCGCGCTCCGCGGGTCGTCGGGCGCGAGCGCCGGCGGCGGGACGTCGTAGCTGCGGCGCCATTCGAGCACCTGCCGTTCGCCGAACTTCGCCGCCATCTCGGCCTTGTTGAGCCCCTGGAGCGCGCCGTAGTGGCGTTCGTTCAGCCGCCACGAGTGCGCAACCGGGATCCACATCAGATCCATCTCCTCGAGCGCGAGCCAGAGCGTCTTGATCGCGCGCTTGAGGACCGAGGTGTGGGCGAGCTCGAACGTGAAGCCGGCGTCCTTCAGGAGCCGGCCCGCTTCGCGCGCCTCCTGCTCGCCCTGCGGCGTCAGGCCGACGTCGGTCCAGCCGGTGAAGCGGTTCTCCCGGTTCCAGACGCTCTCGCCGTGGCGGAGGAGGACGAGCTTGATCATCCCGGAAAGCTGTTTTGCAGTGCGGCTAGGCGATTCTATAATATGCGGCTTCGATGCCAGACTTCCTCGTCAAGTTCGTCACCGAGAACATCTTCCTCATCGCGATCGCTTTCGTCAGCGGCGGGATGCTGGTGTGGCCGCTCGTCCGGCGCGGCACCGGCGGTCCGTCGGTGAACACGCTCGAGGCGACGATGCTGATGAACAAGAAGGACTCGCTCGTGCTCGACGTGCGCGACGCCGGCGAGTTCGCCCAGGGCCACATCCTGAGCGCGCGCAACATCCCGCTCGGCGAGCTCGAGCAGCCGCCTGAAGGAGATCGAGCGGTACAAGGAGAAACCGGTCATCGTCTCCTGCGCCGTCGGCAACCGGGCCGGTTCGGCCGCCAGCCTGCTGCGCAAGCAGGGCTTCACGAACGTGGTGAACCTCTCCGGCGGCATCGCGGCGTGGCGTCAGGCCGGTCTGCCGACGGAGAAGTGAGTGGTCAAGGTGCGGATGTATCAGACGGACTGGTGTCCGTTCTGCCGCCGCGCCGAAGCGCTGCTGCGCCAGAAGGGCGTCGTCGAGATCGAGCTGATCGACGTCGTGCTCGACGCCAAGGGGCGCGCCGAGCTGCAGGCGAAGACCGGGCGGCGCACCGTGCCGCAGATCTACATCGGTGACACGCACGTCGGCGGCTGCGACGATCTCCACGCGCTCGACCGGGCGGGCAAGCTCGATCCGCTGCTCGCCGCCACATGATTTCCTCCGGCGCTCCGGCGCCGGACCGCACAACCACCGAGGAGCGCCCGTGAGCGACCAGCAGCCCGTCTTCAACATCGAGAAGATCTACGTCAAGGACGCCTCGCTCGAGGCGCCGCATGCACCGCAGATCTTCCTCGAGCCGGCGCAGCCGCAGCTGGAGGTCCAGCTCGCGACCGCCGCGACGCGTGCGGCCGACGGCCTCTACGAGTCGGTGGTGACCATCACCGTCACCGCGAAAGCCGGCGACAAGACCTGCTTCCTCGTCGAGGTGGCGCAGGCGGGCATCTTCCAGATCCGCAACGTGCCCGAGGCCGACCTCGAGCCGATCCTCGGCATCGCCTGCGCGAACATCCTCTTCCCCTATGCCCGCGAGACGGTCGCGGACCTGATCGCGCGCGCCGGGTTCCCGGCGGTTCACCTCGCGCCGATGAACTTCGAGGCGATGTACGCGGCGCGCCAGCAGGCGCAGAGCGCGGGCGCGGGGCCGCGCATCGAGATCGCGCACTGATGCGTGCCGCCGCCAGGCGTACCGCCGCCCTCGTGCTCGCGTTCGCGCTGCCCGTAGCGGCGCACGCCGAGTTCAGGTCGGTCGGCGAGGCCGCGGCGATCCTGTACGACGCGCCGTCGGTCAAGGCCACGAAGCTGTACGTCGCCGGGCGCAACCTGCCGGTGGAAGTGATCGCCAGCGACGGCGCCTGGGTCAAGGTCCGCGACCCCTTTGGCGGCCTGTCCTGGATCGAAGGCAAGGCGCTCGTCGCGCGGCGCACCGTATTCGTCAACGCGCCGGTGGCGGACATCCGGCAGCGACCCGAGGTCACGGCGCCCCTCGCGTTCCAGGCGCAGGCCGGCGTCGTGCTGGAGCTCCTCGAGCCCGGCCAGACCGGCTGGGCGCGCGTGCGCCACGCCGACGGCGCGACCGGGTACGTGCGCATCGGCGCGGTCTGGGGGCTGTAGCCGACCGGGCCGGCGCCGTGAACATCACGATTCTCGGCGCAGGGGCGTGGGGTACGGCGCTCGGGATCGCGTTGAGCGAGCGCCACGCCGTGACGCTCTGGGCGCGCGATCCGGCGCAGCGCGCCGAGCTCGCCGGCGACCGGCGCAGCCGGTATCTCCGCGAAGTCCCCCTGCCGGCTGCCGTCGCGGTCGCGGACGATGCACCCGCGGCCATCCGTGCCGGGGATCTCGTGATCGTGGCGACGCCGACCGCCGGCCTCCGCGGTGCGCTCGAGCTGGTGCGCGACACCGGCAAGCGGCTGCCCGTCGTCTGGGCCTGCAAGGGGTTCGAGCAGGCGAGCGCGAAGCTGCCGCACCAGGTCGTCGCCGAAGTGCTCGCCGCCGACGCGCCGTGCGGCGCGCTCTCGGGGCCGAGCTTCGCGCTGGAGGTGGCGCGCGGCCTGCCGACCGCGCTCACGCTGGCCGCCGCGGACGCCGGGCTCGCGCAGGCGCTCGCCCGCGAGCTTCACCAGCGGCGGCTGCGCGTGTATTTCTCGGACGACGTGCCCGGCGTGGAGGTCGGCGGCGCGGTCAAGAACGTGATGGCGATCGCGACCGGCATCGCCGACGGGCTCGGCCTCGGCCAGAACGCCCGCGCCGCGCTCATCACGCGCGGCCTCGCCGAGGTGATGCGGCTCGGCGTGGTCCTCGGCGGCCGCCCCGAGACCTTCATGGGCCTCGCCGGCGCGGGCGACCTGATCCTCACCTGCACCGGCGATCTCTCGCGCAACCGCCGGGTCGGTCTTGCGCTCGGGCGCGGCGAACGGCTGGCGGCGATCCTCGCGCAGCTCGGCCATGTCGCCGAGGGCGTCTACACCGCGCGCGAAGTCGACCGGCTCGCGCGCGAGCTCGCGGTCGACATGCCGATCACGCGCGAGGTCTGCGCGGTGCTGTTCGAGGGGCGCGCGCCGGCCGACGCGGTCGAGCAGCTGCTCGGCCGCGACCCGCGCAGCGAAAGCTAGCGGGAGCGGGCGGCCGACCCGCTCCGGCCGGTCCAGTCCGCCCGGCTCAGTCCTCGTACTTGAACGAGAGCTGCACCCGGACGCGGTAGGCGACCACCTTCCCGCCCTGGCACTTCATGTCCATTTTCGTGACCTCGGCGATCCGCAGGTCGCGGAGCGACTTGGCGGCGGTGCCGACGGCGCTCTTGGCCGCGTCCTCCCACGAGTTCTTGCTCGTGCCGATGACGTCGATCACGCGATAGACGCCTTCGGCGCCTTTCTTCTTGGCCATGATGCCCTCCTTGGGACTTGTTAGTCGGGAATGCCGGGCGGGAGCCGGCGGAAATCATGATACCCGGCTTCCGGACGGCACGGCGCCAGCGAACCCGAGCTGGCGCCACGCTTCGTACACGACGACTGCGACGGCGTTGGACAGGTTTACGCTGCGGCTGCCCGCGACCATCGGCAGGCGCAGTCGCTGCGCCGGCGCGATCGCGTCCAGGACGGCCTGCGGCAGGCCACGGGTTTCGGGTCCGAAGACGAACACGTCGTCCGCAGCGAAGCGGACGTCGGCGTAGCGCCCCGAAGCGTGCGTCGAGAACGCGAAGAGCCGCCGTCCCGCGAATCGCACGAGGGCCGCGTCCCAGTCGTCGTGAACGACCGCCGACCGGATGTCGTCGTAGTCGAGGCCCGCGCGCGCGAGTGCGCGGTCGGTGAGGAGAAAGCCGAGCGGTTTCACGAGGTGGAGCCGGCAGCCGGTGTTCGCGCAGAGGCGCAGCACGTTGCCGGTGTTCGGCGGGATCTCGGGCTGGTAGAGGACGACGTCGAACATGCGGGAATCAGGCGCGCGGATCAAGACACGCGGATCAAGTACGGGGCCAGGTCCGTGCGACGACCCAGTTCTCGACGCGGGCGGCGCCGGCGCGCTTCAGCGTCCGCGCCAGCTCCGCGAGGCTCGCGCCGGTGGTCATGACGTCGTCGATCACGGCCAGGGTACGGCCGGCCGCGTCCGCGTCGCACTCGAACGCACCGCGTACGTTCGCCGCGCGCTCGTCGTGCGGCAGACCGGTCTGCGGCGCGGTGTCGCGCACGCGGTGCGCGAGACCGGGGGCGAGCGCGAGACCGGTGGACCGCGTGAGGTGACGCGCGATCTCCAGCGCCTGATTGAAGCCGCGCTCGGCCAGTCGCGCGCGGCCGAGCGGCATCGGCACGAGCGCATCGACGCGCCGCCCGGTCGCCCGGTCGGCGAGCGCGGCGCCGAAGAGCTCCGCAAGCGCGAGCCGCCGCCCGAACTTGAGCGCCAGCACCAGGCGATCGACCGGGAACTCGTAGCGCCACGGCGCGATCGTCGCGTCGAACGGCGGCGGGCGAGTCGTGCACGCGCCGCAGACGGCGCCGCCGGGGCTCGGCCCGGCGCACTGCGGGCAGGCCTCGGTGACCTGCGGCAGATCGGCCGCGCACGCGGCGCAGAGGAGCCGCGCGCCGCTCGCGGCGGCGCAGAGCACGCAGTCCTGCCCGAGCACCGACCGGGCGAGGGTCGAGCGGAGATCGCGCCAGGCGAACGCCATGGAGCCGAGGCTATCGACCTGCGCCGGGACGGTCAACGCGCGTGCGCTACACTGGCCCGACCCGGGACCGCCACAGATGAGCTTCCGTCCGCAAGCCGCGGGCGTCGCCGCAGCGTGAGCGGCGGGGACGCCTGGCTCGACCGCGCCGCGGCGCGGCGCTGGTTCGAGCGCGCCGCGGCCGGCGCCGAGGATCCGGTCGCACGCGAGGTCGAGCGCCGGATGGCGTCGCGGCTCGACTTCGTGAAGCATGCGCCCGCGCGGATCGTCGACGTGGGCGCCGGGGCGGGTGCGAGCGTCGCGCTCCTCCGCGAGCGCTATCCGGGCGCCGACCTCGTCCTCGCCGACTTCGCCCACGCGCCGCGCGCGCGCGAGGCGCCGTCCTTCACCGCACGGCTGCGCTCGGCGTTCGGCGCCGCGCGCGAGCACGTCGTCCGTGGCGACATGGACGCGCTCCCGCTGGCGAGCGGCGCGTGCGGGATGCTGTGGTCGAACCTCGCGCTCGCCTGGGCGCCGGATCCCGCGGTGACGCTGCGCGAGTGGCATCGCGTCCTCGAGGTCGGCGGCCTCCTGATGTTCACGACCTATGGCCCGGATACGCTGAAGGAGCTGCGCGCCGCTTTCGCCGCCGCCGACACGGCCCCGCACGTGCACCCGTTCGTCGACATGCACGACCTCGGCGACGCGCTGGTAGCGGCCGGGTTCGCCGATCCGGTCATGGACATGGACCTGCTGACCGTCACCTATGCGCGCCCCGACGACCTGTTTCGCGATCTGCGCGCGACCGGTCAACGCAACGCGCACGATCGCCGGCGCCGTACCCTCGGCGGACGAACGCGCTGGGAGCGGATGCGCGCGGCCTACGCCGCGGTCGCGCGCGACGGGCGTGTGCCGGCGACGTTCGAGATCGTCTACGGCCACGCGTGGAAGGCGGCCCCGCGCAAGCTCGCGGACGGCCGCGCGATAATCCGCGTTGATCGCGCGCCGCGGAGCCGAAAATCCGATTGATTCTGGGCCGTTACGCGCCGCGTCCGGCTTGCTGGCCGGGGGTGCCGTGTGCTACCTTAGCGCGCCTTATCGCGCTGCCGCGCGACGGGCGCGAGGTGAGCGGCGTGGACGAAGCGCGCAACGACATCCATCCGGCCGTGACGGAGTCCGGCTTCAGCCTCACGGTGAAGCGCAACTGCTCCATATCGCCGCGGGCGCTTGCCCTGCTGCTCGTGCTCACCGCCGGCCTCGCGTTCGCAATCGGCATCGCGTTCGCGCTCTACGGCGCGTGGCCGATCCTGCCGTTCGCCGGCGTCGAGATCGCGGCGCTCGCCGCGGCCTTCTACCTGAACGGGCGGCACGCAGCGGACTACGAGCGCCTCGCGCTCGAAGAGGGGCTGCTGGTGGTCGAGGTGCACGACGGTGGGCGGGTGGCGACGCACCGCTTCAACCCGCAGTGGGTGCGGCTCGAGACGAGCGAGACGCCGCGGGAAGTGCGCCTCGCGCTGCGGTCGCAGGGCAGGGAACTCGAGATCGGGCGCCACCTGGATGCGCCCGGCCGCGAGCGGCTCGCGCGGGAAGTGCGCCGGCGGCTCGCGCAGGCGAGAACAGCCAGAATTCAGTTGCAAACGGGGAGCCGATGAGCACGATGTCGAGACTGGCCGCCGGGGCGGCGGCGCTGTGGCTGGCCTTCAATGCGGGGATCGCCACGGCGGCCGACACCGCCCGGCACAACTTCCAGACGCCGGTCACGCCGGTCGCGCGCGAGATCTACGACCTGCATCTGCTGATGCTCGTGGATCTGCGCGGTGATCTTCGTGGTCGTGTTCGGAGTGATGTTCTACTCGATCTACGCGCACCGCAAATCGATCGGCCACAAGGCGGTGCCGTTCCACGAGAACACCACCGTCGAGATCATCTGGACGATCGTCCCGTTCTTCATCCTGATCGGCATGGCCTGGCCGGCGACCAAGAGCGTGCTCGCGCTCAAGGACACTTCGAACCCCGACGTGACCATCAAGGCGACCGGCTACCAGTGGAAGTGGGGCTATGACTACCTGAAGGGGGAAGGCGAGGGGATCGCGCTGTACTCGAACCTTTCGACGCCCTCCGAGCAGGTCTACAACCGCCAGCCGAAGGGCGACAACTACCTGCTCGAGGTCGACCAGCACCTGGTGGTGCCGGTCGGCAAGAAGATCCGCATCCTCACTACGGCGGGCGACGTGATTCACGCCTGGTGGGTGCCGGCGTTCGGCGTGAAGCAGGACGCGATCCCCGGCTTCATCCGCGACACCTGGTTCAAGGCCGAGAAGGAAGGGATCTATCGCGGCCAGTGCGCGGAGCTTTGCGGCAAGGACCACGGCTTCATGCCGATCGTGGTCGAGGTGGTGTCGGCGGAGAAGTACTCCGCCTGGGTCGGCGAGCAGAAGAAGAAGCTTTCGGCCGCCGCCGACGATCCCGCCAAGACCTGGGACCTCGCCGAGCTGCGCGCGCGCGGCGAGAAGGTGTACGCGGCGAACTGCGTCGCCTGTCACCAGGCGAACGGCATGGGCGTCCCGAACGCGTTCCCGGCGCTCGCCGGCTCGAAGATGGTGAACGGGCCCAAGGCCGAGCAGATCGCGATGGTGCTGAACGGCAAGCAGGGCACCGCGATGCAGCCGTTCGGCAAGCAGCTCTCGGACGTCGAGATCGCCGCCGTCATCACCTACACGCGAAACGCCTGGACCAACAAGGCGGGCGAGAGCCTGGTTCAGCCGGCCGACATCAAGTCGGCCCGCAAGTAACGAACACGGATGCAGGAGCAACGCCAATGAGCGCAGTAGTCCACGACGACCACGGGCACGGGGATCACCACGGCGACCACGCCCACCACCCTGGCGGGATCATGCGCTGGGTCTCGACCACCAACCACAAGGACATCGGCACGCTGTACCTGTGGTTCAGCGGGATCATGTTCCTGCTCGGCGGCGTGCTCGCGCTCGGCATCCGCGCCGAGCTCTTCATGCCCGGGCTGCAGGTCTGGAACCCCGAGTTCTTCAACCAGCTCACCACGATGCACGGCGTCATCATGGTGTTCGGCGCGATCATGCCGGCGTTCGTGGGCTTCGCGAACTGGCAGGTGCCGATGATGATCGGCGCGCCCGACATGGCGTTCGCGCGCATGAACAACTGGAGCTTCTGGCTGCTGCCGTTCGCGGCGTCGCTGCTCGTGATCTCGTTCTTCGTGCCCGGCGGCGCGACCGGCGCCGGCTGGACGCTCTACGCGCCGCTTACGGTGCAGATGGGCCCGGGCATGGACCTCGCGATCTTCGCGCTCCACATCATGGGCGCGTCCTCGATCATGGGGTCGATCAACATCATCACCACGATCCTCAACATGCGCGCGCCGGGCATGACGCTGATGAAGATGCCGCTGTTCGTATGGACGTGGCTGATCACGGCCTACCTCCTGATCGCGGTGATGCCGGTGCTCGCCGGCGCGGTCACGATGACGCTCACCGACCGGCATTTCGGCACCTCGTTCTTCAACGCCGCCGGCGGCGGCGACCCGGTGATGTACCAGCACATCTTCTGGTTCTTCGGCCACCCCGAGGTCTACATCATGATCCTGCCGGCGTTCGGGATCGTGTCGCAGATCCTGCCGGCGTTCGCGCGCAAGCCCCTGTTCGGCTACTCGTCGATGGTGTACGCGACGGCGTCGATCGCGATCCTGTCGTTCATCGTCTGGGCGCACCACATGTTCACCGTCGGGATGCCGGCGGCGGGGCTCCTGTTCTTCATGTACGCGACGGTGCTGATCGCGGTCCCGACCGGCGTGAAGGTCTTCAACTGGCTCGCCACGATGTGGAAGGGCTCGATGACCTTCGAGACGCCGATGCTGTGGGCGATCGGCTTCCTGTTCGTGTTCACGATGGGCGGCTTCACCGGGCTGATCCTCGCGATCATGCCGGTCGACATCCAGCTCCAGGACACCTACTACGTCGTGGCGCACTTCCACTACGTGCTGGTCGCGGGGTCCCTGTTCGCGATCTTCGGCGGGGTGTACTTCTGGCTGCCGAAGTGGAGCGGGCGGATGTACGACGAGACGCTCGGCAAGTGGCACTTCTGGCTGAGCCTCGTGTTCTTCAACGTCACGTTCTTCCCGATGCACTTCCTCGGGCTCGCCGGCATGCCGCGGCGGATCCCCGACTACGCGCTGCAGTTCGCCGATTACAACCTGGTCGCGTCGATCGGCGCGTTCGGCTTCGGGTTCTCGCAGCTCATCTTCTTCTACGTCGTGCTGAAGTGCACCGTGTTCGCGCAGGGCGCGAAGGCCCCGGCGAACCCGTGGGAGGGCGCGGACACGCTCGAGTGGACGCACCTGCCGTCGCCGGCGCCGTACCACAGCTTCGAGACGCCGCCGGCGGTTCGCTAGGTGCGCGCGCGATGGCGCTCTCCGACAAGGCGAAGACCGCGCTCGTGCTCGCGTCGATCGTCGCCATATTCTTCTTCGGCATCATGCTGAAGTACTGGATCCTGCGGTGACCGAGACGACCGACCTCGCCGCGGCGAACCGCCGGCTGCTGAAGAAGCTGCTGGTCGTGGCGGCGGGCATGTTCGCGTTCGGCTTCGCGCTGGTGCCGTTCTACGAGCAGATCTGCGAGATAGCGGGTATCCGGAACGTGCTGCGCCCGGACTCACCCCCGGCGAACACCCAGGTCGACACCGCGCGTACGGTCACGATCGAGTTCGACTCGAACACTCACGACCTCGCCTGGAACTTCAAGCCCGTGGCGCGCAGCGTGCAGGTCCACCCGGGCGAGCTCGCGACCATCACCTACGAGGTCCGGAACGCGCTCGACCGGCCGGTCACCGGCCAGGCGGTGCCGAGCTACGGGCCGCAGCACGCGGCGCAGTACTTCAAGAAAATGGAATGCTTCTGCTTCCGGCAGCAGACGCTGGCGCCGGGCGAAGTGCGGCAGATGCCGGTCGTGTTCGTGGTCGATCCGGCGCTGCCGCCGGACGTCAACACGATCACGCTGTCGTACACGTTCTTCGAAGTCGCCGGGCGTGGCAGGAGCGCCGACTCGAGCCGCGCAGGCGGCAAGCGCAGCTGAGCCGGCGCATGGAGACCGCCGCCGTGAGCGAAGCACCGAAGCGCGCCGGACCGCTGCAGGTCGCGAAGACGGTCTTCTGGTCGTTCTTCGGCATCCGCCGGCGCGCCGAGCACGAGGCCGACGTGAGGCGGCTGACGCCGGCGCAGGTGATCATCGCCGGGCTGATCGGCGCGGCGCTCTTCGTCGCGACACTGGTCGTGATCGTCCGTTTCGTGATCAGCCAGGCGGCAGGCTAGGCAATCAAGAGAGAAGAGAGGGGAAGGGAGATGAGTCTCGCAAAGACCGATCATTACTACGTGCCCCAGCCGTCGAGCTGGCCGGTCGTGGGGTCGATCGCGCTGTTCCTGATGGCTACCGGCGCTACGGCGTGGTTCAACGGCATGCCGTTCGGGAAGTGGGCCGTGTTCGCGGGTTTCCTGGTGCTCGTCTACATGATGTTCGGCTGGTTCGGGAGGGTGATCCACGAGTCGGAGGGCGGGAAGTACAACGCCCAGGTGGACGTCTCGTTCCGGTGGGGGATGGGCTGGTTCATCTTCTCCGAGGTGATGTTCTTCGCGGCGTTCTTCGGCGCGCTGTTCTACGCGCGGGTGCTCTCCGTGCCGTGGCTCGGCGACCTCGAGCAGAAGCTGCTGTGGCCCGACTTCTCGGCGCAGTGGCCGACGGCCGGACCGAACGCCTCCGATCCGTTCTCGCCGATGGGCGCGTGGGGCATCCCGGCCTTCAACACGCTGCTGCTGCTCTCGTCCGGGGTCACCGTCACGTGGGCGCACTGGGCGCTGAAGGCGAACAACCGCGGCCAGCTCATCCTCGGTCTCGTCCTCACGATCGTGCTCGGCTTCACGTTCCTCGGCTTTCAGGCGTACGAGTACATCCACGCCTACAGCGAGCTCAACCTGAAGCTCACCTCGGGGATCTACGGCTCGACGTTCTTCATGCTCACCGGCTTCCACGGTTTCCACGTGACCGTGGGCGCGATCATGCTGACGGTGATCCTGTTCCGCTGCATTGCCGGGCACTTCAAGCCCGACCACCACTTCGCGTTCGAGGCCGTGTCCTGGTACTGGCACTTCGTCGACGTGGTGTGGCTGCTCTTGTTCGTGCTGGTCTACTGGCTCTGACGACCGGCCCGCAAAGCGACAACGAGGAGGAGGAGAGCGCCCCGCAAGGGGTGCATTGGGGACGCCGCACCTGTAGCCGGGTGCGGCGATTTTTTTGACCGGTGGATCGACGGACCGGCGGCGCGCTCTGCACCCTCGCGCCGCCTGTTTAGCGGCCCTTGCGCAAGCTCCCCATCATTTCTTGGGCGATAGCCGAGGCAATCGCCGGACAGGCCGGCTAGGTGAGTCTGCCCGGTAATGAACCCGAGCTTGTGGCCGATGATCAGGATCAGGAAGAGGGCGATCGACAGTCCGACGCGGATGGCGAGCATCTTCACCGTGTTCGTCGACTTGCCCTGGTCGCGGATGAGGTAGAAGAGCGCCGATCCGAGCGAGAACAGGATCAGGCCGATCAGGATGAACACGAGGATGCGCATGACGCCGGCGCTGGACGGACGTTCCCAGTCTAGCCGAGCGCCCGGGTGCTCGCCAGGCGCGGAGCAGCCATGACCGTGCGCTGGGAGTTCCGGCCGGGGCTCGTCGTGACCGTCGCGACGATCGCGTTCTGCGCGCTGACGGTCGCGCTGGGGCTGTGGCAGACGCGCCGCGCCGCCGAGAAGGAGTCCCTGCAGGCGACACTCGATCTGCGCGCCGCGGAGCCGCCGCTGAAGCTGCCGCCGGCGCCGGCCGGTTGGGACGCGGTCGCGATGCGCCGGATCTCGGCGCGCGGCGAGTACGCCGAGCGCTTCGCCATCCTGCTCGACAACAAGGTGCATCGCGGACGCGTCGGCTACCAGGTGGTGACGCCGCTCCGGATCGCCGGCGGCAACATCCACGTGCTGGTGAACCGCGGCTGGGTCGCGGCCGGCCGGACGCGGGATGAGGTGCCGCAGGTCCCGGTGCCCCGCGGGCCGCAAACGGTCGACGGCACCGCGGTGGTCCCGGCCGGGCGCGTCTACGAGCTCGCAGCCGACACGCCGCGCAATGCGGTCTGGCAGCACCTGGTCCTCGACCGCTATCGCGCCTGGTCCGGGCTCGAGCTCGCGCCGTTCGTCCTCCAGCAGACGAACGACGCCGGCGACGGCCTCGTCCGAGAATGGGACCGGCCGGACAGCGGCGCCGACCGGCACCGCAGCTACGCGCTGCAGTGGTTTTCGCTCGCCATCCTGGCGGTCGTCCTCTATGTCGTCCTCAACGCCAAGCGACGCCCCCGAAGCGCTTGAGGCGGCCCGCCGCCGCCGCGGGCGGCTCGTCGCGGCTGCGATCTTCGCCGTCTGCGCGGTCCCGTTCGCCGCGGCGCTCATCGCGTACTTCCTCTTCCCGCCGGCCGGACGCACCAACTACGGCGAGCTCCTCGAACCGAAGACCGTGCCGCCGGTGCGCCTCGAGCGGCTCGACGGGCGCGCGTTCGCGCTTGCCGACCTCAGGGGCAAGTGGGTCATGCTGCAGGTGGACGCGCCCGAGTGCGGGCAACCGTGCCAGGCGAAGCTCTTCAACATGCGCCAGTCGCGCCTCGCGCAGGGCGACAACGCGGACCGGATCGAGCGTGTGTGGCTCGTCTCCGGGGCGGGGGTGCCGCCGGCCGAGCTCGCCCGGCTCTACGAGGGCGCGGTCGTCGCACGGACCGCGCCCGAGCTCGTCGCCGCGCTGCCCGGCGCCGAGGCGCGCGATCACATCTATCTGATCGATCCGCGCGGAAACCTGATGCTGCGGTTTCCGAAGGACGCCGATCCGAAGCGGATGATCGGGGACCTGCGGCGGCTCCTGAAGTACTCGAGCACCGGTTGAGCCATCGCGGCCGCGGCGTAGGGAGAATTCGACGTGATAAACTTCCGGCTCGCTTCGCCCGCCGTCCCGGCGCGCTCCCGATGACCGCCACCGCGCTTAACGTCACCACGCACCGCCTGCGCCAGTTTCTCGAGCTGACCAAGCCGCGCGTTGTTTCGCTGATCGTGTTCTGCGCCGTGATCGGCATGTTCCTCGCGGTGCCCGCGGGGAGCTGGATCCCGCTCGATCTCCTGCTCGCGGCGACCGCCGGCATCGCGCTCGTCGCCGGCGCCGCGGCCGCGGTCAACTGCCTCGTCGAGCAGAAGATCGACGCCGTGATGGCCCGCACCCGGGCCCGGCCGCTGCCGCGCGGAGAGCTGTCGTCGCTGCAGACGCTGGTCTTCGCCGGCGTGGTCGGCGGCGCCGGGCTGTGGCTGCTCTACAAGTTCGTGAACCCGCTCACGATGTGGCTGACGCTCGGGACGTTCGTGGGCTACGCCGTCCTCTACACGGTGATCCTCAAGCCGCTTACGCCGCAGAACATCGTGATCGGCGGGGCTTCCGGTGCGATGCCGCCGGTGCTCGGCTGGGCGGCGGTGACCGGGCAGGTCACGCCGGAAGCGCTGCTGCTGTTCCTCATCATCTTCGCCTGGACGCCGCCGCATTTCTGGTCGCTCGCGCTCTATCGCGCAGAGGAGTACGCCCGCGCCGGGCTGCCGATGCTGCCGGTGACGCATGGCCGCAAGTTCACCCAGCTGCACGTGCTGCTCTACACGCTGATCCTCGCCGCCGCGAGCATCATGCCGTTCGTCTACGGGATGAGCGGCTGGCTCTATCTTGCGCGCGGCGGTCGTGCTCGGCGCCATCTTCATCGCCTACGCGGTGCGCATCTATGTCGACTACAGCGATGCCCTCGCACGGCGGACCTTCCGCTACTCGATCGTCTATCTCGCGGCGTTGTTCGCCGCGCTGCTTGTCGACCACTATCTATAGGTTCGTCGGGCTGCTCGGCGCGGTGGTCGCCGCGGCTTTGCTCGCCGGCTGCGGCCCCGGCAAGCCCTCGTTCAAGAGCGTCGACGTCACCGGCGCCGACTTCGGGCGCGAGCTCAAGCTCACCGATCACACCGGGAAGCCGCGGACGCTGACCGATTTCCAGGGCAAGGTCGTGGTGGTGTTCTTCGGCTTCACGCAGTGCCCGGACGTGTGCCCGACCACGCTGGTCGAGATGAAGGCGGTGAAGGAGAAGCTGGGCAAGGACGGCGAGCGGGTGCAGGTGCTGTTCGTGACGGTCGACCCCGAGCGGGATACGCCCGAGCTGCTGGCGAAGTACGTCCCGGCGTTCGACCCCACCTTCATCGGGCTCTACGGCGACGCGGAGGCGACCGCGCGCACCGCCAAGGAGTTCAAGGTGTTCTACAAGAAAGTGCCCGGCTCGAGCCCGACCAACTACTCGGTCGATCACACTGCGGCGCTCTACATCTACGACCCCTCCGGGAGGCTCCGGCTCTTCGCGAAGCACGCGCAAGGGGCGGACGCGCTCGCGCACGACATCAAGCTGCTGCTCGAGCAGGCGCGCTGAACCCGGAAAGCAGAACGCCCGGCGGCGCCGGGCGTTCGTCGGTACGAGGGCCAAGGGGTACGAAGGCCTCGTCGTGCGAAGGTCTCGTCAGTGCGCGTCGGCCCCGATCAGCCCGCGCATCCTCTGCATCGCCTTCGCCTCGATCTGGCGGATGCGCTCGGCCGAAACGTTGAATTCCGCGGCGAGGTCGTGCAGCGTCGCGGTGTCCGTCTCGCGCAGCCAGCGCGCCTCGATGATCCGGCGGCTCCGCGGGTCGAGCGACGCGAGCGCGGCTGCCAGCCCGTCGGCGCGCAGCCGCTCGGTTTCCGCGGCTTCGACCAGCCCCGAGGGCTCGTCCCGCGGGTCCGCGAGGTAGGCGATCGGCGCGTACGTGTCCTCGTCGTCGTCGACCGAGGGCTCGAGCGCCAGCTCCTGCCCGGAGAGCCGCATCTCCATCTCCGCGACTTCCTCGGGCTTCACGTTCAGCGTGTTGGCGATGTCGGAGATCTGGTCCTGCGTGAGCGGTTCCAGCCCCGGCTTCATGCTGCGCAGGTTGAAGAACAGCTTGCGCTGGGCCTTGGTGGTCGCGATCCGCACCAGACGCCAGTTGCGCAGAATGAACTCGTGCATCTCGGCCTTGATCCAATGGATCGCGAACGAAACGAGCCGGACGCCGCGCTCCGGGTCGAAGCGCTTGACCGCCTTCATCAGGCCGATGTTGCCTTCCTGGATGAGGTCGGCGTGCGGCAGGCCGTAGCCGAGGTAGCCGCGGGCGATCGCCACGACCACGCGCAGGTGCGAGACCACGAGCTGCCGCGCGGCGTCGAGGTCGTCCTCGTCGCGAAGCTTGCGGCCGAGCCGTAGCTCCTCTTCCGCGGTGAGAAGCGGGAAGCGGTTCACCGTCTGGATGTAGTGATCCAGACTTCCGACGGCGGAGGGGATGGGCAGCGCGAAGGCTTGAGTCATATCTTCGAACCTCCTTGGAACGTAGTTTAGCACTCTTGATCTTAGAGTGCTAAATCCCCGACTAGTTCACTCGGCTTTCCGCCGGCCTGCTGGAACAGGACGTTCAGACAGGCCTACTGGGCCTGGGTTCCGTATAAGTGTCTGCTCACTGACAGATAGGCGCCAACCCAGCCCAAAGCGCCGGCGAACCCCAGGCAGCGCGGCTAGATCCCCTGCCGACGGCAGCGCCAGCCGGAAGTCGGAGCCGTAGGTCGCAGCCAGCCGCGCGACCTCGCCGTTCAGGACGTACACGCTCCCGGCGACCAGGCCGAGGGCCACGACCCCGCCGGCGAAGCCGATCACCGCGCCCTGCCAGACGAATGGCCGTCGGATGTAGCCCGTCGTCGCCCCGATCAGGCGGCTCACTTCGATCTCGGCCTGCTGGGTGACGATCTGCAGGCGAACGGTGTTGAACGTCACCGCGATCATCCCGACCGCGAGCAGGCCGGCGAGCAGCGCGACGGCGGCGGCGCCGAGACGGAGCAGTGCGTCGAGCCGCTGCAGCCACACCGCATCGAGCTGGACGAGCGCGACCTTCGGGAGCGCTCCGCAGCTCGGCCGCGAGCTGTTCGGCGGCCGGGGCGTTGCCGGGCGCGAGATCGACGATTACGGCGTCGGGCAACGGGTTCGAGCCCAGCGTCGCAGCGATCTCCCGCGTGCCGTCCGCTTGCCGCAGCTCGGCGAGCGCCTGGTCCCTGGGCACGAACCGGTGCCGCCGCACGCCCGGCGCGCTCGCCACCGCCGCCTCGACCCGGGCCGCGTCGGCGCGCGCCGCGTCGGCCGCCATGAACACGGCGAGCTGCGGATCGCCGGCGGCGTGTCCGGCGAGGCGTTGCGCGTTCGCGAGCACGACCCACGCGCCCAGCGGGAGCGCGAGCGCGACGCCGATCGCGAGCACGTTGAGCGCCGTTGCGCCCGGCGACCGCGCGAGCCGGCGCAGCGTCGCCGCGAGGCTCCGGCCGTGATGGCGCAGCCAGGCGCTCACTGGCCTACCCTCGCGCGGCGCGCTCGGATTCGCCCTTGGGGCGGCCGGCGGCTCATGTGGCGAGCCTCATCGGGCGAGGCTCATCCGGCTAGAACACGGCCGTGGTCGAGGCGCACCGCGCGCGTCCCGAACCGATCGACCAGCGCTGCGTCGTGGCTCGCGACCAGCACCGTCACGCCGACCTGGTTGAACGCGCGGAAGATCTCCATGACCTCCGCCGCGGCGGCGCTGTCGAGGTTCGCGGTCGGCTCGTCGGCGAGCAGGATTCCCGGCCGGTTCACCACCGCCCGCGCGATGCAGAGCCGCTGCTGCTCGCCGCCGGAGAGCATCACCGGCATCGCCTTCTCGCGCCCGGCCAGGCCGACCTTGTCGAGCGCCGCGCGGACGCGGCGCGCCGCCTCCCGCGGCGGCTCGCCGCAGATCTGGAGCGGGAGCATCGCGTTCTCGAAGACGTTCCGGTCGTGGAGCAGCTTCTGGTCCTGGAACACCAGCCCCAGGCTGCGCCGCAGGAACGGCAGCGCCGCCTGCGCGCAACGCGCCCACGTTCTGGCCGTTCACGAGCACCGTGCCCGCGGTCGCGCGCTCGATCGCGGGGATCAGCTTGAGCGCGGTCGTCTTGCCGGCCCCCGAATGCCCGGTGAGAAAGGCGAAGTCGCCGGCCTCGATCGCGAAGCTCGCGTCGCGCAGCGCCTCGTAGCCGTCCGGGTAGCGTTTGCCGACGCGGTTGAAGCTGACGAGCGGCACGCGCAGTCAGTCGACGAGCGCGCGCGCGAACTCGCCGGCGGCGAACGGGCGCAGGTCGTCGATGCCCTCGCCCACGCCGATGAACGCGAGCGGCACCGGGCGTTGCGCGGCGATCGCCGCGACGACGCCGCCCTTCGCCGTGCCGTCGAGCTTGGTGAGGACGAGGCCGGTCAGCCCCAGCGCGTCGTCGAACGCCTTCACCTGCGCGAGCGCGTTCTGCCCGGTGTTCGCGTCGAGGACGGCCCACACCGCGTGCGGCGCGGTGGGCTCCGCCTTCGCGATCACGCGCTTGATCTTCCTCAGCTCCTCCATGAGGTGGAGCTGGGTCGGCAGCCTGCCGGCGGTGTCCGCGATCACGACGTCGATGCCGCGGGCGCGCGCGGCCTGGATCGCGTCGAAGATCACCGCCGCCGGGTCGCCGCCTTCCTGCGCGATCACCGCCACGTCGTTCCGCTCGCCCCAGACGGCGAGCTGCTCGCGCGCGGCCGCGCGGAAGGTGTCGCCGGCGGCGAGCAGCACCGACAGCTTCTGGCCCTGCAGCCATTTGGCGAGCTTGCCGATCGAGGTCGTCTTGCCGGCGCCGTTGACCCCGGCGACCATGATCACGAACGGCTTGTGCCCGGTGACGGCGAACGGCCGCTCGAGCGGCGCGAGGAGCGCCGCCAGCTCCACCGCGAGCGCCTCCTTCAGCGCCTGCGGCGTTTCGATCCGCTCCTTCTTCGCGCGCGCGCACGCAGGCGCTCGATGAGCGTTTGCGTGGCGTCGAGCCCGGCGTCGGCGGAGATGAGCGCGCTCTCGAGGTCCTCGAAGAGCTGCTCGTCGACCTTGGTCCCGCCGAAGAGCCCGCTCAGCTGCGAGCCGGTCTTCTTCAGACCACGCTTGAGCCGATCGAGCCAGGAGCCGGGGGACGATCGGTTGCTTGCGGAAGTTGAGCACTGCGGGGAACGGGCTAAGATAGCGCGCGATTCTAGCAAACCGCCCTCGATGTCCCGCCGTCTCCTCCTCGTTTCGCTCGTCCTTGCCGCCGGCTGCGCGGCCGCAAACCCCTACGAGCGGACGCTGGCAAACGGCTTGCGCGTCATCGTCAAGGAGGACAGCCGCGCGCCGACCGTGGCGCATCTCGTCTGGTACCGGGTGGGCAGCATGGACGAGACGAACGGCGTCACCGGCGTCGCGCACGTGCTCGAGCACATGATGTTCAAGGGTACGAAGACGGTCGCGCCGGGCGATTTCTCCCGGCGCGTCGCCGCCGCCGGCGGGCGCGAGAACGCCTTCACCAGCAACGATTACACCGTGTACTTCCAGCAGGTCGAACGCTCGCGTCTCGAGCTCATGATGCAGCTCGAGGCCGACCGCATGGCGAACCTCGTCGTGATCCCGGACGAGTTCGCGCGCGAGATCAAGGTCGTCCAGGAGGAGCGGCGCCTGCGCACCGACGACCGGCCGCGCTCGCTCGTGTACGAGAGCCTGATGGCGGCGGCGTTCCAGGTCCATCCCTACCGCCGGCCGGTCGTCGGCTGGATGACCGACCTCGAGTCGATGACCGCCGACGACGTGCGCGACTGGTACGCGCGCTGGTACGCGCCGAACAACGCATTCCTGGTCGTCGTCGGCGACGTATCGGCGGAGCGCGTGTTCGAGCTCGCGGCGACGCACTACGGCGCGGTCCCCACCCGGTCGCTGCCCATGCGCAAGCCCCAGGACGAGCCGGCCCAGGCGGGCGCCCGCCGGGTGGTGGTGAAGGCACCGGCGGAGCTGCCGTACCTGCTGATGGCCTACAAGGCGCCGGTGCTGCGCGACGTCGCCAAGGATCGCGAGCCCTATGCGCTCGCCGTGCTCGCCGCAGTGCTCGACGGCAACGACTCGGCGCGGCTCAAACGACGCCTGGTCCGCGAGCGGCGCATCGCGAACGAGGTCGGTGCGAGCTACGACGCGTACGCGCGCGGTCCCGGCGTCCTGATGCTCGACGGCGTTCCGGCGCAGGGGCGGACGGTCGCCGAGCTCGAGACGGCGCTCCGCGCCGAGCTCGCCGCGATCGCGGACGACGGCGTCACCCCGGCCGAGCTCGAGCGGGCGAAGATCCAGTTCGTCGCCAACCAGGTCTACAAGCGCGACTCGATGTTCGCGCAGGCGCTCGAGCTCGGCATGCTCGAATCCGCCGGCCTGTCGTTCCGCGACACGGACCGGATCCTCGAGCAGGTGCGCGCGGTTACAGCGGACGAGGTGCGCGCCGCCGCGCGCCGCTACCTGGTCGAGGACACCCTCACCGTGGCGACGCTCGACCCGCAGCCCATGGATCCCCAGCCCGTGAATCCCTCGACGCCGCGGGTTCGCCCCGGCGCGGGACGGCACTGATGGGCGCGCGCGCCGCGGTCGCGCTGCGCGGCTGCTGATCCCGGCCGTCGCGCTCGCCCAGGGCCAGCCGGCCGCCCGGCACTGGACGACGCCGTCCGGCGCGCGCGTCCAGTTCGTCGAGTCGCGCGCGGTGCCGATGGTCGACATCGCGGTCGAGTTCGCCGCCGGGTCGGCGTACGACCCGCCGGCGAAGCCCGGCACGGCCGCGCTGACGCACGCGCTCCTCAACGCCGGTGCCGCCGACCTGTCCGAGGACGAGCTCGCGGCGGCGTATGCCGACGTCGGCGCGATCCCCGGCGGCACGATCGACCGCGACCGCGCGAGCATGCAGCTGCGCACGCTGTCGAGCGGCGCCGAGCTGCGCCGTGCGATCGCCGGCTTTGCGGCGATGGTGCAGCGACCGGCGTTTCCGCCGGCGGCGTTCGAGCGCGAGCGCGCGCGCCTCGCCGCGAGCCTCCGCGAGGACGAGGCCCAGCCCGGGCCGCTCGCCGACCGGCGGTTCTATGCCGGGCTCTACGGCCGGCATCCCTACGGCCGGGTGGCGACGGCGGAAACCGTGTCGGCGATCGAACGCGAGGACGTGCTGCGCTTCCATCGCGACCACTACAGCGCCGATCGCGTGGTGGTCACGATCCTCGGCGACCTGTCGGTGGACGCTCGCGCGGGAGATCGCCGCGCAGGTGACCGCGGCGCTCCCGGCGCGCGGCGACGGCGCCGCGGTGCCGCCGGTCGTGCCGCCGCCGCGGGCCGAGCGCATCGTCGTGCCGCATTCCGCCCAGCAGGCGCACGTTCGCGTCGGGCTCCCGGCGCTCGCGCGCACGGATCCGGACTACTTCCCGCTGCTCGTCGGCAACTACGTGCTCGGCGGCGGCGGGTTCGTGTCGCGGCTCACGCGCGACATCCGCGACGAGCGCGGCTACGCGTACAGCGTCTACAGCTACTTCCTGCCGCTCGAGCGGCCCGGACCGTTCCAGGTCGGCCTGCAGACGCGCCGCGACCAGGCCGAGGCGGCGCTCGCGCGCGTGCGCGTGGTCGTGGACGAGTTCCTGGCGAATGGCCCCACCGAGCAGGAGCTCGCCGACGCGAAGGCGAGCCTCGCCGGCGGCTTCCCGCTGCGGATCGACTCGAACCGGAAGCTGCTGAACGAGTGGGCGATCATCGGGTTCTACCGGCTCCCGGAGACCTGGCTGGCGGACTTCCCGCGCGAGATCGAGCGCGTCACCGCGGCCGATGTCCGCGCCGCCTTCGCCCGGCACGTGCGGCCCGAGCGCTTCGTCACCGTGGTCGTCGGTGCGGACGAAGGGAAGTAACGCCGTCCGCATCATCGGCGGCGAGTGGCGCAGCCGCGTGATCCGCTTCCCGGCGGCCGCGAGCCTGCGGCCGACGCCGGATTTCGTCCGCGAACGGCTCTTCAACTGGCTCGGCCAGGACCTCGCGGGCAGGCGCTGCCTCGATCTCTTCGCCGGCTCGGGCGCCCTGGGCTTCGAGGCGCTGTCGCGCGGCGCGGCAGAAGTGGTCATGGTGGAGTCCTCGCGGCTCGTGCACCGGAGCCTCCAGGCGACCGCGGGCGACGCTCGGTGCCGGACAGCGACTCAGGCTGGTGCTGGGCGATGCGCTACACTTTCTCGCGTCGCCGCCGCACGGTTTCGACGTGGTGTTCGTCGACCCGCCGTATGCGAGCGGGCTCGCGGTCAAGGTGCTCGAGCGCCTGCCGGGGGCGCTCGCTCCCGGCGCGGTCGTGTACGTCGAGAGCGATGCGGCGTTCGCGGCCGGACCCGGTTGGCGGGTGACGCGCGAAGGGCGCGCGGGCGCCGTTCACCATCGGCTCATGGAGTGGGGAGGCGAGGCATGAAGGCAGTCTATCCGGGGACGTTCGACCCGCTGACCCGCGGGCATGAGGACATCATCCGCCGCGCGGCCGTGATCTTCGGCACCGTGGTCGTCGGCGTCGCCGACAGCCGCGGCAAGCGCCCGCTGTTCACGCTCGCCGAGCGCATCGACGTCGCGCGCGAGGTGCTGAAGCCCTATCCGAACATCTCGGTCGAGGGCTTCAGCGGGCTGCTCCGCGACTTCGTCCAGCAGCAGCAGGCGAACGTCATCGTCAGGGGCTTGCGCGCGGTGTCGGACTTCGAGTACGAGTTCCAGATGGCGGGCATGAACCGGGTGCTCATCCCCGATGTCGAAACCGTATTCATGACACCGGACGAGAAGTACCAGTTCATCTCGGCGACGATCGTGCGGGAGATCGCCGTTCTCGGCGGCGATACCTCGAAGTTCGTGCACCCGCTGATCCACGCCCGGCTGCAGGCGAAGGTCGCGCAGCTCGGAGGCTAAAGGCGCGCATGGCGCTGATGATCACCGACGCCTGCATCAACTGCGACGTCTGCGAGCCGGAGTGCCCGAACGGGGCGATCTCGCAGGGGCCGGAGATCTACGTCATCGATCCGGGCAAATGCACCGAGTGCGTCGGGCACTTCGACGCGCCGCAATGCCGGAAGGTCTGCCCGGTCGACTGCATCCCGCTCGACCCCGGCCATGTCGAGAGCCGCGCGGCGCTGCACGCGAAGTACCTTCGCCTTACCTCGGAGCCGACCAGGGAAAACGGCTAGGCGCGCGCGGCTACGCCGCGGCGCGCCGGGTGTCGCGGTCGTCCTCGTAGGACGGCGCGCGCTCCATCTCGAGCACCCGTTCGATCTCGGCACCGAGATGGTGGATGCTGTCGAGCTGGTGCATCAGCGTCGTTTCCACCTGCTCGAGCTCGCTCACCCGGTCCTCGAGGGTGTCGGTGGCGTGGTGGATGCGCTTGATCGACTCGAGGCGGCGCCGCAGCTGCAGCTGGTGCTCGCGGATCTGCATCTCCATCGGCGCCATCACCGCGCGCAGCCAGGTCTCCGCCTCCTTGTTGGCGTACTGGTAGACGCGCCGCACCTGGCTCGCCAGCGTCTCGAAGAACCGGTGCATCACCGTCAGCTTCTCGTTGGTGAGCATGGTGCCGAGCGTGTCGAACTGGGTGTCGTAGCTGCGCGCGAGCCGGTCGAACTCCTTCTGGTAGCGGAAGAGCGAGAAGCGCTGCGGTCCGGCGAGTCGCAGGCCGTGCTCTTCGCTGAACTTGCGGTACATCGCCTCCATCATGGTCTGGATCTCGGCGATGACGCCGGCCGCGCGCTCGAGCTTGCCGCGGATGCCGTCGAAGTACCCGGACATCGCGCCGCGCAGGCTGGGCGTGAACCGGCTGCGGGTCATCGCCTTGAGGGTGCGGCGCGACTGCTCGTTCAGCGCATCCATCCCGAGGTGGGTGAAGAGCGTGTTGGTGAGCTGCGAGAACACGCCGCGCGTCGCCTGGAAGCGTGCGAGACCCTGCTCGAACTCCCCCTTCTCGACGCGCACCTTGCGCATCATCTCCTCGACCACGTCGAGGTTCTTGCCGCGGAGGCTGCGCAGCTCGACCAGCTGCTCGAGCACGCCCGCGAGCCGCGCCTCGAGGATCGAGCGCGTGTTGACGAGGAGATCGCCGATCTCGTGGCGCGTGGTCTCGCGCACGATCGACTGCTTGCCCGGGATGAGCTGCGTGGACAGCGCGTGCTCGAGCTCGGGCAGGCGGCTCCGCGCGAGCAGCATCGCGTCGTCGGTGATCTTCGCCACCAGGCCCTTCTGCGCCGACACCGCGAGCACCTGGTCGGCGGGCACGCGCAGCACGTCGCCGACCCACGCCATCTGCGAGCTGACCTCGGCGTCGATGTCCTCCTCGGTGCGCAGGCCGTCCCACAGGGTGTCGATCTTGTTCACGACGACGTAGCGCCCCTTCTGCCGGCCGGGCGCGGCGGCGATGTAGTCGTTCCACACCTCGGCGTCGCTCTTCGACACGCCGGTGTCGACGGCGAGGATGAACAGCACCGCGTGCGCATTGGGCAGCAGGTTCAGCGTCAGCTCGGGCTCGGTGCCGATCGCGTTCAGGCCCGGCGTGTCGAGGATGACGAGGCCCTGCTCGAGCAGCGGGTGCGGGAAGTTGATCACCGCGTGCCGCCAGCAGGGGATCTCCACCATGCCGTCGGCGGCGAAGCCCGCAGCCTGGCTCGAATCGTGGTTGACGAAGAGGCCGTAGTGCTTCGCCTCCTCGATCGGCACGCGCTTGGTCTCGCGCACCTGCTGGAACGCCTCGACGAGCGCCTGCGCGTCGGCGACGTCGAGCGGGATCACGTGCCACTCGTCGGGGAACCGCTTGAACTCGCTCGTCGTGGCGTGGGTCGCCCGCGTCTCGATCGGCAGCAGCTGGATGCACGGCGACAGGGCCGCATCCCACTGCAGCTCGGTGGGGCACATCGTGGTGCGTCCGGTCGAGGACGGCAGCAGGCGACGGCCGTAGTCGGCGAAGAAGATCGCGTTGATCAGCTCGCTCTTGCCGCGCGAGAACTCGGCGACGAAGGCGATGGTGAGCTTGTCCTCGCCGAGGCGCTCGAGGAGGCTGCCGATCCGGAGCTCGGTCTGGGCGTCCGCGAGCTCGTTCTCCTGCAGCCAGCGCCGGTAGGCGCCGATCCGGCTCGCGACGTTGGCGCGCCATGCGCTGTAGGCCTGGAACCGCTTCACCAGGCTCACGGCTGCGATCTGAGGAGTGCCCGCCAAGTCCATGATGCGATTACTTTATCACCGCCGGAGAACGACGTCTAACTTTGGCAGACCGGGCAGAAATAGGTCGACCGCTGGCCCTGGACGACCCGCCGGATCGGTCCGCCGCAGGCCCGGCAGGCCTCGCCGGCCCGGTCGTACACGTGGTACTGCTGCTGGAAGTAGCCGGGCGACCCGTCCGACTGCACGAAGTCCCGGAGGGTGCTGCCGCCGGCGGCGATCGCGTCTTCGAGCGTCGCGCGGACCTCGGCGGCGAGCCGTTCGCAGCGCGCCGCCGACACCCGTCGCGCGGGCGTCCGGGGGTGGATGCCGGCCCGGAACAGGCTCTCGTTCGCGTAGATGTTGCCGACCCCCGCTACCAGGCGGTGATCCATGAGCGCGAGCTTGATCGCGGCCCGGCGCCCGCGCGTTGCGGCGTGCAGGACGCCGCCGGTGAACGCACCCGAGAGCGGTTCGACGCCGAGATGCGCGAGCAGGCGGTGTCGCGCGGGGTCGCCCTCGGTCCAGAGCACGGCGCCGAAGCGGCGCGGATCGCGCAGCCTCACCGACACGTCGCCCACGCCGAGATCGAAGTGATCGTACGGGCCGGGCCGCTCGTCGCGCGGCACGATGCGCAGGCTGCCCGACATGCCGAGGTGCACGATCAGCGTGCCGGTGCCGCAGTCGAGCAGCAGATACTTCGCGCGCCGCCCGACGGTGCGGATCTCGCGGCCCACCAGCCGCGCGGCGAGATTGCGCGGCACCGGCCAGCGCAGCGCGCGGTTCCGGACCACGACCGCGGTGATCGTGCGCCGGGCGAGGTGCGGCTCGATGCCGCGCCGGGTGATCTCGACTTCGGGCAGCTCGGGCATGTGCAACTATCGGGCAGGTAATGGGGTCATAGTTGTCGCCGCGCGAGTGACCGCGCGGCGGGACGATCGAATCCACTCGCCGCGAAGCGGGGATTTTGTGGTTGTCCCTCCAGGGAAATATACCTAAACTGGCCCCCTTCAATCGCGTTTCGCCGTAGTCCCCGATGACCCCTTCCAGACTGCTTCGACCCCTCGCTCCGGCCGCCTTGCGTTGGCTCCTCGCCGCCGCGGCCGCGTGCCTCGCTGCGGCGTGCGCATCGCCGCCGCCGTCGGAGGAGGCGCAAGCGACGGCCGCCCAGGACTCGCCCTCGATCGCCTCGGCGGGTCGCCGCCGCGCCGCCGCCGAGCCGGTGCCCGACCTGCCGAAGCAGGACCTGACCGGCGAAGTCCTGTACGAGTTCCTGATCGCGGAAATCGCCGGCCAGCGCGGCAACCTCGCGCTCTCGGCCCAGGCCTATGCCGATCTCGCGAAGCGCACGCGCGACCCGCGCGTCGCCGAGCGCGCGACCGAGATGGCGCTGCACGCCCGCATGCCCGAGGCGGCGATCGAATCGGCCAAGGTCTGGGCCGAGTCGAGCCCCGGCAACAGCCGCGCGCTCGCGACCGCCTCGAGCCTCCTCATCCGCGCGAACCGTCTCGACGAAGCCGAGCCCTACCTGCAGAAGGTGCTCGCGACGCAGAGCGCGAATCGCGGCGACGGCTTCCTGCAGCTGAACGGCCTGCTCGCCAACAATCCCGACAAGGCGACGAACCTGCGCGTGGTGCAGCGCCTGGCGCAGTCCTACCCGGACCTCGCGCAGTCGCACTTCGCGGTCGCGCAGGCCGCCGCCAACGCCGGCCAGGACGAGCTCGCGCTCAAGGAGATCCGGGAGGCCGGGCGCCTGCAGCCCGACTGGGAGCTGGCGGTGCTGTACGAGGCGTCGCTGCTGCAGAAGACATCGAACGCGGCCGCAGCCGACCGCCTCGCGGGGTATCTCAAGACCCATCCGAAGTCGCGCGAGGTGCGCCTCGCCTATGCGCGCACGCTGGTCGCCGAGAAGAATTTCCCCGAGGCGCGGGGGCAGTTCGAGCAGCTGCTCAAGGACCATCCGGGCAGCACCGACGTCGTGTTCGCGGTCGCGGTGCTGTCGATGCAGCTCGAGGACTGGCCGGGCGCCGAGGCGAACCTGAAGCGGCTCCTCGACCTCGGCTACGCCGACCGCAACTCGGTCCGCTTCTACCTCGGCCAGGTGACCGAGGAGCAGAAGCGGTTCCCGGAGGCGCTGCAGTGGTACGGCGAGGTGACGCGGAGCGACCAGTTCATGCCGGCGCAGATCCGCACCGCGCAGGTGATGTCGAAGCAGGGCAACCTCGACGGCGCGCGCAAGTACCTGCAGAACGTGAGCGCCACCAACACCGACCAGCGGGCGCAGCTCATCATCGCCGAGGCACAGCTCCTGCGCGACGCGAACCAGCCGAAGGAGGCGTTCGCGGTCGTCGAGGTCGGCCTCGGCGAGCTGCCGAACAACCCCGACCTTCTCTACGACCACGCGATGCTCGCGGAGAAGCTCGAGCGCATGGACATCCTCGAGTCGAGCCTGCGCAAGGTGATCGCGCTCCGTCCGGACCACGCCCACGCCTACAACGCGCTCGGCTACTCGCTCGCCGACCGCAACGTCCGGCTCGACGAGGCGAAAGGGCTGATCGACCAGGCGCTCAAGATCGCCCCCGACGACTACTACATCATCGACAGCCTCGGCTGGGTTCTCTACCGCCAGGGCAAGACCGCGGAGGCGCTGACCGAGCTCCAGCGCGCGTACGCCGGGCGGCCGGACGCGGAGATCGCCGCGCACCTCGGCGAGGTCCTGTGGGTGGTCGGCCGGCGCGCCGAGGCGCAGAAGGTCTGGGACGAGGCGCTCGCGAAGACGCCGTCGAACGACGTCCTGATCAAGACCGTCCAGAAGTTCAAGCAATAGGCCGGCGGGTCCGTGCGGACGGAGTGATGCGCTCCTGCCGCGGCCCGCTGCTCGCCGGTGCGGCCGTCCTCCTCGCGTCGTGCGCGGCGGTTCCCCCGGAAGCCCTTCCGCCCGGCAGCTTCTCGCTCGTCGGGCGCGTGGCGGTACGCTACGGCGACGAGGCGGCGAGCGGGCGGCTCACGTGGCGGCACAGCGACGCCGACGACGAGCTCCTCCTCTCGACGCCGCTCGGCCAGGGCGTGGCCGAGATCACTCGCCGCGACGGCGTCTACACCCTCGTCGCCGCGAACGGCGAGCGGTATAGCGCCGCCGATCCGGAGCGCCTCACCCGGCAGGCGCTCGGCTATGCGCTGCCGCTCGGCGGATTGCCCGACTGGGTGCAGGGCCGGCCCGAACGGGGCGTGGAAGCGGTGACGCGCTACGATGGCGACCGGCTCGCCGAGTTGCGCCAGCGCGGCTGGCTGATCGACTACTCCGGCGGCGACGAGCGGCCGCCGAAACGCGTGCGCCTGACCCGGGGCGATCTCGACATCCGGCTGGTGATCGACGAATGGCAACTCCCGCCGCCGTGAACCCCTGGGAACGACGCTGGCCGGCGCCGGCGAAGCTGAACCTCTTCCTCCACGTCGTCGGTCGCCGCGACGACGGCTATCACCTGCTGCAGACGGTCTTCCGGCTGATCGACCTCTGCGACGCGCTCGAATTCGCACCGCGCGCCGACGGCGAGGTGCGTCTTGCGATGCCCATTCCCGGCGTGCCGGAGGACGAGGATCTCGTCGTGCGCGCCGCCCGAGCGCTCCGTGACGCGGCCGGCACTTCGGCCGGGGCGACAGCGGGGGTGACAATACGGGTCGAGAAGCGGATCCCGATCGGCGGCGGGCTGGGCGGCGGGAGCTCCGATGCGGCGACTACGCTGATCGCGCTGAACGAGCTCTGGGGCGCGGGCCTCCCGCGGAGCGAGCTCGCCCGGCTCGCGCTCGGCTTGGGCGCTGACGTGCCGTTCTTTCTCCTCGGACGGAACGCCTTCGCCGAGGGCATCGGCGAGGTCCTCACCCCGCTCGATCTGGCGCCCGCTTGGTACGTCGTGATCACCCCGCAAGTCGCCGTCTCGACGCGCGAAATCTTCGCGTCTAACGCGTTGACACGAAATACGAAACCGCTCAAAATTACGGCCTTTTTCGCGGGGCTGGGCGCGAACGATCTCGAAGCCGAGACGTGCCGGCGCTACCCGCAAGTCGCTCGAGGCGCTGCGCTGGCTGAAGGCGTTCGGCGATGCGCGGATGAGCGGCTCGGGATCGAGCGTGTTCGCGGCGTTCGGATCGGAGAGCGAGGCACGCGCGGTCGCAGCGAGGATTCCCGGGGCGTGGCGCGGCGTCGCGGTCCGCGGACTGGACCGGCATCCGCTTGCTCCCGAATAGTTGCAGGACGGATTGGGGAGTAGCCAAGTTGGTTAAGGCAGCGGATTTTGATTCCGCCATGCGAGGGTTCGAATCCTTCCTCCCCAGCCACACCCTGGTCGCGTAGCAGGGGCCGGGCGGACGAGGGTCGGCAGCCGCAAGCGGGCTTGCGGCTGTTGTTGTTTCTGAGGATTGCGGGGCGCGCGGGGCGATGGCCTACGAGAACCTGGTGGTGTTCACGGGGAACGCGAACCCGCTCCTCGCGCACAACGTCGTCAAGCGCCTGAACATACCGATCGGCCATGCGGTCGTCGGGAAGTTCTCCGACGGCGAGGTGATGGTCGAGATCCTCGAGAACGTGCGCGGGAAGGACGTGTTCGTGCTGCAGTCGACCTGCATGCCGACCAACGACAACCTGATGGAGCTGCTGGTGATGGTCGACGCGCTGCGGCGCGCCTCCGCCGGCAGGATCACCGCGGCGATGCCGTACTACGGCTATGCGCGCCAGGACCGCCGCCCGAGCTCGGCGCGGGTCGCGATCAGCGCGAAGCTCGTCGCCAACATGCTCGCCGCGGTCGGCGTCGACCGGGTGCTGACGATGGATCTGCATGCCGACCAGATCCAGGGGTTCTTCGACGTGCCGGTGGACAACATCTACGCCGCGCCGGTGCTGCTCGGCGAGGTCTGGAAGCACAACTACGAGAACCTGGTCGTGGTGTCGCCCGACGTCGGCGGGGTGGTGCGGGCGCGGGCGCTCGCGAAGCGGCTCGAGGCGGATCTCGCGATCATCGACAAGCGCCGGCCGCGGCCGAACGTGTCGGAGGTGATGAACATCATCGGCGAGGTCGAGGGACGCACCTGCGTGATCATGGACGACATCGTCGACACCGCGAACACGCTGTGCCGCGCCTCGGACGCGCTGAAGGAACAGGGCGCGACGCGCGTGCTGGCGTACTGTACCCACGCGGTGCTCTCGGGCGCCGCGGTGCAGCGGATCGCCGATTCGTCGCTCGACGAGGTGGTCGTCACCGACACCATCCCGCTGCGCGCCGACGGGCAGGCGTGCAAGAAGATCCGGGTGCTCTCGGTGGCCGGGCTGCTCGCCGAGACGATCCTGCGCATCTCGAACGAGGACTCGGTGTCCTCGCTGTTCATGGAGTAGGCGAGATTTCGAGGGGACAGCTCTGCTTCCGGTGGCAACGGGCGGTGCCTGGTCGCGGGCCCGGCCACAACAACTGGAGTGCATCATGCAAATCGAACTCAGCGCTACCAAGCGCGCCGCGCAGGGAACGGGTGCGAGCCGCCGTCTGCGCCACGCCGGCAAGGTCCCGGGCATCCTCTACGGCGGCGCCGAGCCGCCGCTCACGATCGAGCTCGACCACAACGCGCTCTTCCTGCAGGCACGGCGCGAGGCGTTCCACGCGTCGATCATCATGCTCGAGCTCGACGGCCAGAAGCAGCAGGTGCTCCTGCGCGCGATCAACATGCATCCCTGGAAGGCGCAGGTGCAGCACGTCGACTTCCAGCGCGTACACGCGGACCAGAAGATCCACATGCGGGTGCCGCTGCACTTCGTGCACGCCGAGGTCTCGCCCGCGGTGAAGGACGCGGGCGCAGTGATCAACCACGTGCTGAACAGCCTCGACATCACCTGCCTGCCCGCCGATCTCCCCGGCTTCATCGAGGTCGACCTCTCGAAGATCACGGTCGGACACTCGATCCACGTGAAGGAGCTCGTCTTTCCGAACGGCGTGACGCCGGTCCTCCATCGCGGCGAGAACCCGGTGGTCGCGTCCGCGTCGCTGCCGAAGGCGGTGCCGACCGAGGAGGAAGAAGCCGCGGCCGCGGCCGAGGCCATCCCGGCGTCGCAGGTGCCGGCGGTGAAGCAGGTGCCGGAGACCGCGGAAGCGGCCGCCCCGGCGAAGGGCGAGAAGGCCGAGAAGGCCGAGAAGCCGGCCAAGGCGGAGAAGGGCGACAAGAAGTAAGGCGCTCGCGCGAGCGACGGGACGCGGCGGTGCACCGCCGCGTTCTTTTTGGACCGCCCGCGCGCGGCACCCTTGCGCGGGCTGTGCAACGGCGCCGTCGCAGGCTTCCCCTCATCTCCGTAGCGCGCGCCGAATGGCCATCAAACTGATCGCGGGGCTGGGCAATCCCGGGCGCAAGCACGAGCGCGACCGCCACAACGCCGGCTTCTGGTTCGCCGAGCGGCTCGCGGCGCGCGAGCGGGCGAGCTTCCGCGCCGAGCCGAGGTACCACGCCCAGACCGCGCGGCTGCCGGGCGAGATCTGGCTCGTCATGCCGCAGACCTACATGAACCTCTCCGGAAAAGCCGTCGGCGCGCTCGCGCGCTTCTACAAGATCCAGCCCGACGAAGTGCTCGTCGCGCACGACGAGCTCGACTTCCCGCCCGGCACGGTGAAGCTCAAGCTCGGCGGCGGCGTGGCCGGCCACAACGGCCTGAAGGACATCGCCGCACAGCTCGGCACGCACGGGTTCTGGCGGCTGCGGATCGGCATCGGTCACCCCGGCGACAAGGACCTCGTCGCCGATTACGTCCTCAACTCGCCTTCCCCCGACGATCGCGCGCTGATCGACGAGTCGATCGAGCGCGGCCTCGAGGTCGCGCCGCTGATCCTGGCGGGCGACCTGCAAGCCGCGACCATGAGACTGCACACGAAGAAGAAGCCACCGCCCGACGCGCCGGCCGGCGGAGCGACGCCATGAGCGTGCGCTGCGGCATCGTCGGCCTGCCGAACGTCGGCAAGTCCACCCTCTTCAACGCCCTCACCAAGGCGGGAATCGCAGCGGAGAACTATCCGTTCTGCACCATCGACCCGAACGTCGGCATCGTCGAGGTGCCGGACCCGCGGCTCGCGGCGATCGCCGCGATCGCGAAGCCGCAGAAGGTGACCCCGGCGACCGTCGAGTTCGTCGACATCGCGGGCCTGGTGGCGGGCGCCTCGAAGGGCGAGGGGCTCGGCAACCAGTTCCTCGCCAACATCCGCGAGACCGATGCGATCGCCCACGTCGTGCGTTGCTTCGAGGACGACAACGTGGTCCACGTCGCGGGCAAGGTCGACCCGGTGTCGGACATCGAGACGATCAACACCGAGCTCGCCCTCGCCGATCTCGCGACCGTCGACCGGCAGCTCGCGCGCTACGCGAAGGTCGCCCGCTCCGGCGGCGACAAGGAGGCGCAGCGCCTCGTCGCGGTGCTCGAGAAGGTCCAGCCGGTGCTGAACGAGGCGAAGCCGGCACGCACGGTCGATCTCTCGAAGGAGGAGCTCGCGGTGCTCCGGCCGCTCTTCCTGCTGACGATGAAGCCGACGATGTACGTGGCGAACGTCGCGGACAAGGGATTCTCCGGCAACCCGCTGCTGGCGCGGATCGAGGCGCACGCACGGGGCGAAGGCGCGCCCGTGGTCGCGATCTGCGCGGCGCTCGAGGCGGAGATCGCCGACATGAGCGACGAGGACAAGCACGTGTTTCTGGCCGACATGGGGCTCGAGGAGCCCGGACTGAACCGGGTCATCCGCGCCGGCTACACGCTGCTCGGCCTGCAGACGTTCTTCACGGCCGGCCCGAAGGAGGTGCGCGCGTGGACGGTGACCGTCGGCGCGACCGCGCCCCAGGCCGCCGGCGCGATCCACACCGACTTCGAGCGCGGCTTCATCCGCGCCGAGGTGATCGGGTACGACGACTACGTCGCCTGCAAGGGCGAGCTCGGGGCGAAGGAAGCCGGGAAGATGCGGCTCGAGGGCAAGGAGTACGTCGTCCGCGACGGCGACGTCATCTACTTCCGCTTCAACGTGTAGCGCATGCCCGAGCTCCCCGATGTAGTCGTCTACATCGAGGCGCTCGAACGGCGCGTGATCGGGCGGACGCTCGAGCGCGTCCGCCTCCTTTCCCCGTTCATCCTCCGCACCGCGGTGCCGCCGATCTCGTCGGCCGAGGGCAAGCGCGTCGCTCGCCTTGCGCCGGGTGGGGAAGCGGATCGTGCTCGCGCTCGAGGGCGAGCTCTTTCTCGTCCTGCATCTCATGGTCGCCGGGCGGCTGCGCTGGCTTTCGCCCGGCACGAAGCCGCCCGGGCGGATCACGCTCGCGGTGTTCGACTTCGCCGACGGCTCGCTCGCGTTCACCGAGGCGGGAACGAAGCGCCGGGCGTCGCTGCACCTCGTCCAGGGCGAGGCGGCGGTCAGGGCGTTCGACGCGGGCGGACTCGAGGTGCTGGAGGCGGACCTCGCCGCCTTCGCGGCGCGGCTGCGATCGGAGAACCACACGCTCAAGCGCGCGCTCGCCGATCCACGGCTCTTCAGCGGCATCGGCAACGCCTACTCCGACGAGATCCTGCACCGCGCGCGGCTCTCGCCGGTCGGGATGACCTCGACGCTCGACGACGCGGCGGTCGCCCGGCTGTTCGACGCGACGCGCGCGACGCTCACGGACTGGACCGATCGGCTGCGCAGCGACGCGGGCGCGGAGTTTCCGGAGAAGGTCACCGCGTTCCGCGACGGGATGGCCGTGCACGGGCGCTTCGGGAAGCCGTGCCCGGTCTGCGGCGCGCCGGTGCAGCGAATCCGCTACGCTGAGAACGAGACGAACTACTGTGCGCGGTGCCAGACCGGCGGGCGGGTGCTCGCCGACCGCGCGCTCTCGCGGCTCCTGCACAAGAGCTGGCCGCGGAACATCGACGAGCTGGAATGAACGAAGCCGCCGCGCGCGAAACCGTGCTCGTCCGGGCGATCGAGACTGCCGACGCCGGCCGTGCCGTCTGGTCCGACGAGGACCGGATCTGGGCCACGCGCGCGGCGGGCGAGGTCACCGGCAGCGACGCCGCGCCCGACGCATTCATCGCGCGCCGCGCGTCACTCGCGCTCGAGCGCCTGCGGACCCGGCACCCGGCCTTTGTCCGCGCGCTCCGGGCGGTCAGCTGGCGGTCGTGGATCGTGCCGGTGCTCGCGGTCGCCGCGTTCGCGCTCGGGATCGCCGCCGATCAGCTCGGACCGTCGCAGCGCGTCAACGTCCTCGCCTTCCCGCTCCTCGCGCTCCTCGCGTGGAACGTCGTGGTGTACGCGCTCATCGCCGTGCGCGGCGTCTGGGGGCTCGTCTCCGCGCGCGGGCGCGAGCTCGGCCCGGTCGCGCGCGCGGTCGCACGGCTCGGGCGCGCGGTCCCGCGCGAGCCCGTCGTCCAGGATGCGGCGGTGTCCACGGTGCTCGGGGTCTTCTTCACCGAGTGGGCGCGCGCGACCGCGCCGCTCGTCGCAGCCCGCGTCGGGCGCTCGCTCCACACCGCCGCGTTCGCGCTCGCGCTCGGCGCGATCGCCGGGATGTACGTCCGCGGCCTGGTGCTCGAGTACCGCGCCGGTTGGGAGAGCACGTTCATCAGCGCGGAGGCGGTGCATACCCTGCTCGCGTTCGTGCTCGGCCCCGCGAGCGCGCTGACAGGGATCCCGGTCGCCGACGTGCCGCGGCTCGAGGCGATGCATCTCGGCGCGGGCGGGGCAGGCGAGAACGCGGCGCCGTGGATCCACCTGTACGCCGCGACGGTTGCGCTCGTCGTGCTCGCCCCGCGTTTCCTCCTCGGCCTGGGGACCTGGCTCGGCGAGCGCCGGCTCGCGGCGCACTTCCCGCTCGCGCTCGACGACCCGTACTTCGCGCGGCTGACCCGGCAGCTCCGTCGGGAGCCGGCGCGGGTGCGCGTGGTGCCCTACAGCTACCAGCTCGCGCCGCAGGCGGTGCTCGGGCTCCAGGCGATCACCGCCCGCCTCTTCGGCCCGCACGCGGACGTGAGCGTCGCGCCGGGCATCTCGTGGGGCGGCGAGGACGCGCTGCCCGAAGGGCTGGTGCCCGCGGGCCCGCACGCGCTCGTCGCGATCGTGTTCGCGCTCGCCGCGACCCCCGAGCCCGAGAATCACGGCGCGTTCCTCGCGGCCGTCGCTGCGCTCGCCGGCCGGGCAACGCCGGTCGTCGCGATCGTCGACGAGTCGGGGTTCCGCAAGCGCTTCGCGCAACAGCCGGCCCGGCTGGAGGAGCGGCGGGCGGCGTGGCGGGACCTCTTCGCCGCGCGCGGGCGCGAACCGGTGTTCGTCGACCTCGAGGCGCCCGACCACGCCGTCGTGGACGCCGCGATCGAGCGGAGCCTGCAGCCGGAGGCACGCGCATGAGCGGTGACCGCGAGATCAACCTCAGCCTCATCTCGCACACCAACGTCGGCAAGACCACCCTCGCGCGCACGCTGCTCGAGCGCAACGTCGGCGAGGTGCGCGACGCGCCGCACGTGACCGCCACCGCCGAGCCGCACGCGATGATCGAGACGCCGGAGGGCGACGTCCTGCGGCTGTGGGACACGCCGGGATTCGGCGACAGCGCGCGGCTAGCGAAGCGCCTCGCGCAGTCGGGCAACCCGATCGGCTGGTTCCTGAGCGCGGTGTGGGACCGGTGGCGCGACCGCCCGTTCTGGTCGAGCCAGCAGGCGGTGCGCAACGTCCGCGAGCACGCCGACGTGGTCCTCTACCTCGTCAGCGCGGCCGAGGATCCCGGCGACGCGGGCTACGTCGAGCCGGAGATGCGGATCCTCGAGTGGATCGGCAAGCCGGCGATCGCGCTGCTCAACCAGGCCGGCGAGCCGCGCCCGCGCGCGGTCGAGCAGGCCGAGGAGGCGCGCTGGCGGACGCACCTCGCGCGGTACGGCTTCGTGCGCGACGTCCTGGCGCTCGACGCCTTCGCCCGCTGCTGGGTGCAGGAGATGGTGTTGCTGCGCGCGGTCGGCGCGGCGCTGCCGGCGGCGAAGCGCCCGGCGCTCGAGCGGCTCGGCGCGGCGTGGCAGGCGCGTCGGATGGCCGCGTTCGAGGCGTCGATCGAGGCGCTCGCCGCCCATCTCGCGCGCGCGGCGTGCGACCGCGAGCCGATCGACGCCCAGGGCCTGCGCGGGCAGCTCCGCGAGCTGCTCGCCCGCGACGGCGAGCCGGGGCCGAAGGACCGCGCCGCGGCGCGCCTCGCCGAGCGCCTCGACGCCGACATCCGCGGGACTACGGATCGCCTGATCGAGATCCACGGCCTCGAGGGCCGCGCGTCGGCCGAGGTGCTCGCGCGGCTCGCCGGCGACTTCGCGGTCGCCGCGCACGTGAGCGAGGGCAAGGCGGCGATGCTGGGCGGCCTTGTCTCGGGCGCGCTCACCGGACTTGCGGCCGATCTCGCGGCGGGCGGCTTGACGTTCGGGGCGGGACTGCTGACCGGCGGGCTATTCGGAGCGCTCGGCGCGGCCGGGCTCGCGCGCGGCTACAACGTCGTGCGCGGCACCACGGAGACGTCGGTGCGCTGGAGCGACGAGTTCCTCGACGGGTTCTTCGCCTCGGCGCTGCTCCGCTATCTCGCGGTCGCGCACTACGGCCGCGGGCGCGGCGAGTGGGCGGCGAGCGAGCATCCGGCGTTCTGGCGCGACGAGGTCGCACCGGTCCTCGAGTCGCGCCGCGCCGCGCTCGCGGCGATCTGGGCGGAGCGCAGCCGCCGATTGCGATCCGGCGCAGCTCGCGTCGGCGCTGCGGAGCGAGCTCGGCGCCGCCGCGCTCGAGCTCCTCGAGCGCCTCTATCCAGGCGCGCTCGGGGAGCGCCGCACCCTCACGCCGGTAGCACGACCTCGAAGCAGCTCCCGCCGCCGTCGCGGGGCAGGCACTTCACGTCGCCGCCGTGCTTGCGCGCGATCTGGCGCACGAGCGCAAGCCCCAGCCCGACGCCGCCCGCGCGCTCGCTCGCGCCCGCGAGCCGGTAGAACGGCTCGAAGATCCGCTCGCGCTCGGCCTCCGGCACGCCCGGACCGCGGTCGCAGACGCGCAGCGCCACGCCGCCGCCGGCGCGCTTGACCGCGACGTCGATCGGCGTGCCGCCGCCGTAGCGCCGCGCGTTCTCGAGGAGGTTGCGGATCAGCCGGCGCAGCAACCGCGGATCGCCCTTCACCGACGCCGGCTCGCCCTCGAGCACGGCGTCTTCGCGCGCGCACTCCTCCGCCGCAAGCGCGAGGAGATCGACGTCCTCGCGCGCGCCGAGCGCCGCGACCGAATCGAGCCGGCTCGCGAGCAGGATCTCGTCGACGAGCGCGTCGAGCTCGGCAATGTCGCGCTCGAGCTCGCCGCGGAGCTCGGGTCTGGCCCCGGTCCCGAGCATCTCGATCGCCATGCGGATCCGCGCGAGCGGCGAGCGCAGCTCGTGCGAGGCGTTCGCGAGCAGGCTCTTGTGCGCGCCGACCAGCGCCTCGATCCGCTCGGCAGACCGGTTGAAGCTCGCGGCAAGCGTGGCGACCTCGTCGCGGCCCTCGACCGGCACGCGCGTTGCGAGGTCGCCCGCGCCGAGCGCCTCGACGCTCGTCTTGAGGCGCTCGAGCCGGCGCGTCGCGCGACGCACGACCGGATACGCGCCCACCGCCACGGCGAGCGCGAGCAGGCCGAGGGTGAGCACGAAACCGAGCGGCGCGAACGACCGGTGCTCGCGCCGCGGGGGGCGGGCCGCGAGCCACCGACCGTCGGGCAGCTCGAGCGTCCAGACGCGGCCGCGATGCCAGGGATAGCGCGAGCGCTTGCCGCCCCCGCGCGGCCCCGGCAGCTCGGGCCCGACGTGCGCGATCTCGGTGCCGTCCGGCGCGAAGAGCGCGACGTTGACCTGCCCGCGCGCGGAAAGCTTCTCGAGCGCCGCCTGCTGCGCCGCGCGCGGCGCGTCCGCCGGCGGCAGCGCGCCCTGCGCGATCTCCGAGGCGAGCGCGTACGCCTGCGGCGGCGGCGCGACCTCCACCAGCACGCGCCACAGCCAGCCGGCCGCGATCGCGAAGACGACGAGGCTCGCGACGACCGTGAGATACAGCTGGAGATAGAGCTTTCTCATTTGACTACGCTCGCGCCCGGCGCTCGCGGTTCGCGCTGGGGCGGCCGGCCGCTCACGACTCGCCGTCCTGGCTGCGGGCAAAGACGTAGCCGGCGCCGCGCACCGTGATGATCCGCCGCGGTTTCTTCGGGTCGTCCTCGATCGCCGAGCGGATGCGCGACACGTGCACGTCGATCGACCGGTCGAAGGCCTCGAGCGACTCGCCGCGGACGAGGTCCATCAGCGTCTCGCGCGAGAGGACGCGCCCCGCGTGCTCGGCGAGCACGACGAGGAGATCGAACTGGTAGCTCGTGAGCGGACGGTCCTCGCCGTCGACGCGCACCATGCGCGCGCCGCGGTCGATCTCGAGCCGCCCGTAGCGGAGCATCGCCGCCGGGCCGGACGCGGCCCGGCGGCGTCGCAGGATCGCGCGCAGGCGCGCGAGCAGCTCGCGCGGGCTGAACGGCTTGGGGAGGTAGTCGTCGGCGCCGAGCTCGAGGCCGACGACCCGGTCGGTCGCTTCGCCGCGCGCGGTCAGCATCAGGATCGGGACGTCCGAGTCGGCGCGCACGCGCCGGAGGAGCTCGAACCCGTCGACGTCGGGGAGCATGACGTCGAGGACGAGCGCGTCGAACGGTTCCGCCTTGAGCGCCGCGAGACCGTCGGCGGCCGTCTCGCGCACCGTCGCGCGGAACCCGGACTCGCCGAGATACTCGCTCACCATCGCGCCGAGGCGCGCGTCGTCGTCGATGATGAGGATGCGGTCGGTCACTGCCCGATTATGCGCGAGCCGCGGCACCCGGCCGCGGCGCGCGCGCTGCCGGACGCTTTAGCCCCGGCGCGGCCCGTGCCGGCGCTGCATCCGCTCGGCGAGCTTCGTGCGCTGCTCGGGCGTCAGCACCTCGGCCGCGTCGGCGAGCGACTGGGTGATCCGGCGCGAGAAGGTCTCGGCGAGCTGCAGCTCCTGCGCGCGGACGGCCTCGAGCGCGCCGCGGTCGATCTGCGGCTTGGACAGGATGTCCATCACCTGCTTGCGGGCCTCGAAGTGCTTGGCGCGCAGCGGGCGGAGCTCGGTCATCGTCGCGGTCATGATCTCCGCGACCTTCTTCTGCTGCGCTTCGGTCGCGTCCACGTCGGCGAGCCACCACTTCACCATCGCCTCGGCGCGGCGCTGCATCGCCTGCGGGTCCATCTCCCCGTGCATGCCGCGGCCGCCGCCCCAGCCGCCGTGCCAGCCGCCCGGGCCGCCATGGGCGATCGCCTTGGCGCCGATGCCGGCGGCCAGGCCGCCGATGAGGGTCGCGATCACCGCGCGGCGCCAGGGGCGGCGCGGCTTGTCGGGGGAGGGGGTGGTCTCGGGGGTTGTCTGATCGCTCACGTTTCGTCCTTTCGGGTGGATTGCGTGAGCGAACTCTAGGCGGCGCCGGTTTCAGCGGCGTCTCCGGGACGTAAAGTTACGTAAAGCGGCGCGCCGCGGTGCCGATAGAATCGGCACCACCATGCCCTCCGGCAGCCTCCTCACCCGTCTCTGGCAAGCCAAGGTGCCGATCCTCCTCGGCGCAGCCGTCGTGCTGCTCGTGGTTGCGACCTTGCGCGCAAACGACCAGCGCGAGTGCCGCCAGGTATGCGTGAAGCACCGGTTCGCCGACGGGGTCTACGCGCGCGAGCGCTTCGCGGACGGCCATTGCCAGTGCGTGACCGACGACGGCAAGCTGGTGCCGGCACCGCAGCCGGAGCGGCGCTGAGCTCCGAGCCCATGGACGGTGCGCCCGTTCAGCCGCTGCTCGCCGTCGAGAATCTACGCGTCGACATCCCCACGCCCGCCGGACGGCTGCACGCGGTCCGCGGCGTCGATCTCGCGCTCGGGCAGGGCGAGACGCTGTGCCTCGTCGGGGAGTCGGGCTGCGGCAAGACGGTCACCGCGCTCGCGCTGATGGGGTTGTTGCCGGCGAGCGCGGCCGTGACCGCCCGCCGCATGACGTTCGCCGGCGAGGATCTCCTCGCGATGAGCGAGCGGCGCCGCTCGGATCTCCGCGGCAACCGGGTCGCGATGATCTTCCAGGAGCCGATGACCTCGCTCAACCCCGCCTACACCATCGGCGACCAGCTCGGGGAGGTGCTGCTGCGGCACCGCGCGGTCACCCGCGCAGCGGCGCGCGAGCGGGCCGTGTGGCTCCTCGAGAAGGTCGGCATCACCGGCGCCGGCGGCCGGCTCGGCCAGTACCCGCACCAGCTCTCGGGCGGACTGCGCCAGCGGGTGATGATCGCGATGGCGCTGATGTGCGAGCCGGCGCTGATCGTGGCCGACGAGCCGACCACCGCGCTCGACGTCACGATCCAGGCGCAGATCCTGCATCTCCTCAAGGCGCTGCAGCGCGAATTCCACATGGCGCTGGTGCTGATCACGCACGACCTCGGCATCGTCGCGCGCGTCGCCGACCGCGTGGCGGTGATGTACGCCGGCGAGATCGTCGAGAGCGCGCCGGTGGCGGCGCTCTTCGCGTCGCCGTTGCATCCGTACACCCGGGGGCTGCTCGCCTGCATCCCGGTCCCCGGCCGGACCCGGGCCGGCGAGCCCCTCGGCGTGATCCCCGGCCAGGTCCCGGCGCCGATCGGCGAGCTGCGCGGCTGCCAGTTCCGCAATCGCTGCGCGCTGGTCCGTCCGGGATGCGAGGCGGACCAGCCGCTCGCCGAGGCGCGGCCCGGGCACGCGAAGCGTTGCCTCCTCCCGGCATGAGCGACGCGCTGATCGAGCTCGCCGGGGTGCGGCGCGACTTCGCGGTCGGCGGCGGGCTCTTCCGCGCGCAGCGGGCGCTCCACGCGGTGAACGGCGTCTCGCTCGCGGTGGCGCGCGGGGAGGTGCTCGGTCTCGTCGGCGAATCCGGCTGCGGCAAGACCACGCTCGCGCGCATGCTGCTCGGGCTGCTTGCGCCGAGCGCGGGCGAGATCCGCTTCGACGGCCGGCCGCTCGCGGCGCACGACCGTCGCGCGCTGGCCCGGCGCGTCCAGCCGGTGTTCCAGGATCCGTACGCCTCGCTCAATCCGCGCAAGCACGTGGCGGCGATCATCGGGCTGCCGCTCGCGGTGCACGGGATCGGGACGCCCGACGAGCGCGCGCGCCGGGTCGAAGAGATGATGGAGCGGGTCGGCCTCGCCCGCCGGCTCGCGCAGAACTATCCGAACCAGCTCTCCGGCGGGCAGCGCCAGCGGGTCGCGATCGCCCGCGCGCTCGTGACCCGGCCGGAGGTGGTCGTCTGCGACGAGCCGACCTCGGCGCTCGACGTTTCGGTGCAGTCGCAGATCCTCAACCTGCTCGCCGAGCTGCGCCGGGACCTCGGCCTCACCTACGTCTTCATCAGCCACAACCTCGCCGTGGTCGAGCACATCGCCACGCGCGTCGCGGTGATGTACCTCGGCCGGATCGTCGAGGAGGCGGACACGGCCCGGCTGTTTCGCGACCCGCGGCATCCCTACACGCGGGCGCTGCTCGATTCGGTGCTCACGCCGGAGCCCGGCCGCGGCGTGCCGGACACGCAGCTCGGCGCGGCCTATCCGAATCCGCTCGAGCCGCCCGCCGGCTGCGCGTTCCACCCGCGCTGTCCGGCGGTCATGGCGCGGTGCCGCACCGATCCGCCCGCATCGACCGGCGACCCGGCGAGCCGGGTCGAGTGCCACTTGTATGTATGATCGACCCGCGGAGAACCGAGAGGAGAAGGCGTTACATGGGCAAGCGAATTCTGGCCGCCGCGTTCGTCGCGGCACTCGGCGTCGGGGCACTCGGCGTCGCGACGCCGGTCCACGCCGGCAAACGCGACAACACGCTGCGCATCGCCGGCAACCAGGTGCCGGAAAGCCTGGACTCGTACTTCAACAACGTCCGGCTGGGCGTGATCATCGCCCACCACGTCTGGGACCACCTCATCTACCGCGACCCGAAGACGAACGAGTACAAGCCCGCGCTCGCGACGAGCTGGAAATGGGTGGACGAGAAGACGCTCGAGTTCGAGCTGCGCCGCGGCGTGCGGTTCCACAACGGCGAGCCGTTCGACGCCGACGACGTGGTCTACACGTTCAACTTCGTGTCGAACCCCGCGAACAAGGCGGTCACGCAGCAGAACGTCAACTGGATCGAGAAGGCGGAGAAGCTCGAGCCGTTCAAGGTCCGCGTCCGGCTGCAGGCAGCCGTTCCCGGCCGCCCTCGAGTATCTCGCCGGGCCGGTGCTGATCTACCCGAACGAGTACTACGCGAAGGCCGGCCCGAAGGGCATGAGCGAGAAGCCGGTCGGGTCCGGGCCGTACAAGGTCGTCGAGCATCAGCCCGGGCGGCTGGTGCGCTTCGAGCGGAACGCCGACTACTTCAAGGAGAGCCCGCGCCCGCAGCCGACGATCGAGAAGCTCGAGCTCCGCCTGATCCCGGACCAGGACACCCAGACCGCCGAGCTGATGGGCAAGGGCCTCGACTGGATCTTCAACGTGCCGCCCGACCAGGCGAAGCAGCTGAAGGGCGTGCGCGACCTGACGGTGGTCGCGGGCGAGACGATGCGGGTCGTGTGGCTCACGCTCGCGACCCACGACAAGACGCCGACGCCGGTCCTCAAGGACATCCGCGTGCGCAAGGCGCTCAACCACGCGATCGACCGCCAGGCGATGCTGAAGACCGTGGTCGGCGAGGGCGCGCGGGTGATCCACACGTTCTGCTTCCCGAGCCAGTTCGGCTGCAGCGACGAAGGCGCGCCGCGCTACGCCTACGACCCGGCGAAGGCGAAGGCGCTCCTCGCCGAGGCCGGTTATCCGAACGGCTTCGAGATCGACTTCTACGCCTACCGCGAGCGGCACCAGACCGAGGCGATGATCGGCTACCTGCGGGCGATCGGCGTCAGGACGAACCTGCGCTACATGCAGTACGCGGCGATGCGCGACGCGCTGCGCGAGGGCAAGGCGGGCTTCGCGCACCAGACCTGGGGCTCGTTCTCGGTGAACGACGTGTCGGCGGGGGCGCCGGTGTTCTTCAAGTTCCCGCTCGACGACGTGAACCGCGACCAGCGGGTCCGCGACCTCCTCGACGCCGGCGACTTCTCGGTGAAGCCCGAGGTCCGCCGCGTCGCGTACAAGAACGCCCTGGCCCTGATCGCGGAGCAGGCGTACATCGTGCCGCTGTACTCGCTGCCGGTGTACTACGCGCACACGAAGGACCTCGACTTCCGGCCGTATCCCGACGAGCTGCCGCGGTTCTGGGAGGCGCGCTGGAAGTAGCGTAGCGGCCCGATGCTCGCCTACACCGCAAAGCGCGCGCTGCTCGCGGCGCTGGTCGCGCTGACCGTCTCGGCGGCCTGCTTCATGCTGGTGCACCTGTCGACCGACGTCGCCGTTGCCATGGCGGGCGAGGGCGCTCGGGGCGAGGACATCGAGTTCATCCGCAAGCAGTACGGCTTCGATCGCCCGCTCGCTGTCCAGTACGCCGACTGGCTCGGACGCGCGGCGCGCGGCGACTTCGGCGAGTCCCTGTACTTCCGCACCCCGGTCGGCGCGATCGTATGGGCGCGGCTGCCGACGACGCTCCTGCTCGGCACGCTCGCGATCGCGCTCGCGCTCGCGGTCTCGATCCCGCTCGGCGTGCTGGCGGCGATGCGCCCGAACACCTGGGTCGACCGGCTGGCGCTCGCGATCGCGGTGGTCGGGCAGGCGATGCCGTCGTTCTGGTTCGCGCTCGTCCTGATCCTCGTCTTCGGCCTCCACCTCGGCTGGCTGCCGATCTCGGGCAGCGAGACGCTGGCGCATTTCGTCCTGCCCGCGATCGCGCTCGCGTACTACGCCGCGCCGGCGATCATGCGCCTCACGCGCTCCGGGATGCTCGAGGTGCTCGCCTCCGACTATATCCGCACGGCGCGCGCGAAGGGCCTGCGGCTGCCGGCGGTGCTGTTCAAGCATGCGCTGCGGAACGCGATCATTCCGGTCGTGGCGCTCGCCGCGGTGCAGCTCGGCTTCATGCTCGGCGGCTCGGTCGTGATCGAGACCGTGTTCGCGCTGAACGGCGTGGGCTATCTCGCGTGGGAAGCGATCCTGCACAACGACTTTCCGGTGGTGCAGGCGATCGTGCTGCTGGTCGCGCTCTTCTACATCGTGCTCACCTTTCTCGCGGACCTCGCCAACGGCTGGCTCGATCCGCGAATTCGCATCGGCTGAGCGCATGGCCGCCGTCCTCACCGAAGAGCTCGTCGCCCCGTCGCCCGGCGCGCTGCTGCGCCGGCGCGTGCTCGGCCACACCGGGCTCCTGCTCGGCGCGGGCGTGCTCGCGGCGGTGGTGTTCATGGCGCTCGCCGCACCGCTGCTCGCGCCGTTCGACCCGTACGATCAGGATCTCGCCCGGCGACTGATCCCGCCGATCTGGCACGGCGAGGGCACCTGGGCGCATCCGCTCGGCACCGACATGCTCGGCCGCGACTACCTCTCGCGAGTCGATCTACGGCGCGCGGATCTCGCTGCTCATCGGCTTCGCGGTGATGCTGATCTCCGGGCTGATCGGCACCGCGCTCGGCGTCGCGGCCGGGTACTTCGGCGGCAAGGTCGACCTCGTCGTGACCTACCTGATCACGGTGCGGCTCGCGCTGCCGGTGATCCTGGTGGCGCTCGCGGTCGTCGCGCTCGTCGGGAGCTCGCTCTGGCTCGTGATCCTGGTGCTCGGGCTGCTGAAATGGGACCGCTTCGCCGTCGTGATGCGCAGCACGACGATGCAGGTGCGCGAGCTCGAGTACGTCGTGGCGGCGCGCGCCACCGGCTGCTCGACCGCGCGCATCGTCCTGGGCGAGCTGCTCCCCAACGTTGCCGATGCGCTGGTCGTGGTGGCGACGCTCGAGATGGCGAGCGCGATCCTGCTCGAGGCGGCGCTGTCGTTCCTCGGCCTCGGGGTCCAGCCGCCGCTGCCCTCGTGGGGGCTCATGATCTCGGAGGCGAAGAGCTACATGTTCTTCAGCGCCTGGCTGATCGCGATCCCGGGCGCGGCGCTGCTCGCGCTCGTGCTCGCGATCAACCTGCTGGGCGACGGCATCCGCGACGTCACCGCACCGGAGGGACGCAACTGATGAGCCGCGAGCAGGCGATTGCGCGCGCCGAGCGCTACTTCGACGACGGCGGGTTCCTCGCCGACCTCGGGCGCCGCGTCGCGATCCCGACCGAGAGCCAGAACCCCGACCGCCGCGCCGATCTCGCGCGTTACCTCACCGGCGAGATGCAGCCGAGCTTCGAGCGCCTCGGTTTTCGCTGCCGCATCCTCGACAATCCCGCGCCCGACGGCGGCCCGTTCCTGCTCGCCGAGCGGATCGAGGATCCGCAGGCGGTCACGGTCTTCTCCTACGGGCACGGCGACGTCATCCGCGGGCAGGAAGCGCAATGGCGCGCCGGGCTCGATCCCTGGCGCGTGACGCCCGAGGGCGAGCGGCTCTACGGCCGGGGCACCGCGGACAGCAAGGGCCAGCACACGATCAACCTCGCCGCGGTCGACGCGGCGATCGCGGCGCGCGGCCGGCTCGGCTTCAACCTCAAGGTGCTGATCGAGACCGGCGAGGAGATCGGCTCGCCGGGCCTGCGCGAGGTCTGCGAGCGGCACCGCGACGAACTCGCGGCCGACGTCTTCATCGCTTCCGACGGCCCGCGGCTCGCGCCCGGGCGGGCGACGATCTTCCTCGGCTCGCGCGGCGCGCTGAACATGGATCTCGTCGTGAACCTGCGGGAGGGCGGCCACCATTCGGGCAACTGGGGCGGTCTGCTCGCGAATCCGGGCATCGTGCTGGCGCAGGCGCTCGCGACGATCACCGGGCCGAGGGGCGAGATCCGCGTGCCCGAGTGGCGCCCGACGACGCTCACGCCCGCCGTGCGTGCCGCGCTCGCCGACTGCGAGGTCGAGGACGGCGGGCCCGACGGGCCGACGATCGACGCCGACTGGGGCGAGCCGGGCCTCTCGCCCGCCGAGCGCGTCTTCGGCTGGTCGAGCTTCGAGATCCTCGCCTTCGTCTGCGGCAATCCGGACCGGCCGGTGAACGCGATCCCGCCGCGCGCGAGCGCGCACTGCCAGTTGCGCTACGTCGTCGGCGTCGATGCCGCCGACATCGTGCCGGCGCTGCAGCGGCACCTCGCGCAGCACGGTTTCCCGATGGTCAAGGTCACGCCGGCGCGCGACGGCCTCTTCGCCGCGACGCGCATCGACCCGGATCACCCGTGGGTGAAATGGACGGCGGAGTCGATCCGCCGCACGACCGGCCGCAAGCCGGCGATCCTGCCCAACCTCGGCGGCTCGCTGCCGAACGACGTCTTCACCGACGTGCTCGGGTTGCCGACGGTGTGGATCCCGCACTCGTACGCCGCGTGCAGCCAGCACGCTGCGAACGAGCACCTCCTCGCGCCGGTGGCGCGCGACGCGCTGCGGCTCATGGCCGGGGTGATGTGGGATCTCGGCGAGGTGAAAGGCCGGGTGCCGTCGACACCGTGAAGCTCGTCATCGCGAAGCCGAGCCCGTTCGCGCGCAAGGTGCGCGTGGCGCTGCGCGAGAAGGGCATCGCGTTCGAGGAGATCGTCGAGAACCCCTGGGCCGCTGGCACCGCCGTGCCGGGAACGAACCCGCTGGGGAAGGTGCCCGCGCTGATCCTCGACGACGCGCGGGTGGTGTACGACTCGAAGGTGATCGTGGAGTACCTCGAGACGCTCGGCCGGCCGCCGCCGCTGATTCCTGCCGATCCGGACTTGCGCATCGCGCACAAGCAGATCGAGGCGCTCGCGGACGGCGTGTGCGACGCCGTGGTGCTCGTCGTGCTCGAGCGCAGCCGGCCCGGCGATCTCCAGAGCGGCGACTGGATCGGCCGCCAGACGCGCAAGATCGAGGCCGGCACCGCGGAGCTCGAACGGCTCCTCGGCGCGGGCGAGTGGTTCACCGCGTCCGGGTTCGGGCTCGCCGACATCGCAGCGGGGTGCGCGCTCGGCTACCTCGATCTGCGCTTCCTCGAGTTCGACTGGCGGCGCGGCATCCCGCGCTCGGCCGGTTCTTCGCGCGGCTCGACGCGCGGCCCTCGTTCGCCGCGACGCGACCCGAGGCGCAGCCGGTCGCCACCGGGCGGTGAGACCTCCTGCAGCGGGCGTATCGACTGGCTGCTTCCGACCCTCTGCTGCCCTTCGTCGTCGCCTAGCCAACGTCAGCAGTGCAGGGTCCGGTCATTCGCGGCCACAGCGTGAACTCACGGTCTCGGCCACATTCCGGTCATCCAGGCGCCAGAGAGATCGTGACGCCGATGACCGCTCTCAAGGTAGTGCAGACGTAGCCCGCCGCATGTGCGTGGCGAGGTGGTTTCCAGAGCGCCAGCTCAATCGATGCCGTGGCCATTGGGCATCGAAGACCAATCGAATGTCTGCTGCCCTTAACGGCGCCGGACTCACGCACCCGACCCATTCCGGACCTTCGGGTGAGCCGAAAGTGGACATTCAGCCGCTTATCGCCGAATTTCAGCAGGGCGTGGTGATGCCACTCGCCGCAGCAGGCTAACACCCGCTCAATGTCGCGGCAGTTGAGGAGGGGCGAGAGCGCCCGGAAGGCGCTCTCGTGCTGCAGCAGGCTAGCCGGTCTTGCTAGCCGAACCGCTCGCCTACCTTGCTGCATCGGCAGCCGTCTTGGCCGCATCCTTTGTCGCGTCCCAGCCCTCACCGGCTACCTCGGCCGTCTTCTCCGCAGCAGCTGATGCAGACGCTGCGGCGCTATCGGCAAGATTGCTAACCGGATCGGGAGGTTTCGCGTTCTAAACGGCCTCTTCTATACCGTGACCCCGTACGGGCGCGCACTTCCGCCCGCGACGGTGACGAGAGCGTCGACGCGCCTCCGCCTCCTCCCCTCCCGCGCGCATTCGTTCACGCAGCCTGACTCTTTTTGACGTTTGGGGAACGACGTGACGTGTAAGCATGAACCTCGGGCAGGAGGTTTATGCGGTGAGGGGCAAGTGGCGATGGCTCGGACTCCGAGTGTGGGTTGTCGACGCGGACGGGAGGACGCACAACGGGACCCTGTGGTGGGACGATGAGACCAGCGTCGTGATTCGCCGGAACGGCCGGACCGGCCTCGTGACGCTCCCGAAGGCGGCGGAAGGGACGCGTTGGGGGTTCCGGGATAAGAACTATAGGGCCCCGTGAGGAGCCCGAAAGACCCCGATAGGTTTCCAGGGCCTACACGCGGGCCGTCGCACCGCAGTTGATTCACCACGACCTACGCGGGGACATCGCCGTGATAACGGATGTCGCGCGTGCTCGGGAACGACCCCTCATGTAGGATACCCATGAGGAGGGCTTTGCGATGGACGAGGATGAACGCCCCTGGATAGGGCGTCGGGTGTGGGTCGTGGACGTCGAGGGGAAGAGGCACCACGGTACGCTCTGGTGGAATGACGGCGCCACCGTGCAAGTAAGGATTGATACCCCCGAACTCGCCCTAGTTCCGGTCGCAGCGCGAGGTGAGCGGTGGGGCTTCATCGGGGACCCCAGCCCTCAGTGGTTGCGCTCGCGTTGAGACTTCACGCACGAACGCGATCACAACGACTCCGGCGTTCTAGGCGGTTCCCCGTTTCGCTTTGAACAACTGAGCGACTTGGTCCAGCGACACTTCGCGCACGGTGTAGCCCTCGAGAGAGGGCCGCTCCGGGAGAAGGCGGTCGGGGAGGGTATTCGCCAAACGCTGCGCAGCATCTCCTTCCCGCCGCTTGCGGAGCGCGTCTGACGGTCGCTTAGTCCAGTTGAACACGACCGCGGTAGTCTGCCCGTTCGCAGTAGTCCCGGGACGTTGCGTGACAAGGATTAACAGTGCCGCGCATCTCTCATAGCGGAATCGTGCGCCAGTGAACGGCGCGCCATGTGATCCAAATCATCCCTCGTTACCTTGCTGGTCCGATCCCTGCTGATATCTAGGGCTACTGCATTGCGGGGGAGTAGACGTGGAAAAAGTCACAGAGAACAAGGTAGTCACCGTCAAACCGGGGTTGCGACAGGAATGGCTCGTAGCGATCGAGGGGCGAGCCACGGACCTGGCGTTCTCGACGCGGCAACTCGCAGTGGACTTCGCCCGAGCCTACGCGAAGCGTCGCCGTGCCGGCAGGATGCAAGTCTTCAACGCGAAGGGTGTGCTGGAACACGAAGAGAAGGTTGACCTCTCCTCGCAGGAGAGCGTGAAAGCCTGACTGAACGACGATGGCCAAGAAGCCAAAGCAGACGACGGCGCGCCCCCACAACGCAGGCGGGCGGAATGTCTTTCGCGTCGAATCCGCCCAGCCTTACGGGTGGATCGTCTATCTCGAAGGCTTCGCGAAGACGCATCACTTCATGAGCCGCTCTCTTGCGATGATGTATGCCCGCGAATGGGCGAAAGTCAACGCGCCAAGTATGATCCAGGTCGTGGGCCCGGATGGGCACGTTGAGCTTGAACGAACCTACCGCCTGTAGCGCCCCCGACGTCCCGTCCGCTCCGGGGTATTCGGGCAGCGCGCGCCAGAAGATTGGGCGCCTGTCGTCGACCGTCGTAGGGCCGCGTCCCGACCGGCATCTCCTTACACTCGTAGGAGCAGTTCGCGGGGATCAGACATCGACGCTCGCGGAGCGTAAGGATCGCGATCTCGTCCTCGCTCGGGGCGCCCAGGACGGCGGTCGGCCACTCGAGCGGGCCCGGTCGTCGCCTCGGCGAACGTACTGTCCGCGATCCGCGAGTCAGATCGTACGCACTACGATATCCGCCGGGTCGTATCGGGGTGTTCAGAGCTCGCCGCGGTTTAGTCGATTCACGCGGCCGATGATGCCCCGAGCGAAGGGGGTTCCGACGAGGCACTCGCAAGGTCCGGCGACCAGCCGCGATCCATGTGGCCTACTCCGGCTCCTCTGCCACATCCCACTCGGTGCCGCGTCGGTCAAGGGTTCGGCTGATGACGGAGTGCTCATGTTGCCGCAGGGGTACCCCATGCGTCGTTCGTGCGAACGGCATGGCCGACGCCGGTGGGGAGGCGAGGGCGAAACTTTCGCGACGCACGCCGGGATTCGGGCGTGGCAAGTCCGGGTGCGACTCAAAACCCAACCGACGCAGAATCGGCTCCGAGCCCGGCCGCCCCTGAACCACCGCCACTCGAGACCACGCCTCAAACCATTCAACATACACCGCGGAGCCCCAGCGCCCGAACGCACCCCGCGGCCAGGCACGTCCGGCAGCTCTAGTCGCGCTCGGGGGGACGAGTCGCTTCAGGCCCCTTCCTTACCGGGGGCCGTAGCCCGATCTCCACGATCTCGCCGGCGGTGCGGCGCGCGTGCCCGCGACGGCGACCAAGATAACGCGAAGAGAAAGAGCGGTTCCTACCCGCCCGACGCGCCGAACCGGCCGCGCCGGTGGGCGATGAAGCCGAGCGCAACCAGCCCCACCGCGAACAGCATCCATCCGGCCGGCTCGGGTATGACTGCGGCTGTGCTGGTCAAGCCCCAGAGGTAGGATCCGCCGCCGGTCGTCACGTTGCCTCCTCGAGGGCTGGGTCGAGGAGCTCGGACTTGATCCCGCCGACTACGGCACGCACTCGATGCGGCGAACCAAGGCGACGTTAATCTATCGCCGTACAAAGAACCTGCGTGCGGTGCAATTGCTGCTTGGGCATTCCAAACTTGAACCGACTGTGCGGTACCTCGGTATCGAGGTGGACGACGCTTTGGAGATCTCCGAGCAGACTGAGATTTGATCGAAGCGAAGTACAGGCCGCCCGATAGTTGACGTCCAACAAGCCTGTCGGGCGGCCCAGCCCGGTTCGCCGCGGCCCGGACCCGGCGACGAGGTCATGGCGGGCCAGGCGCTCTCACTGAAAGGCTGCTTCCCGGCCCGGTTGCGTACTCACACTTGCGGCCATGACCGGTCGGCCGAGCTCGTGCTCCAGAGCGGTCGGTCAACCGACGTCACGCGATCAAAGCGGAACCCCCATCCAACACCACCCCACACCGATCAAACATCGCCCGCGCCATCGAAACCACCCACACCATGACTCAACCCCGGGCGGATGTTCTGGTTGTGGTGGAAGACGTTGTCGGAGTCGTACGTGGTCTTCACCTCGACCAGCCGGTCGTAGACGGAGTCGCCGTACGCCTCGCGGACCCGGTCGGGGTCTTCGTCGCCGCCGAGGAAGTTGACGTAGACGCCTTCGCGGAAGCGGCCGAGGGCGGCGAAGAACCCTCTCGTCCAAGCGGTGTCCCGGTCGCCGAAGTCCTCCCCGGGCCGCCACACACCGTCGAGGGTGATCGCGTGCGACGCCTGCCGGTTCCCGAACGCCGTCCCGCCCTCGGCCACTCGGCTCACCGCCCCCTTCAGATGGAACATCGCCACGTACGACCGTGGCGACGAGCAGGAGAACGCGTGCTCGGCGATCACGTCGATGAGGTCGTCGCTGAGCTCGGGGAGGTGGGTGGACTTCCAGTAGTAGTTCCAACCGTGGACGACGGTCGAGTCGAGCGCGCTTTGGAATCCCACGTACGGCGTGGGCCCGACCAGGTCGAGGAGAGGAGTCCGGGATGCGCGGAGCGGGCGGAGCACCTGCTCACCGTCCTCGATGGGCCCGGCGTAGCAGGTACCGACCATCACCACCGGGCGCCAGTGCAGATCCTCGGGGATGACCGGTAGCGGCGGCGCGGCGCCGAACCTCACGACCGTGCCGAGCTCGTCGGGAGCGTCGCGGACGAAGTCGCGGTAGAAGCGGAGGACCTCCCCGGCGTCGCTCGCGTCCCAGAGGATCGGCCCCGCCAGGACGGTGGGCCCGACGGAGTGGAGGCGGAACTCGAACGAGGTGACCACGCCGAAGTTACCGCCGCCGCCTCGCAGCGCCCAGAACAGGTCGGGGTGCTCATCCTCGGACGCGCGCAGCAGCTCGCCGTCGGCCGTCACGACGTCGACGGCGAGGAGGTTGTCGACCGTAAGGCCGTGCTTGCGCATCAGCCAGCCGACGCCACCGCCGAGGGTGAGCCCGGCGACGCCGGTGTGGCTCACGATTCCGCCGGTGGTGGCCAGACCGTGCGCCTGCGTCTCGTGGTCGACGTCCCCCCACAGCGCACCACCCTGCACCCAGGCCCTGCGGCCGGCGGGATCGACCCGCACGGCCCGCATCGCCGAGAGGTCGATGACGATCCCGTCGTCGCAAACGGCGGTGCCCGCGACGTTGTGGCCTCCGCCCCGTATGGCGATCTCCAGATCGTGGTCGCGGGCGAAACGCACGGCCGCGACCACGTCGCTGGTCCCGACGCATCGGGCGATCAGGCGCGGGCGCCGATCGATGGCACCGTTCCACACGGCTCGGGCGGTATCGTAGTCGGCGTCGTCGGCACTGATCAGCCGGCCTCGGAACCCGCCGATCTCCATCGCCGTTGCCCTCTCACTCAGGTACCCAACTCGCTCGGTGGTCGGTGTCGTCATCGGGTCCTCCTCTCTCGACGACCACATCGGACCACGGCGGACCGCGGCTGTATAGTCTAAAAACTGGACTTCACAACCGAAGGGGGGTGCGCCACACTCTCGTCGTGAGAACGTACGGCCAGTACTGCCCCATCGCGCGTGGCGCCGAGATCTTCGCCGAACGCTGGACGCCGGTGATCATCCGAAATCTGTACCTTGGCTGCGGAAGCTTCAGTGAGATCCTGCAGGGCGCGCCCGGACTCTCCCGCAGCCTGCTCTCACAGCGGCTCAAGCAGCTCGAACGGCTCGGTGTCGTCGAGTCCGCACCCAAGCCCGACGCGCGCGGGCACCACTACGAGCTCACGTCGGCGGGCCACGACCTATTCAAGGTCTGCCGGTCGCTCGGCGAGTGGGGTGCACGTTGGCTCGAGATCGCCCCCGAGAACCTCGACCCCTTTGTAACCCTGTGGTCGATGTGCAACGCGCTCCGCCGAGACCGGCTCCCGGATCGACGCGTCGTCATCCGCTTCGACTTCACCGGCCGCCCGCGCCGTGAGCGCTATTGGCTACTCATCGAGCTCGGAGACACCGAGATCTGCAAGACGTACCCCGGCCTCGACGAGGACCTCTACATCACGGCGGAAGCCGAAGCCTTCGTCAAATGGCACGCCGGCCAGCTCACCTGGGCCCAAGCCACCCGCGAGGGCCGCATCCAACTCGACGGCCTCTCGTCGCTCGTAAGAGCCTTTCCAACCTGGAACGCCCGCAGCATGTTCGCCCACATCAAGCCGGTCTCCCCCACCGCCACGAGCCCCGCAAGCTGACATCCTCGACGCGACCTCCACTGCGGCACCGCACCGCCGCCGGAGATGACGTGAACAGTCTCCCACGTCTCACAACCATCCAACCTCACCAGCCGGCTCGCCGGCATCAAGACCGACTCACCCGGCTCACCCACACCACGCGCAAACAACCCCTCATCCATCACGCCGCTCCCACCACGACACCCAACAAGGGCCACAAGCGGTCTGGCTAACGCTGCGTTCAGCGACGCGCTTCGGCGCGTCCCCTGCAATACTGGGTTGGGCAGCATTGCATGAGTGGATTGGCAGGGTAGTGAGTCATTCCTTCGGTGCCGGCCGGAAGATTGCTTTGAGGTCCTTGCCTGGGAGCGTGTCGCGCACCCACCGAAACGTTCCGGCATCACGCATCGCGACCGCGGCGTCGCGCACGGCCGCGAAAGCCAGTCGAGATAGTGCACCGCCCACGCTGATGCGTTTGACGCCGACCTCAGCTAGTTGCTGCGCGGTGATCTCTGGATCCGCCGAACTCATCACGACGTTCACCGGCTTTTGCACCGCCGCGACGACCCGTCGGATTGTTTCGAGATCACGCAAGCCGGGTGCGTAGAGCACGTCCGCTCCGACAGCCGCGAACGCCTGCAAGCGATGGATTGTGTCGTCGAGGTCGGCTCGTCCGTGTAGGTAGTTCTCGGCGCGCGCGGTGAGCGTGAATGGGAACGGAAGAGAGTGCGCTACCCGGGCTGCAGCGGCAACCCGCTCGACGGCCAGGTCGAAGTCGTAGATGGGCTTGGCGGGATTGCCCGTGGCGTCCTCAATTGACCCACCCACGACGCCCGCATCGGCGGCTAATTGGATGATCATGGCTGCTTCATCGGGATCATCGGCGTATCCGTTCTCCAGATCCGCATTCACCGGTAGATCTGTGGCCGCGGCAATCTCGCGACAGTTGGCGATCAGTTCCTCGCGAGTGATCGAGAGAGTGCCGTCGACCCGCCCGCGGGAGCTTGCGAACCCGAGACTAGTCGTCGCCAATCCTTCAAAACCAAGCGAGGCAAAGAGCTTCGCCGTGCCGGCGTCCCAGGGGTTGGGCATGATGAAGATTCCCGGTCGTTCATGCAGCGCACGGAACGACCGCGCCCGCTCAGCTTGCGTGCGCATGATCAACTCCTCTGGTCAGCATCCTCGCGACCCTTGGGCCATCTGCCTTGTAAGGCCGATGCAGCACAACGTGGTTTATCGGCAATCGGCGACCCTGGAGACGAACGACTGCTTCGTAGTGGATTGGGCAGCAACAGCGACCGGCGGCTCATGGCCGAACGCAGACAAACCGCCACTGGCAGATCGGGCGCACACCGCCTCAGGACAGGTGATGCACCGGCCCCATGCCGTACACCGGCGTGGGTATGCCCTCCATGCGCGCCTTCAGCTGCAGCGACAGGAACTGCGAGTAGTGGCGCGACTGGTGCAGGTTGCCGCCATGGAACCACAGCGCCTCCTGGTGCGTGGGCTTCCACATGTTGCGCAGCTCGCCCTCCCACGGCCCCGGATCCTTGCGCGTATCTGAGCCGAGGCCCCAGCACTTGCCCACCTTGTCGGCGACCTCCCTGCTGATCAAGTTGCGCCGCCCAGCCGTTCATCGAACCGTAGCCGGTCGCAAAGACGATCAGGTCGGCCGGCAGTTCGCTGCCGTCGGCGAAGACGACCGAGTGCTCCGTGATGCGCTCGACGCCGACCCCGCTCTTGAGCTTGATCTTGCCGTCGGCCACGAGGTCGCTCGCGCCGACGTCGATGTAGTAGCCCGAGCCGCGGCGCAGGTACTTGAGGAACAGGCCCGAGCCGTCGTCGCCGAAGTCGAGCTTGAAGCCAGCCTTCTCGAGTCGCGCATAGAACTCGGCGTCGCGCTTCTTCATCTCCTCGTACACCGGCACCTGCAGCGATGGCAGCACCTTGTACGGCAGCGAGGCGAAGATCAGGTCGGCCTTGTCGGTGGTGATGCCGGCCTTCAGCGCGGCTTCGGAGTACAGCCCGCCGAGCGCCAGCTCCATCAGCGTGTCGCTGCGCGCGACGTGCGTCGAACTGCGCTGCACCATCGTCACGTCGGCGCCCTCTTCCCACAGCGCGGCGCAGATGTCGTGCGCCGAGTTGTTGGAGCCGATCACCACCGCCTTCTTGCCCTTGTAGCCGTCGGGCCCCGGGTGCTTGCTGCTATGGTGTAGGTCGCCCTTGAACGTCTCCATTCCCGGCATCGACGGCATGCTCGGCACCGCCGACATGCCGGTGGCGAGCACGAGCTGCCGCGGCCGCAGTGTCATCGGCTTGCCGTTGCGCACGACCTCGACCATCCACTCCTTCTTCGCGTCGTCGTAGCGCGCTCTCTTGCACTCGGTGCTGCCCCAATAGTCGAGTTCCATTACCTTCGTGTACATCTCGAGCCAGTCGCCGATCTTGTCCTTGGGGCTGAATACCGGCCAGTGCTCGGGGAACGGCAGGTACGGCAGCTGGTCGTACCAGACCGGGTCGTGCAGGCACAGGGTCTTGTAGCGCTTGCGCCAGGAGTCGCCGGGCCGCTCGTTCTTCTCGACGATGATCGCCGGCACATTCAGCCGTCGCAGCCGCGCGCCGAGCGCGATGCCGCCCTGGCCGCCGCCGACGATCACGACGTAGGGCTGGTTAGTGACGCCGAGTTCGGCCTCCTCCTGACGACGCTGCTCGAGCCAGGTCTTGCGGCCGGGGTGCACGCCGTGCTCGACGCCCTTGTCGCGCGTCGGGCCCTTGTGCTCCTCGTAGCCCTTCAGCTCGGTCATCGTCGTCAGCAGCGTCCAGGCCTTGCCGCCGATCAGCCGCACGTGACCGTAGCCGCGCGCCACGGCGGTCTCGAAGCGGATCCAGCCTTCGGTCACGCCGCCGGCCTCGCTGGCCTCGCCCTCGAGTCGCCAGGCTGAGGGCTTCGCGGAGATCACCGCACGTTCAATCATCTGGCGCACCTTGGCGTTGCCCTCGGCGGTGGTGATGTTCCAGGTGAACGACACCAGGTCGCGCCAGTAGCTGTCGTCGCCGAACAGCGCCGCGGCGCCCGCGGCATCGCCGCGCTCGAGTGCCGCACCGAGTGCGGCGAGCCATTCCGACACCTGCTGGGTCGGCGTCTTCTCGCTCATCGCTTATCTCCTGCTCGTGGTTGGCTTACCCGCGCGCCGGGCATGGCCTGCGGACCCGTGCAGTTTGGCATCGAGCCCCGAGGATGTGTAGTGGTACCCGGGCTCGCCGCCGAGGCGCGCTACGACTTTATCGCCCGCATTGTGCGGTGCTTTGGTTATGTCCGCCTGAAGCGCGCCGACAAGGGCGTGGTGCTGTCCCTTCTTGAGCGGGCGAGCCTCTAATCCCGTCAGTACTGACGTGGCTGGCGGAACGGAGCGGTAAGCGGCGCTACTTGTTCTGGTGCTACTCACATCAGAACTGGCACTGAGGTCGGGGGCCGATCAAATTTGGACTTTAGGAACTCAGCCCTGGTAGCGCTGAAGGGGGCAGGTCAGGTCGATCAAACATCTGCCGCGGCTCATCCGGCCGCGCCACCAGACGGTCGACGCGCGTTCCCTTCCCGCTATGCTCAGCGAGTCACTGCGTAGTTGCCGGGTGCAAGTGCACCGGCACGGCAAAGGCGGTTCAGGAGCTGGTAAACCGGAACGAATATCGCCGAGCCCCCAAGCCAAGCGTCGAACTGTCGATCGAGGAAAGGGTCCGGCCCACCGTGAACGAAACCCGTAATCGGGGCGCGGTTCACGTGCACGCCCAGCTCGGACTCGGCCGAAAAGAGGCGCTTCGCAGGAAAGGTGTCCCGCACCAGGCACTCAAGCTCGCGCATTCCGATGACTTTCATCTGGACTCTTTCTCATCCGGGATCAACCATTGCGGCAGCGTAACGAGACGCGACCGCTCGAGCTCGTGAATCTGCCCATGGGTTCGGTGACATAGTTGCAACGTAATGCCGTTGAGCCGCGTGCCGTTAGCGACAATGCCCCACGGGCCAGTTGCATCGGCGGGACAGGCGGATAGGCCCAGGGCGGCGGCAAGGACTGCGCTCGTGAGAGTACGGGCGATCATGGCATTTTCCCTTCACTGATTCATGTATAGGCGGTGGCCCTTAGGCTCGGCGCGAGCTCCCGGATTCGCGTCGCGCTCGTCGCTGGCGCAGCAGATCCCAGCACTGGTAAAGCTCGACCTCGACCTGGGTGAGTCTTTGCTTGTCCTCCGCGTCACTGCACTGCAGCCGCAACCGGAGGCCCTCATCGGTGAGCCGCCTGATGTGGCCGAGGATCGATGTGTCGTGCACGGCTTTCGCTCCTGAATAAGAGGAGTCGCGCTCAACGCCCCTGTTCAGTCACGAACAGGTCTTCGATTCTCAGGGTCGTCATCGAAGTTCTCCTAACCGTCAAATGAGTAGAGTCGAACGTCTTGCGGACTCGATGGAAGCTCCAGCACAAGGCATGCCAGTCCCGGCCGAGGGCGGCGAATCGACCGTTAACCCTCGCTATTGGCTCTGCGCTGATCGCAAATCGGGGGTTTGGAGGCGCGTGCCGCGCCGGCAATGCTCATCGTTCGTGTTCGCCTGCTTGCATTGTTGGATCCGGCCAACGACGAACTGCGCTCTGTTGGATGCGGCCCACCAACCTGGAGTCCGCGCGCGCACTTCAAGGTCTGCCCAGAGACACTAGCCGCGATCGACATCTCGACTACTTACAGATAGTTGCGAGTCGGCTCGCGATGGGCGCGTCCCGGATTGGCACAACCTGTGCATTAGCCTGAGCGAGAGCGACATGCCCAATGTGAATCCAAACTTCTTTACTTACCTTTAGGTGAACTGCCATGAAGAATCTGACGGTCGACGACCTGTCCTTCAACGAAGAACTGAATGGCAACGCCATGGCTGGCGTGCGCGGTGGCGTAGCCGATCTCTACGCGTCTCCCCAGGTCGCGCCGGGCGAGCCCTACCCCCTTCCGTTCAACCTTGATGAGATGCTCAAGTCGTTTCCCAACGTGGTGCTTCCCTGGACACGACGCAATGGGATCAATCCAGCGGTCGCGATCCTCTAAGGGTTGGCACTGCGCTGATTCGGCAGCAGCGAGCTTCGGCCAGTTCAGCGAACAAACGGCGTGATGCAACGTTAGCGTTCAGCCGCTCCAGCTGCTTGAACAAGCCCTTCGCCACCTTCCCTACCCAGTACCCCACCGTGTTCATCACCTCCGTTACTCAGGGGCACGACCGGGTCGTCGACTGGACGGCTCCAACCAGCGTGATCGTGCAAAAAATCCGATCCGTCGATCGCCAGCAAGGCCTCCTGGATGACATTGCCGGACAGTCGTTCTATCTGCACGGCGCGCACGAGGAGGACGAGTTGCGGGGCGAAGCCGGGACGGGTCATCGCGTGGCGGGGCGATGCCGTTTGTCGAGCCACGGGCGATGGTGCGGTGTGGATCACCCACTTGCGTGCGGAACAGGCACCGCCCGGAGAGCAGAGTTTCAAATTGCCGGCGACACATGTCCTGCGCGAATACCTGTTGCAGCGGAATATCCGCGAAGCCGCGTTACCGATCGATGCTGCCCTCTCTGCAAGAACCTACCGGGATATCTGGTACGAAGATCGAAACGGTGTGGGATATCTTTTCTTTGAATTCCACAACGGCGCAATGAGCACCGCGCACTGCCAGCGGCTGCTCGCGGCCTACGTACACGCCCGTCGGCAGCCAACCAGAGTGATCGTCCTGATGGGCGGAAGGAGATGTCTGGTCGAACGGCATTCACTTAAGTGTGATCGAGGCAGCCGAGGACTGCGCGGACGAATCGTGGCGCAATATCAACGCGATGAACGATCTCGTGCGCGAGATCATATTGACCGATTCGCAGCTCGTCGTTTCGGCCCTAGCAGGCAATGCCGGGGCCGGTGGCGTCATATTGGCCCTGGGAGCCGATCGCGTTGTCGCCCATTCTGGGGTGATCCTCAACCCTCACTATCGATCGATGGGAGGACTCTATGGTTCCGAATACTGGACCTATCTCCTGCCCAGGCGCGTCGGGGCGGATGCGGCGATCCGGTTGACTTCCGATTGCAAGCCGCTCGGAGCGAACGAGGCGTCGAGGATAGGACTGATCGATGCGGTCCTCGGAGCAAATGCGGGCGAGTTGCGCACTCGGGTTCGAGCCGAGGCCGAGGCCATGGCCGCGCGACCCCGATCACGGCCTGCTATTGGAGGAAAAGAGAAGGCAGCGCGCGCTGGATGAGCGAGCAAAGCCGCTTTCGGCCTATCGACAGGAAGAGCTGGCCCGCATGCACGATAACTTCTACGGAGCCGATCGCAGTTATCACATCGCCCGTCGCCGCTTCGTGCGGAAGCTGTCATCAGGTACTGGAGATCGTCCGCGATCCTAGGGGGTAAGAGTCGCCTCTGGAACCGGAATGTGTGCGTTTTCTGATGCGGACATCGGGCAAATGGTTGCACTTTCGAGAGCAAACAGCGCCTTCCCCTTTTTGTCCTCAAGAAGAGGAACCTGCTAAGCTGGTCGGCAGTTTCAACCGCGCTCTGCATGACGCGCGCGCGGCCGACAACGCGACCGGAGCATCAGCATGGCGGAGAACGGCGCATCCCATTGCTGCGGTCCTGGCTATGCCTCGCCGGCCGAGGCGATGAAGGCGCCGCGCGAGAAGCTGCTCTACACGGTCGCGCTCTATATCGGCACCGGCATCCAGAAGCCGGACTACCTGGCGACGATCGACGCCGATCCGGAGAGCCCGACCTACAGCCAGGTCATCAGCCGGCTGGAGATGCCGGGCATCGGCGACGAGTTGCACCATATGGGCTGGAACGCCTGCTCGTCGTGCCATGGCGATGCGACCAAGGAACGGCGCTATCTGATCGTGCCGGGGGTCCGCAGCTCCAACCTGCACATCGTCGACTGCGCCACCGACCCGAAGGCCCCGCGCCTGCACAAGGTGATCGAGGGCGCCGAGATCAAGGCCAGGACCAATCTGTCGGCGCCGCATACGGTGCATTGCCTCGGCTCGGACATCATCATCTCGATGCTCGGCGACGCGAAGGGTGAGGCGCCCGGCGGCTTCCTGCATCTCGAACGAGGACTTCAACATCGTCGGCCGCTGGGAGAACGACCTGGGCGGAATGAAGTTCAACTACGACTTCTGGTACCAGCCGCGCCACAACGTCATGGTCTCCTCGCGAATGGGCGGCGCCGAACACCTTCATGCCGGGCTTCGATCTCGAGGAGGTCGGCCACCTCAAATACGGCCGCGAGATCCACTTCTGGGATTTCAAGAAGAGGAGCGTCGAGAAGACCGTCTATCTCGGCGAGGACGGCCTGGTCCCGCTGGAGGTGCGCTTCCACCACAACCCGGACAGCAGCCACGGCTTCGTCGGCGCCGCGCTCTCCTCGAACATCATCCACTGGTACAAGAAGGACGGCGAGTGGGTCTGGGAGAAGATCATCGACGTCGAGAACCGGCGCCATCCGGACTGGCCGATCCCGGTGCCCGGCCTGATCAGCGTGATCCTGCTCTCGATGGACGACCGCTTTCTCTACCTCTGCAACTGGCTGCACGGCGACATCCGCCAGTACGACATCTCCGATCCCTCGCACCCGAGACTCACCGGCCAGGTCTGGATGGGCGGCCTGCTCGGCGAGGCCCCCGGGTCAACGGCCGGAGGATCACCGGCGGACCGCAGATGATCCAGCTCTCGCTCGACGGCAAGCGGCTCTACGTGACGACCTCGCTGTTCTCGACCTGGGACAACCAGTTCTACCCGGAGATCCGCCAGAACGGCGGCTGCATGCTGATGGTCGACTGCGACACCGGCGAATGGCGGCATGTCGATCAACCCGGACTTCTTCGTCGATTTCGGCAAGGAGCCGAACGGCCCGGCGCGCTGCCACGAGACGCGCTATCCGGGCGGCGACTGCACCTCGGACATCTGGCTCTGAGGATGGCGGCCGTCACTATCACGCTCGCCAACCGGGGCGGCGCGTCGTTCCGGTCGATCGGCGCAAGCCGCTGCTCGACGCCTGGAGGCGCAGGGCGTGTCGCTGCCCTATGGCTGCCGCTACGGCGGCTGCATCTCCTGCGCCGCCAAGCTGTTGTCGGGCGCGGTCGACCAGCGCGCCGGTGTCGCGCTGAACGGTCGGCAGCTCGCCGATGGCTATGTCCTGCTTTGCGTCGCCCGGCCCCTCGAGCGATTGCACGTTCGATGTCGGCGTCGAAAGCCATGACAAGCTCTATCGCAATCCGTTCCCCAGCCCGCTCGGGCCGCACGAATTGAAGCCCGGCATCGCGACTCCGCGGAGGATGCGCCATGACCGACGTCACGCACATGAACCATGACGAGGATTATCCGGAGGAGTATCTGGCCGGCATTCTCAAGGCGGTGAAGACCATCGCCATGGTCGGCGCCAGCTCGGACCCGACGAAGTTCAGCTATGGCGTGCTGCGGGTTCTGCACGAGACCGGCTATGACATGATCCCGGTCAACCCGAAGGAGGCCGGCGGCGAGATCCGTGGCCTGCAGGTCTACGAGTCGCTGGCGGCGATCGACCGGCCGGTGGACATGGTGGAGGTCTTCCGCACCTCCGAGGCGCTGCCCGGGATCGCACGGGAGGCGATCGAGATCGGCGCCAAGGTGCTCTGGATGCAGATCGGCGTGCGCAATGACGAGGCGGCGCGGCTCGCCGAGGCGGCCGGCCTGAAGGTGGTCATGAACCGCTGCCCGAAGATCGAGCTGTTCCGGCCGTTCTGGAAGCCGCGCCTGAA
>CAVXND010000059.1:0-3849 GCA_963762785.1 uncultured beta proteobacterium
CGGCGATCTTCGCGCCGGCCGGCAGCGACGGAACGTCGTTCCATTTCAGGTCGTTCGGGGAAATCATCCGGTGGTCGTGCGACTGCGCCCAGCTTGCGGCCATGCCGACGGAAAGAGCGGCGAGGACCGCGCCTGCGATATTCATCCTGGATTTCACGGGTGTCTCCTTGTTGTTGGCGTCAACGGCTATCGATTGCGGGGCTGATCCCGCATGGCAATCACCTCGAGGTACTCGCCGTCGTACTTCGTCCCGCCGTCGCCGGCCTTGTTGTGCCGGCTCCACAGCGCCTCGAGATCGTCCATCAGCGCGGCCCGGCACGGCTCGTCGAGCGAGGCGTACGCGCGGTTCGTCGGGCCGTCGTACTCGCAGTAGAGCTCCGCGACCTTGCGCGGCGGGAACGGGTAGCTGATCGGATACATCCGGCGCGTGATGGCGAGCTCGGCGACGCCGTCGCGAAGGCGCTCGCGCACCGTCGCCTCGTCGCCCCACTCCGGCGGCGAGGGCATGATCGGCGGCGGCGGGACGTGCTTCCCGATCGTGTCGAAGAGCTGGCCGACGAAACCTTCGGGGGTCCAGTTCCCCATGACGATGCGCCCGCCGGGCTTGCACACGCGCACGAGCTCCCGGGCGACGAGCTCCGGACGGGGGGCGAACATCGCCCCGATCAGGCTGACGACGAGGTCGAACGAGCCGTTCTCGTAGCGGAGGTTCTCCGCGTCGCCCTGGTCGAACTGGATCGCGAGCTTCTCCGCCTGCGCGCGTTCGCGCGCCTGCCTGACGAGGTTCTCGGCGAGATCGACGCCGGTGACCTGCGCGCCCGCGCGCGCGGCCGGCAGCGCGATCTGCCCTGCGCCGCAGGCCACGTCGAGCATCCTGATCCCGGGCCAGAGCGCGAGGCGGTCGAGGAACTCCAGCGCGCCCGGCAGCAGGAAAGTGGCGAAATGCCCGTAGTCGCCGGATTCCCAGGTGGCCTTCAGGCGGATCTTGAGCGCCAGCATGTCGGGAGTCATCGCAGGGCCGGTTATCCGCGGGCTCCCCCGGTTCAGGGGCGCACGTTCTGGTTCACGCGGAACAGGTTCCCGGGGTCGTACTTGCGCTTGATCTCGGCGAGCCGGGCGTAGTTGTCGCGGAAGCTCGCCTGCACCCGCTCCTGGCCCTCGTCCATCATGAAGTTCACGTACGCGCCGCCCGCCGAGTACGGGTGCAGCGCGTCGAAGTAGCCCTTCGTCCATTCGGTGATGCGCGCCTTGTTCGCCGGATCCGGATCGACGCCGACGATCACCTCTGCCCAGTTCGCGTCGCGGTAGCTGAACGCGGTGTCGCCCTTCCCGACCTCGTGCGCCTTGCCGTTCACCGGGTAGAGATGCATCGTGGACTGCATCGTCGGGAGCCGCGCGCCGTGCTCGCAGTGCAGCGCGATCGCCTTGTCGCTCAGCTCGTTCACGAAGTCGGCGCGCCAGTACCAGTGATGACCGGGCGGATAGAGCCCGTCGAAGACGCTCTGCAGTGCCGGCAACGGAATCTCGTGGATCCCGTACAGGGCGGGCGGCCCGAAGGCCTTGACCGGCGCGTACACCTGTTCGGCCTTCTCGGGCGGCCCCGCGTAGCACCACACGACGCCGCACATCTTCTTCAGGTGCAGCGCCTCCGGGAACATCGGCACCGGCGGCACGGTGAGAAAAGCGAACCAGCCGTTCAGGTCCTGCGGCGCCTGGCGGATGAAGTCGCGGTACCAGCGCATCACCTCGGGCGCCTGCTCGAGCGTCCAGAACACCGGCCCGCCGATGATGTTCTTCACCGGATGGAGCCGGAACTTGAACGAGGTCACCACGCCGAAGTTGCCCCCGCCGCCGCGGATCGCCCAGAAGAGATCGGGGTTCTCCTTCGCGCTCGCGATCACGAGGCGGCCGTCTGCGAGCACGACGTCGGCGGCGAGCAGATTGTCGATCGACAGCCCGAGCTTGCGCGTCAGGTGGCCGATTCCGCCGCCGAGCGTCAACCCGCCGACGCCGGTGGTGGAGATGATCCCGCTCGGGCAGGCGAGGCCGAAGGCGTGCGTGGCGTGATCGACGTCGCCCCAGGTGCACCCGCCGTCGACACGCACCGTGCGTTCGGCCGGATCGACGCGCACGCCGCGCATCCCCGACAGATCGAGGACGAGGCCGTCGTCGCAGACGCCGAGGCCACCGCCGTTGTGGCCGCCGCAGCGTACGGCGAGGAGCAGGCCCTGCTCGCGCGCGAACCGGACGCCGGCGATCACGTCGGCTACATCGGCGCACTTCGCGACGAGGCGCGGCCGCTTGTCGATCATCGCGTTGTAGACCTTCCGCGCCGCGTCGTAGTCGGCGTCGCCGGGCTGGACGAGCTTCCCGCGGAGGCTCGATTGGAACGACTGGATCGCCTGTTCGGTCGTCATGGTTCCCTCCGGTTCGCCGTCACCGTCGGCGGTCGCACCTCGCCCGAGATGCTCCGCGCCGTACCGGGCAATTAGAGGACTCTGCGCGGCGCCTGTCTTGAGGCGGGCGTCCCGTCCGGGGCGCGCGAGCGCCCGGGAAAGGCTCGAAACAGGGACACCCGTCCCGGCGGCGCGTCCGGATCCGGGAAGGTAAGCGGGTGGATTCAGCCCGCCGCGAGCGGCGCGGCGGCGAACCCGGCGTCTCGCGCCTTCACGATCGCCTGCGCGCGAGTCGGCACGCCGAGCTTGTCGAAGATGCGGGTGACGTTGTTGCGGACGGTCTTCTCGGACAGGTCCAGGCGCGCACCGATCGCGTCGTTGTCGAGACCATGCGCGAGCAACTCGAGGATCTCGCGCTCGCGGGGCGTGAGATCGGTAAACGCGGCCTTGGACCGGCTCGCCGCTTCGCCCTCGGCCAGGAACGTGCGCATCTCGGCGAACAGCTGGCGGAACGCGGGTTGGCGGTCGAGGAGCACGTGGTTGCGGCCATCGAGCGGCACGAAGCGCGCACCGGGGATCAGGCTCGCGATCAGACGGCCTTCCTCGAACGGCACGCGGGCATCGGCGCGGACGTGCGTCACTAGGGCCGGGCACCGGACCAGCGGGGCGAGCGACGTGACGTCGATCGGGCCGAACGCGGCGACGAGCCGCGCAGCGCTCTCGGGCGAAGTCGACGTCCGCTCCAGCTCGTTGAACGAGGCGACTTCCTCGGGCGTGCTGTCGGGGATCATCAGCGAGGTGAAGACCTGGCGGTAGGCCGGATTCTCGCGTCCCCAGCCGACCCGGACGAGGTCGACCAGGACTTTCGCCTCCGCGAGCTGCTCGGGAGTGGGGTTGCGCTTCAGCACGCCGCGCGCATAGCCGCCGTGGATCACCAGGCGCGAGACGCGATCCGGATGGCGGGCGGCGTATGCGATCGCGATCGCGCCGCCCTGCGAAGCGCCGACCAGCGGGAACCGGTCCAGCCCGGCCGCGTCGACGACCGACTCGAGGTCGGCGACCATCGCCTCGAGCGACAGGTCCGCGGCTTCGCGGTCGGAGAGGCCGCAGCCGCGCTGGTCGTACCGCACGAGCGTGTGGTCGCGGCTGTATTCGGCGAGCCACGGCCGCCACACCGGCGTCCGCAGCTCGAACTCGAGGTGGGTGAGGAAGTGCGCCACCCGGACGAGCGGCGGGCCGCTCCCCATCGTCGCGTAGGCAATGCGCGCACCGTCCCTCGACCTGCAGAACCGGATGGTCTGCTTCAACTCGGGCATCGGGCGGGCCGCGGGAATGGACGGCGGAAACTATACGCCGGGCGCGTCCGGTGCGCCGTTGGCGCGGATCGCGTCCGCAGCCTCGCCCGCATTGGGGACCGGGGGGCGGATCCGGTCGGGGACCGGCACACGGGTCG
>CAVXND010000060.1:0-30204 GCA_963762785.1 uncultured beta proteobacterium
AGTACGAGCGCACGCACTCGGGGCAGGTCGTGGAGCAGGTGGTGCGGCCGACCGGGCTCGTCGATCCGCAGGTGGAGGTGCGGCCGGCCTCGACGCAGGTCGACGATCTGCTGTCCGAGATCAACCTGCGCGTCGCGCGGGACGAGCGGGTGCTCGTCACGACGCTCACCAAGCGCATGGCGGAGGACCTCACCGACTACCTGCGCGGAGCACGGTGCGAAGGTGCGCTACCTGCACTCCGAGGTCGAGACCGTCGAGCGGGTCGAGATCATCCGCGACCTGCGCCTGGGCGAGTTCGACGTGCTGGTCGGCATCAACCTGCTGCGCGAGGGGCTCGACCTGCCGGAGGTGTCGCTGGTGGCGATCCTCGACGCCGACAAGGAGGGGTTCCTCCGCTCGGAGCGCTCGCTCATCCAGACGATCGGCCGCGCGGCGCGGCACATCAACGGCGCGGCGATCCTCTACGCCGACGTGATGACCGACTCGATGCGGCGGGCGATCGGCGAGACCGAGCGCCGGCGCGCGAAGCAGGTCATCTTCAACGAGGCACGCGGCATCACGCCGAAGGGCATGTCGAAGCGGATCAAGGACATCATCGACGGCGTCTACGACCCCGAGGACGCCCGGGCGGAGCTGAAGGCGGCGGAGGAGCAGGCGCGCTACGGGGCGATGACCGAGAAGGAGATCGGGCGCGGAGATCAAGCAGCTCGAGAAGCAGATGCTCGAGCACGCGCGGAACCTCGAATTCGAGCAGGCGGCGCGGCTGCGCGACCAGCTTGCCGACGTGAAGAGGAAGGTGTTCGGCGTCGAGGTGACGAGGAGCCTGCGGCGGCGCCCGCGCCGAGGGAGGCGTCGGCGTGAAGCGGGTGCTGTTCGTCTGCACCGGCAACATCTGCCGCTCGCCCACGGCCGAGGGAGTGCTCCGGAAGCTGGCAGCGGACGCGGGTCTGGCCCACCGGATCGTGGTCGATTCGGCCGGGACGCACGGCTACCACGCCGGCGAAGCGCCCGACGCGCGCAGCCAGACGCACGCGCGGCGGCGCGGTTACGATCTTTCCCGCCTGCGGGCGCGGCGTTTCACCCGCGAGGATTTCCATGCTTTCGACCTGATCCTGGCGATGGATCGCGAGCATCACGCGATCCTCGCCCGGCTCGCGCCGCCGTCGGCGACGCAGAAGCTGCGGCTGATGCTCGAGTTTGCCCGCCGCCCGGGCGGAGACGAGGTTCCGGACCCGTACTACGGGGGCCCGGACGGCTTCGAGCTGGTGCTCGACCTCATCGAGGACGCGGCCGCGGGCCTGCTCGACCACCTCAAGGCCGAGCTGGTCCGCTAGCGCACGCGCCTTAGCGCGGCGGCTGAGATTCGCTGTCGCTCTTGTGCGTCGTTTCGACCTGCTGCAGCGGCGTGTCCAGGTCGGGCGGCGGGGGACGGCGTTCTCTTCGCACGCGCGGCGCCTGCGCCTCTTCCACGGCGGGGGCCGCGGCCTGCGCCTTGTCGCGGCTCGTCTCGATCATCACCAGGCCGCTCTCGCGGAGCGCGCTGTCGAGATCGATCTGCGGCGGGGGAGCCGGGGCTCGTGCCTCCCGTGTGCGTTCGGGCGCTGCCGGAACGGCCATCGGCGCTTCGCGCGGCGATTCGAAGATCGGAGCCACAACGGGAGTGAGCGCCGCCGCCACGGTCGCAGCTGGCGCCGTGGACATCGGCTCGGCAGGCGGCATCCGCTCCGGGCGCTGTTCACCCTCGTGCGGTCGATCTTCCTGCGACTGGCTCTCGCGGAGTCGCGCCTCGCGCAGCTGATCCGCGCGCAGTTGCTCTTCGCGCAGCCGGCCCTCGCGCAGCTGATCCTCGCGCAGTTGCTCTTCGCGCAATCGCCCTTCGCGTCCTTGCCCATCGCGCGGTTGTACATCGCGCGGTTGTCCCTCGCGGCGCTCGCCGCGCTCGCCGCGGTCGCCACGGTCGCCGCGGTCGCCGCGATCGCGACGATTGCGACGGCCGCGCCGCCGCTCGGCGTCCTGTTCGCCGCCGGCATCGGGACGAGCTTGAGCACTCGGTGCGCCGATCGGCTGCATGCGGGGTTCCTGCTGCGGGCGTTCGACCGGGCGCTGTTCACCCTGGCGTTGCTCACCTTGGCGCTGCTCCCCCTGGCGCGGCCGTTCCTCAGGCCGTGGACGCTCGTCCTGGCGTGGACGCTCCTCCTGGCGTGGACGCTCCTCCTGGCGCGGGCGCTCCTCCTGGCGCGGGCGCTCGTCCGGTCGCGGACCGCGCTGCTGGTCTCGCGGCCGGTCGCGCCCATCGCGCTGTCTTTGCTGATCGCCTCGGCCTTGCCGGTCGCCATCCCGCCCGCGGCCTTGGCCTTGGCCCTGGCCCTGCGCCCGGTCGTGACGCGGCGGCCGATCCTCGCGTCCACGATCCCGACCGTCGCCGCGATGCGGTCGCTCGCCGCCGCGGTCGCGACGCTCGGAACGATCCCCACGGTCACGGCGCTGCTGTGGCTCGGGACGCGCCGGCGCGGCGGCCGGAGGCGGAGCAGCGGGCGCCGGCTCCGGGCTGCGGAGCCAGCCGAAGAGGCGGCTCATGATCCCGGCGCGTTCCGGTGCCGGTGGCTCCGGCCGGAAGGCCGGGGCGGGCGGAGGCGGTGGTGCCACGACGGGCTTCGGCGTCGCGATCGGGGCCGGCTGCTCGGGGGTGACGCCCTGGACCGCCGCCTGCGGCCGTTGCGGGCGCGCCTCCTGCGGGGACGCGTAGGCCTGCTCCTCGGCCGGCGCCTCGACGAGGTTGTAGCTCGGCGGCAGCACGCCCGCCTGGTTGAGGTCGTCGTGGCGCAGACGCTCCACCTTGTAGTGCGGCGTCTCCAGATGGATGTTCGGGATCAGGACGACGTTGACCTTGAGCCGTGCCTCGACGGCGTGGATGTCGGCCCGCTTCTCGTTGAGGAGGTAGGTCGCGACGTCCACCGGCACCTGGACGTGGATCGCCGCGCTGTTCTCCTTCATCGCCTCTTCCTGCATGATGCGCAGGATGTGCAGCGCGGTCGACTCGATGCCGCGGATGAGGCCGATGCCGTTGCAGCGCGGGCAGGTGATGGTGCGCGGTCTCGCTCGAGCGACGGGCGCAGCCGCTGGCGCGAGAGCTCCATCAGGCCGAACCGGGAGATCTTGCCCATCTGCACCCGCGCGCGGTCGTACCGCAGCGCTTCGCGCAGCCGGTTCTCGACGTCGCGCTGGCTGCGCGCGATCTCCATGTCGATGAAGTCGATGACGATCAGCCCGCCGAGGTCGCGCAGCCGCAGCTGGCGCGCGATCTCGTCGGCGGCCTCGAGGTTGGTGCGGAACGCCGTCTCCTCGATGTCGCCGCCGTTGGTGGCGCGCGCCGAGTTGACGTCGATCGCGACCAGCGCCTCGGTGTGGTCGATGACGACCGCACCGCCCGAGGGCAGGCTCACCTGCCGCGAGTACGCGCTCTCGATCTGGTGCTCGATCTGGAAGCGCGAGAAGAGCGGGACGTCGTCGCGGTAGCGCTTCACGCGCCCGACGTTGTCGGGCATCACGTTGCTCATGAACGCCACCGTCTGCTCGTAGATCGAGTCGGTGTCGATCAGGATCTCGCCGATGTCGGGCTGGTAGTAGTCGCGGATCGCGCGGATGACGAGGCTCGACTCCTGGTAGATCAGGTACGGCGCCGGGTTCGCGATCTGCCCGCTCTCGTCGCGCTGCGTCTCGCCGGCTTCGCCGATCTTCTCCCACAGCTTGAGCAGGTACGTGAGGTCCCACTCGAGCTCCTCGAGCGAGCGGCCGATGCCGGCGGTGCGCGCGATGACGCTCATCCCCTGCGGGACGGGGAGCTTCTCCATCGTCTCGCGCAGCTCGTTGCGATCCTCGCCCTCGACGCGGCGGGAAACGCCGCCGCCGCGCGGGTTGTTGGGCATGAGGACGAGGTAACGTCCGGCGAGGCTGATGAAGGTGGTGAGCGCGGCGCCCTTGTTGCCGCGCTCGTCCTTCTCGACCTGGACGATGACTTCGGTGCCCTCGGCGACCGCATCCTGGATGCGGGCGCGCGCCGGCTCGGCGTCGGGCCGGAAATAGCTGCGGGAGATCTCCTTGAACGGCAGGAAGCCGTGGCGTTCGGTGCCGTAGTCGATGAAAGCCGCTTCCAGGCTGGGCTCTACCCGGGTGATGACGCCTTTGTAGATGTTGCCTTTGCGTTGTTCCTTGCTGGCCGATTCGATGTCGAGGTCGATCAGTTTCTGACCGTCGACGATCGCGACACGGAGTTCCTCGGCTTGTGTCGCGTTGAACAGCATGCGCTTCATGTAGTTCTTCTCCTCGCGCGCCGCTGCCTACACGCCGTCTAACTGGTGTGTGCCGTTAACGAAGCATCGTGATGTGCGTTGCTCTCGAAAGTGGGCGGGTTGTCAGTTGGAGTCGGACGTGTGCCACCCGGGCTGGTCTCCCCGTGCCGGGCTGGAGGAATCGGTAACGGATTCCGGCGCGCTACTCATTTAACATCGCTGCTTCTGGTGAGCGATCAAAACCAGCTGACGGGCTTGCCCCTGACCTGTCGCGCGATCCGCGCGGAAAACCGGTCGGGCCCACTTCGCGGCCAATCGGCCGGGGACGTGCGGGCGGCCGGGATCGGAGGGATCCCCTCGGCCGCTGCCCCGCGAGCGAAGACAGCGGCTAGAGTATATGAAGAATGAAGGGTTTAGGCAACGCAAGGGCATCCGTGGTCGTCGTCGATGAAGGTCGGGCGGCACAGCGCGTCGACAATTTCCTGCTGCGCGAGCTGAAAGGGGTGCCCCGCAGCCATGTCTATCGGCTGCTCCGGGGCGGCGAGGTGCGGGTGAACAGCCGCCGGGTGGACGCCACCTACCGGCTGCAGACGGGCGACCGGATCCGGATTCCCCCGGTCCGGACGAGCGCGGCACCGTCGCGCCGGCCGCCGGCACCGCGAGATCCCGGGTTCAGGGTCGTGTTCGAGGACGACGCGCTGCTCGTCATCGACAAGCCCTCGGGCGTGGCGGTCCACGGCGGGAGCGGCGTGAGCTTCGGCGTGATCGAACAGCTCCGCGCGGGCCGGCCCGAGGGCCGGTTCCTCGAGCTCGCCCACCGGCTCGACCGGGAGACCTCCGGCCTCCTGCTGCTCGCGAAGAAGCGCTCGGCACTGGTTCCGTTGCACGCCGCGCTGCGTGAGGGCCGCGTGGTCAAGCGTTATCTGGCCCTGGTGCGGGGCGCCTGGACCCGGGCGCAACAGACCGTCGAACTGCCGCTCCGCAAGCGCGTCACCCCGAGCGGCGCGCGGCACGTGAGCGTGGGCGAGGGCGGGCAGTCCTCGCGGACCGACTTCCGGCTCGTCGAGCGCTGCGGCGAGTTCTCGCTCGTCGAAGCGACGCTTGCCACCGGGCGAACGCACCAGATCCGCGTCCACCTCGCCCACCTCGGATTCCCGATCGCGGGGGACGATCGCTACGGCGACTTCGAGCTCAACAAGGCGCTCGCGAAGCGCGGGCTGAAGCGGATGTTCCTGCACGCCCGTGCGCTCGGGTTCGAGCACCCGCTCGGCGCCGGCCGGATCGAGCTCGAGGCGCCGCTGCCGGCCGAGCTCGATCGATTCCTCGCGCACGCCAAGGGTCGCGCCGATGCCCAGGCGGTTTGATCTCCTGGTCTTCGACTGGGACGGCACCCTGATCGACTCGGCCGGGGCGATCGCCGCGTGCATCCAGGCGGCCTGCCGCGATCTCGGCCTGCCGGTGCCCGACGAGGCGCGGGCGCGCCACGTGATCGGCCTCGGCCTGCACGACTCGCTTGCGCACGCGGTGCCCGGCCTGCCGCCGTCGGAGTACCCCCGGGTGGCCGAGCGCTATCGCCACCACTTCCTGGCCCGGGACGCGAGCCTGCCGCTCTTTCCCGGCACGCGGGAGATGCTGGAGGGCTTGCGCGCGAACGGGCACCAGCTGGCGATCGCCACGGGCAAGAGCCATGCGGGACTCGTCCGCGCCCTCGGGCACACCGGGCTCGCCGACCTCTTCGACGCCACCCGCTGCGCCGACCAGTGCGCGCCGAAGCCCGCTCCGGACATGCTGCTCGAGCTGATGGCGATGTTCGCCGTCGACCCGGCGCGCGCACTGATGGTCGGCGACACGTCGCACGACCTGCAGATGGCGGCGTACGCGGGCGTCGCCGCCGTGGGGGTCAGCTACGGGGCGCACGAGGCGGCGTCGCTCGCGGGGCTCGGTCCGCTCGGACTCGTGCACTCGACCGCGGAGCTCCGGCGATGGCTGGCGGCGAACGCGTAGTCGTGTGCGCGAGCGGGGCGCTCGCCGATGGCGGCGACGGGGTGCGCTTCGAGGTGCGGCGCGGCGGCGAAACGGCGCCCGCGTTTGCGCTCCGCTACGAGGGCCGCGTGTATGCCTACGTGAACCGGTGCGCCCACGTCGGCGTCGAGCTCGACTGGCAGCCGGGGCGGTTTTTCGATGCCGATGGCATCGTTTTGCTATGCTCGACGCACGGTGCGCTGTACGATCCAACGAGCGGCGCGTGCCTCGGCGGACCGTGCCGCGGGGGCGGATTGATCCCGGTCGCGGTCGAGGAAATCGACGGCGCGGTAGTGCTGACAGAGCAGGGCTGGAGCCATGGCTGAAGACGCTGGCAGGACCGACGGAACCAACTGGGAGCGCGGCGTCATCGAGAAGCTCGCGCTCGAGGCGCTGAAGGAGCAGCGGCGCGCGCGGCGGTGGGGCATCTTCTTCAAGCTGCTGACGTTCGCCTACATCACCTTCCTCGCGATCGCGCTCTTCGACTGGGGCCGGGGCGACCGGCTGGCGAGCGACAAGCACACCGCGCTCGTCGAGGTCGCCGGGGTGATCGATGCCAAGGGCAACGCGAGCGCGGACAACGTGAACGCCGCGCTGCAGGGCGCGTTCAAGGACAAGAAGACGCAGGGCGTGGTCATCCGGATCAACTCCCCGGGCGGCAGCCCGGTGCAGGCGGGGCTGATCTACGACGAGATCCGCCGGCTGCGCGGCCTGCATCCGGACATTCCGATGTACGCGGTGGTCGAGGACATCTGCGCCTCCGGCGGGTACTACATCGCCTCGGCTGCGGACAAGATCTACGTCGACAAGGCGAGCCTCGTCGGGTCGATCGGCGTGCTGATGGACAACTTCGGGTTCGTCGACACGATGCAAAAGCTCGGCGTCGAGCGGCGGGTGCTCACCTCCGGCGAGAACAAGGCGTTCCTCGACCCGTTCTCGCCGCTCGAGCCGCGGCAGGTCGAGCACGCGAAGGCGTTGATCGGCGAGATCCACCAGCAGTTCATCGACGTGGTCCGCAAGGGGCGCGGAACGCGCCTCAAGGACTCGCCGGAGCTCTTCAGCGGCCTCATCTGGACCGGCTCGAAGTCGATCGAGCTCGGGCTCACCGACGCCATCGGCAGCCTCGACTACGTCGCGCGCGAGGTGGTCAAGGCCGAGCAGATCGTCGATTACACGCAGAAGGAAAACATCGCCGAGCGGTTTGCGAAGCGCTTCGGCGCGGGTGCCGCCGCCGCCCTGGGGTTCGGCGCCGAGGGTCCGCGGCTGCGCTAAGCCTGCAGCAGGAACACCGCGGGGCGCTTGCCGATCGTCCGCGGCGCCTGCCGCCACGCCGCAATCGTCCGGGTTTCGATCGTCTCGGCCGGCGAGGTGAGGTCGGCGGCGACCGAGAGCACCGTCGCCGGTGAGCAGGTGGCGGCGATCAGCCGCAGCAGGCGGTCGTTCCGGTAGGGCGTTTCGATGAAGATCTCGGTGCGGCGTTCGCGGCGCGAGTCCGCTTCGAGCGCCTTGAGCCGCTTCGCGAGCGCCGCTTCCTCGACCGGCAGATAGCCGTGAAACGCGAACCGCTGCCCCTCCAGCCCCGATGCCATGAGCGCGAGCAGGATCGCGGACGGGCCGACGAGCGGTACGACCCGAATCCCCAGGTGGTGTGCGCGTCGTACCAGGGCGGCGCCGGGATCGGCCACCGCGGGCGCGCCTGCCTCCGACAGCAGCGCGGCGTCCCGGCCGGTGAGGAGCGGCGCGAGGAGACCGTCCAGGAGCACGTCGGTCGCTTTCTCGGGGAGTCGCTCGATCGCGAGCGAGGCGAGCGACTGCGGGTGCTCGAGCGCCTTCAGGAAGGCGCGCGCGCTCTTCGGCTCCTCGACGATGAAATGGCCGATCGCGTGGATGCGGGCGCGGACCGGCGCGGGAAGCGATGCGCCGGCCGCGCCCTCGGCGAGCGGCGTCGGGACGAGAAAGAGCGCGCCGACGGTCACACGCTCACGCGCCTACGCCGGCCTGAGCACGTCGAGCCCGAGCTCGCCGAGCATCGTGACGAGCGCGATCAGCGGCAGGCCGACGAGCGCGGTCGGGTCGTCGCCGTCGAGCCGCTCGACGAGCGCGATACCGAGGCTGTCGATTTTCGCGCTGCCCGCGCAATCGTAGGGGCGGTCGGCGCGGAGGTAGGGCTCGATCGCCTCCTCCGGGAATGCGCGGAACTGGACGTCGCAGGGAACGAGGCGCGCGCGTTTCTCGCCGCTCCCGCCATGCTCGACCGCGACCGCCGTCAGGAAGGCGACGCGCCGGCCGCGCATCGCACGCAGCTGCGCGACCGCGTTCTCGTGGGTTTCCGGCTTCGACAACGCCCGTCCGTCGAGCACCGCGACCTGGTCGCCGCCGATGACGATCGCGTCGGGATGGCGCACCGCCACCGCGTGCGCCTTCTCCGCGGCGAGGCGCACGGCGAGCGCCGCCGGTGCTTCGCCGGCACGCGGTGTCTCGTCGACGCCGGGGCTCATCGCCTCGAAGGGCAGCCGGAGGCGCGCGAGCAGCTCGCGGCGGTACGGCGAGGTCGATGCGAGAATCAGCCTTGGAACGGCCATGGTCACCGCCGGCACGCGCTGGAAACGCGAGCTAGCTCCCTGATTTCTTTGACGGTAGTGGCGAAAAATACTATCATTCGCGCCCTATGTCTCGCGCCGGGACGATCGACGGTCCGCGGTTTGCGATGGAGCGCGAGGTAATCACCGGCGCACTCGCGATCAGGGACCTTCCGCGGCTCGCCGAGATGGGCTGCGAGGCGGCGACGCTGCAGTACACGGTGCGCGGCAGCGAGAATGCGGACGGGCGCGCGACGCTGGCGGTCGAAGTGCGCGGGCAGCTGCAGCTCGCATGCCAGCGGTGCCTCGGCGCAGTCGAGTTTCCGCTGGCGGCAACGAGCACGCTCGAGCTCGCGGAGTCGCAGGCCGAGATCGACGCGGCCGACGACGAGCGCGATCGCGTGCTGGCATCGAAGTCGATGGACGTCGCGGCGATCGTGGAGGACGAGGTGATCCTCGCGCTGCCGATGGTCCCGATGCACGCGAGCTGCGAGGCCGGGTTCGCGGATGCCGGGCGGGAGAATCAGTCGCCGTTCGCTGCGCTCGCCGGACTGCAAGAGAGCGGCGCGGGTCCACGGGGCCCGCGCCGGAAACCGAACACTTAGAAGGAGCCAGCATGGCCGTCCAGCAGAACAAGAAGTCGGCGTCGAGGCGCGGGATGCGCCGCGCGCACGACGCACTCGTCAATCCGCCGCTCGCCGTCGAGCCTTCGACCGGCGAGGTCCACTTGCGGCACCACGTCAGCCCGAGCGGCTTCTACCGCGGCAAGAAGGTCGTCAAGACCAAGAGCGATTGAAGCAGGCTGCGCCGGCGTGAATGCGGCGCGCGAGAGGGAGGAGGCGGCCGCGCTGCCCGGTGTCAGCCGGGGCCGGTCGATCGTGGCGAGCGACGTTACCCTGGCGATCGATTGCATGGGCGGCGATCACGGCCCGGCGGTGACCGTGCCGGCGGCCCTGCGCTTCCTCGAGTCGAACCCGGCAGCGGGCGTGATACTCGTGGGGCTGCGCGATGCGATCGATGCGGAGTTGCGCCGGCGCGGCGCGGCGCCGTCGCAGCGCATCGCCGTGCGGCACGCGGCGGAGGTCGTGGCGATGGACGAGTCGCCGGCAACCGCGGTCAAGCGCAAGAAGGACTCGTCGATGCGGGTCGCGATAGACCTTGTGAAGAGCGGCGAGGCGCACGCCGCGGTGAGCGCCGGCAACACCGGCGCGCTGATGGCGACCGCGCATTTCGTGCTGCGAACGCTGCCGGGGATCGACCGCCCGGCGCTCATCTCGGTGCTGCCCACCATGACCGGGCAGACCTACATGCTGGATCTCGGCGCGAGTCCCGATTGCAAAGCCGAACACCTGCTTCAGTTCGCCGTAATGGGGGCGATCCTGGTGTCCGCCGTCGAGCATCGCGAGCGGCCGCGCGTCGGCCTGCTCAATATCGGCGCCGAGGCGATCAAGGGCAACCAGGTCGTGAAGCAGGCTGCGGACCTGCTCCGCGCGAGCGAGCTGAACTTCGTCGGCAACGTCGAGGGCGACGGCATCTTCCGCGGCGAGGTCGACGTCGTCGTCTGCGACGGGTTCGTCGGCAACGTCGCCCTGAAGACCTCCGAGGGCCTCGCCCGGATGATGGGCACGTTCCTGCGCGAGGAGTTCACCCGCAACCCGCTCCGGCGCGTGGCCGCGCTGTTCGCATGGCCGGCGATCGCCGCGTTCCGGCGCCGTGTCGACCCGCGGCGGTACAACGGCGCCACGCTGCTCGGACTGAAAGGCGTGGTGGTCAAGAGCCACGGCTCCGCCGACCGGCTGGCGTTCTGTCGTGCGATCGAGCGTGCCGCCGAAGAGGTGCGGAGCGGCGTGCTCGAGCGCATCACGGAGCGGCTGGCGGTCGCCGAGTCGGCCGCGCTGGCCGAGGCGGCGTCATGAAGTACGCGCGCATCGTCGGCACGGGCAGCTATCTGCCGCCGCGCATCGTGACCAATCAGGAGCTCGCGACCCGGGTCGACACCACCGACCAGTGGATCGTGTCCCGCACCGGGATCCGGCAGCGGCACATTGCCGACGAGCGACAGACCTCGAGCGACCTCGCGCTCGAGGCGGCGCGAGCGGCGCTCGCCGCCGCCGGGACGACCGCCGGGGACCTGGATCTCATCATCGTCGCAACCTCCACGCCCGATTACGTCTTTCCGAGCACCGCGTGCCTGCTGCAGGCGAAGCTCGGCGTGCGGGGCTGCGCGGCGTTTGACGTGCAGGCGGTGTGCAGCGGGTTCGTCTACGCGCTGGCGGTGGCCGACAGCTTTGTGCGCTCGGGACAGTCCCGGAACGCACTTGTGATCGGCGCCGAAGTGTTCTCGCGCATCCTCGACTGGAACGACCGGGCCACGTGCGTACTGTTCGGCGACGGCGCCGGCGCCGTCGTGCTGCGCGCGGACGAGCGGCCGGGCGTGCACGCGAGCGTGCTCCATGCCGACGGCAGCCAGGCCGGCATTCTCGCGGTCCCGGGAAACGTCTGCGGCGGGAAGATCGTCGGCAGCCCGTTCCTGACCATGGACGGGCCGGCGGTGTTCAAGTTCGCGGTGCGGGTGCTCGACGAGGTCGCCCGGGAAACCCTGGCACGCTGCGGCATGGAGATCAAGGACGTGGACTGGCTCATTCCTCACCAGGCGAACGTGCGGATCCTCGATGCGACGGCGAAGCGGCTCGGAGTGCCCGCGGCGAAGGTGGTCGTGACCGTCGACCGCCACGGCAACACTTCGGCCGCGTCGGTGCCGCTCGCGCTCGATCTCGCGCTGCGCGACGGGCGGATCAAGCCCGGCCACAAGGTGATGCTCCAGGGCGTCGGCGGCGGGTTCACCTGGGGCGCGTCCCTGGTCGAGTTCTGAGGGCACGACGATGAAGTTCGGGATTGTGTTTCCGGGTCAGGGCTCGCAGGCGCCGGGGATGCTCGCCGGGTACGGCGATGCGCCCGAGGTCCGCGAGGTGCTTGCGATCGCTTCGGAGGTGCTGAAGCAGGACGTCGGCAAGCTGATGGCGGACGGCCCTGCGGACGAGCTCAACCGCACGGTGAATACGCAGCCGGTGATGCTCACCGCGGGGTACGCCGTGTACCGGCTGTGGCGCGCGCTCGGCGGGCCCGAGCCCGCCGTCGTCGCCGGGCACAGCCTCGGCGAGTACACGGCGCTGGTCGCCGCCGGCGCGCTCGCATTCGAGGACGCGCTGCCCCTCGTGCGGCTGCGCGCGCAGGCGATGCAGGAGGCGGTGCCGCTGGGCGAGGGCGCGATGGCCGCGCTGCTCGGTCTCGACGACGATGCGGTCCGGGCCGCGTGCGCCGAGGCGGCGCAGGGGCAGGTCGTCGAGGCCGTCAACTTCAACGCGCCCGGGCAGGTGGTGATCGCCGGGCATGCCGCCGCGGTGCAGCGGGCGATCGACGCGGCGAAAGCCCGCGGCGCCAAGCGCGCCGTGCCGCTCCCGGTGAGCGCGCCGTTCCACTCGTCGCTGCTCGCGCCCGCGGCCGCACGGCTCGCGGCGGCGCTCGCTTCGATCGACATCCGTACGCCCCGGATCCCGGTGGTGAACAACGTCGATGCGCGCATCTGCCTCGAGCCGGACCGGATCAAGGACGCGCTCGTCCGGCAGGCGGATCATCCCGTCCGGTGGGTGGAGTGCGTACGCGCGATCGCCGGCCAGGGGGTGAGCCAGATCGTCGAGTGCGGGCCCGGCAAGGTGCTCGCCCCGCTCGTGAAGCGGATCGCCGACGGCGTGCAGGGTACGGCGCTCGCGGATCGGGCGGCGATCGAGCAGACGATCGCGGCGCTGAGGGAGGCGTAGTGAGGGAGCTCGACGGGCAGGTCGCGCTGGTTACCGGCGCCACGCGCGGGATCGGCCAGGCGATCGCGGTCGCCCTCGGTGGCGCCGGCGCGAAGCTCGTCGGCACCGCCACGACCGACGCCGGCGCGAACGCCATCAGCGAGTATCTCGTGGCGGCGCAGATCACCGGCCGCGGCATGGTGCTGGACGTGAGCGACGGCGCGGCGGTCGAGGCGTGTGTGGCAGCGATCGAAAAGGCGTACGGCGCGGTCGGAATCCTCGTCAACAACGCCGGCATCACCCGGGACAATCTGCTGCTGCGGATGAAGGACGCGGAATGGGACGAAGTGCTCGATACCGATCTCAAGTCGGTGTTCCGGCTCTCTCGCGCCGTGCTGCGCGGCATGATGAAGGCGCGCGCCGGCCGGATCATCAACATCACCTCGGTCGTGGGCTCGAGCGGCAACGCCGGGCAGGTCAACTACTCGGCCGCCAAGGCCGGGATCGCCGGCATGACGCGGTCGCTCGCCCGGGAGATCGGCAGCCGGGCGATCACCGTGAACTGCGTGGCGCCCGGCTTCATCGACACCGACATGACGCGGGCGCTGTCCGATGCGCAGCGGGACCAGCTGCTCGCGACGATTCCGCTCGGGCGGCTCGGGCGTCCGGAAGACGTCGCCGCAGCGGTGCTCTTCCTCGCCTCGCCGTCGGCGGGCTTACGTCACCGGCGCGACGCTGCACGTCAACGGCGGCATGTACATGAACTGAAACGGAATTCGAACCTGAACTCGGGCCGAGAGTGGGGGCGCGAGGGGTCTGATAAAATCGCCACCCTCGGGTCGGCAATCCTAAAACACACTGGAATCGAATAGGGAAGGAGTCCGTATGGACAACGTCGAACCAAGAGTCAAGAAGATCGTCGCCGAGCAGCTCGGGGTGAACGAGGCGGAGATCAAGAACGAGTCCTCGTTCGTCGACGACCTGGGCGCGGATTCGCTCGACACGGTCGAGCTCGTGATGGCGCTCGAGGAGGAATTCGAAACCGAGATTCCCGACGAGGAAGCCGAGAAGATCACCACCGTCCAGCAGGCGATCGACTTCATCAAGAGCCACGTCTCCAAGAAGGCCTAGAGCGAGCGCTCGATGCCGAAGGCAGCGCTCGTCCCGGCATTGGGGAGCTAGCTTGTCCCGTCGCCGCGCCGTCGTCACCGGACTCGGCATCATCTGCCCGGTCGGCAATACCGTCGACGAAGCCTGGCAGAGCGTAGTCGCCGCAAGATCCGGCATCACCCGCATCACCCGCTTTGACGCGTCGGCCTTCCCGAGCCAGATCGCGGGCGAGGTGAAGGGCTTCGACGTCGGCGCGTACCTCCAGCCCAAGGAGGCGCGGCGCTACGACACCTTCATCCATTACGGTCTCGCCGCGAGCGTCCAGGCGCTGCGGGACTCGGGGCTCGACCTCGATCGCACCGACCGGGAGCGGGTCGGGTGCGTGATCGGGTCCGGGATCGGCGGGCTGCCGCTGATCGAGTCGACGCACGACGACTACCTCAAGGGCGGACCGCGCAAGATCTCGCCGTTCTTCGTCCCGGGCACCATCATCAACATGATCGCCGGGCAGCTCTCGATCATGTTCGGGCTCAAGGGGCCGAACCTCGCGATGGTCACCGCCTGCACGACGGCGAACCACTGCATCGGCGAGGCCGGCCGCCTGATCGAATACGGCGACGCCGACGTGATCGTCGCGGGCGGCTCCGAATCCACGATCAGCCCGCTCGGCCTCGGCGGCTTCACCGCGCCGCGCGCGCTCTCGACGCGGAACGACGACCCGCAGGGCGCAAGCCGGCCGTGGGACAGGGACCGCGACGGGTTTGTCCTCGGCGAGGGTGCCGGGATCCTGGTGCTCGAGGAGTACGAGCACGCCCGCGCCCGCGGGGCGCGCATCTACGCCGAGCTGGTGGGCTACGGCATGAGCGCGGACGCCCACCACATCACCGCGCCGTGCGAGGACGGCGAGGGCGCCGCGCGGTGCATGGCGAATGCGCTCAGGAACGCGCGGCTGAACCCCTCCCAGATCGACTACATCAATGCTCACGGCACCTCGACGCCGCTCGGGGACATCGCCGAGACGGTCGCCGTGAAGCGCTGCTTCGCCGATCACGCACGGAAACTCGCGATCTCGTCGACCAAGTCGATGACCGGCCACCTCCTCGGCGCGGCGGGCGGGGTCGAGGCGGTGTTTTCGGCGCTGGCGGTGAATCGGCAGATCGCGCCGCCGACGGCGAACCTCGTCAACGCCGATCCCGCCTGCGACCTCGACTACGTTCCGCTCCAGGCCCGCGAGATGCCGATCCGGGCCGCGCTGTCGAACTCGTTCGGCTTCGGCGGCACCAACGGCACCCTGATCTTCGCCCGCGTTTGAGCGATCGCCTGCGCGTGCAGCTCGGCCCCTCCCGGTGGCTGGCGGCGACGGTGATCGTCGCACACGCCGCCGCACTCGCCGCAGTCGTAGCGGGTCTGCCGGCGCCGGCGGCGGCGATCGTGGCCGCCGGGCTCGCGGCGTCGGTGATCGAGCACGTCCGGCGGGCGCTCCATCGCTCGCCCCTGGCGGTGGCCGCGCTGGAGCTCGACGCGGGTGGCGGGGTCGCGGTTGCCGGCCCCGCGAGCGACTGGTCCCCCGCCCGGCTGGTGGACGCGGCGGTCCCGGTGCCATGGCTCGCCGTGGTGAGCCTGCGCGATGCGCTGGGGCGGCGCCGCACGGCGGTCGTACTCCCTGATTCGCTGGCGCCGGAGCCGTTCCGGCGCCTGCGGGTGTGGCTCAGGTGGCGGCCCCCGGGACCGGCGACCGAGACACGTGGCGCGAATAACCCTACGCAATGCTGAACCAATCGGATTTGCCCATGTCTTTAGCAGCAAGGTCGTGGCGAAAAGCCCGTGCGGGCCTACGGTATACTGCCCGCAGCCAGCCGTTAAGCGTCTGAATAATAAGAACACACGAAGCTTACGGGGAGGCGGCGATGGCGGACCGCGACATTGACCAGCAGCTGGTCGAGCGCGCGCAGGGCGGCGACAAGCAGGCATTCGGCCTGCTCGTCTCCAAGTACCAGCGCAAACTCGGGCGGCTGCTGTCGCGGTTTATCCGCGACCCGGGGGAAGTCGAGGATGTCGCGCAGGAAGCCTTCATCAAGGCCTACCGCGCGCTCCCCTCGTTTCGCGGGGACAGTGCGTTTTACACGTGGCTGTATCGGATCGGGATCAATACCGCGAAGAACTACTTGGTCGCGATGGGGCGCCGGGCGCCGACGACCACGGAGTTCGACGCGGACGAGGCGGAGTCGTTCGAGGACGGCGATCAGCTCCGCGACATCAACACGCCCGAGAGCATGCTGGCGTCGAAGGAGATCGCCGCCACCGTCCAGAAGGCGATGGAGGATCTGCCCGACGAGCTGCGCACGGCGATCGAGCTGCGCGAGATCGAGGGGCTGAGCTACGAGGAGATTGCGAGCATCATGAACTGCCCGATCGGCACGGTGCGTTCGCGGATCTTCCGGGCGCGCGAGGCGATCGCGGCGCGGCTGCGGCCGCTCGTCGATGCGGGCAAGGACAAGAGGTGGTGAGGCGAGAATGAAGGAAAAGCTCTCGGCGATGATGGACGACGCGCTTGCCGACGGCGAGCGCGAGAGCTGCGTGCGGCGCCTCAAGGACGACGACGAGCTCCGTGCCGCCTGGGATATCTACCACCTTATCGGCGATACCCTGCGCGGTCACACCGCGCCGCAGGTTGCCGACGAGGTTCGCGCACGGCTTGCCGACGAGCCCACCGTGCTCGCGCCGCGCCGCACGGAGCGCCCGCGCCGCGCGTGGTATCCGCTCGCAGCCGCCGCGAGCGTCGCGGCGGTCGCGCTCGTTGGATGGCTCGCCCTCCCGCTCACCGACCTGCAACCGGGCAGGGAAGCGCAAACGATGGCGCGGGTTGCCGAGCAGGTGCCGGCCGCGGTGCCGGCGGCGCAGGGCGTAGCCGACTATCTCCTCGCCCATCAGCGGTTCTCCCCGGCGATCGCGATGAGCGGCCTCGCGCCGTACGTCCGCACGGTGGCCGAGGAAGGCGGGTCCCGCTGACGATGCGTGCGCTCGTGGTCGCCGCGGTGGTCGCGGCGGGTGGGGCGATCGGCTCGGTCGCGGCCCAGGGGCAGGGGTCCGGCGATGCAATCGCGTGGCTGCAGCGCATCTACACGGCGACCGAACGGCTGAGCTACACGGGCACGTTCGTCTACCAGCATGGCGAGCGCGTGGAGACCTCTCGGATTACCCGCATCGTCGACGCCACCGGGGTGCACGAGCGGCTCGAGGCGCTGGATGGCACCCCGCGGGAGATCCTGCGGGTCAACGAGCAGGTCACCTGCTACCTCCCGCAGACGATGACGGTGAAGGTCGAGCGCCAGCTCGACACCCGGCCCTTCCCGGCGATGCGGGCCGACCCCCGGGAGCTCGCCCAGTACTACAACATCCAAAAAGGCGGCACCGAGCGCATCGCCGGCCATGACTGCCAGTCGATCGTCCTCGAGCCGAAGGACAACCTGCGCTACGGCCACAAGCTGTGGGCGGACGTCAACAGCGGCATGCTCGTCAAGGCCAAGACATTCAACGAGAAGCGGGAGGCGATCGAGCAGTTCGCCTTCACCCAGCTCCAGGTCGGGGGCCGGATCGACCGGGAACAGGTGAAATCGCGCTTCGCGGGCAAGGGTCGCGACTGGCGCGTCGAGTCGAACGACATGGTGGCAGCCGACCTCGCCCGTCACGGCTGGCTCCTCAAGTCGCTGCCGCCGGGTTACCGCAAGGTCACCGAAATGAAGCGCAACGTCGGCGCGAGCGTCGACGTGGGGCATATCGTCGTGTCGGACGGCTTGGCGGCAGTCTCGGTCTTCATCGAATCGCTCGGGGAGAGGGTCTCCCAGGCGCCGCTCGGCCTGTCCCGGCAGGGAGCGGTCAACGTCTACACCAGAAAGCTCGACAGCTACCTCGTGACGGTCGTCGGCGAGGTGCCGGCGGAGAGCGTCAGGCGGATTGCCCAGAACGTCGAATACCGCCGCCCGGAGTGACCCCTCGGCCGGCGCCGTCCGGCCGCGCGTTACACTTTCCCTTGAAACGGCGGGACTTTGTCTTTATCTTCTTAACCTTATCCGCACAGCCCTATACAGGGGTCCGCCGCCCATGAGAACCCTCATCGCCGCCGCATCGGCTGCCGCCCTATTCGCGTTCACCGGTCCGGCGTCCGCCCAGGTCAGGGGCCTTCCCGACTTCACGCAGATCGTCGACAGCCAGGGTGCCGCCGTCGTGAACATCAGCACGACGCAGCAGCGCCAGGCGCGCCCCACCAACCCGCAGGTGCCGCAACTCGACGAGAACGATCCGTTCTACGAGTTCTTCCGCCGGTTCGTGCCACGTGGTGGTCCACAGGGGCCGCGCGAGTTCGAGTCGAGCTCGCTCGGCTCCGGGTTCGTCGTCAGCCCCGACGGCTACATCCTGACGAACGCGCACGTCGTGGACCAGGCGGACGAGATCACGGTCAAGTTCAACGACAAGCGCGAATTCAAGGCGAAGGTCATCGGCGCGGATCGGCGAACGGACGTCGCCGTGATCAAGATCGAGGCCGCGGGCCTCCAGGCGGTCAAGTTCGGCGACCCGAACAAGCTCCGGGTGGGGGAGTGGGTGGTCGCGATCGGCTCTCCGTTCGGCTTCGAGAACAGCGTGACCGCGGGGATCATCAGCGCGAAGGGCCGCTCGCTGCCGCAGGAGAATTTCGTGCCGTTCATCCAGACCGACGTGGCGATCAACCCGGGGAATTCCGGCGGGCCGCTCTTCAATCTCAACGGCGAGGTGATCGGCATCAACTCGCAGATCTACAGCCGGACCGGCGGGTTCATGGGGCTGTCGTTCGCGATTCCGATCGACGTCGCGATGGACATCTCGGGCCAGCTCCGCAACGTCGGGCGCGTGAGCCGCGGGCGGATCGGCGTCGTGATCCAGGAGGTCTCAAAGGAGCTGGCCGACTCGTTCGGTCTCGGCAAGCCCGTCGGCGCGCTGGTAAACGGCGTGGAGAAAGGCGGACCGGCCGAAAAAGCCGGGGTGGAAACCGGCGACATCATCCTCAAGTTCGACGGGAAACCGGTGAACGCTTCGGCCGACTTGCCGCGGATCGTGGGATCGACGAAACCAGGCTCGAAGGCGTCGCTGCAACTCTGGCGGAAGGGGCAGACGCGGGATGTCACGGTGACCGTTGGCGAGATTCCCGACGACCGCGTGGCGGCGGGCCGCGGCGGAAAGCCGGGCGACAAGAAGCCCGAGGTCGCGGCCAACCGGCTGGGACTCGTCGTCAGCGACCTGAGCGAGGACAAGCGGCGCGACCTGCGCCTGCCGGGCGGGGCGGTGGTGGACGAGGTTCGCAACCAACCGCGCGGCGACGTCCGGGCGGGGGATGTGGTCGTCGCGGTGACCGCCAAGGGGAGCACGACGGACATCAAATCCGCGAAGCAGTTCAACGACGTGCTGGCGGGCCTCGACAAGGGCACGACGATCACGCTGCAGATCCGGCGCGGCGAGGCGAACATCTTCGCGACGATCCGCGGCGAGACGAGCGGCGGATAGGAGCACTGCTCAGGAAGCGCAGGAATCGGATAGAATCCGCCGCGCCTCGATTCGGGGCGAAAGGGTGCTGCGCAAGCACCCTTTTTTGTACCCGTCACTTTTGCCGGCTATCCGCCCGAGCGGCACTCGATGCAGCACATCCGCAACTTCTCGATCATCGCCCACATCGACCACGGCAAGTCGACGCTCGCCGACCGCTTCATTCAGCGCTGCGGCGGCCTGTCGGACCGCGAGATGGGCGAGCAGGTGCTCGACTCGATGGACATCGAGCGCGAGCGCGGCATCACGATCAAGGCGCAGACGGCGGCGCTCCGGTACACCGCGCGCGACGGCACGACCTACAACCTCAACCTGATCGACACCCCGGGCCACGTCGACTTTTCATACGAGGTCTCGCGATCGCTTGCCGCGTGTGAAGGCGCGCTGCTCGTGGTGGATGCCTCGCAGGGCGTCGAGGCGCAGACGGTGGCGAACTGCTACACGGCGATCGAGCAGGGTGTCGAGGTGGTCCCGGTGCTGAACAAGATCGACCTGCCGTCGGCGAACCCCGAGCGCGCGATCCAGGAGATCGAGGAGGTGATCGGCATCCCGGCGCAGGACGCGATCCGGGCGAGCGCGAAGACCGGTGAGAACGTCGACGAGATCCTGGAGGCGGTCATCCACCGGATTCCGGCGCCTCGGGGCGATCCGGCCGGGCCGCTCAAGGCGCTGATCATCGACTCGTGGTTCGACAACTACGTCGGCGTCGTCATGCTGGTGCGGGTCGTCGACGGCATGCTCAGGCCGAAGGACCGGATCCTGCTCATGTCGTCGCACGCGTCGTATCTCTGCGAGCAGGTCGGCGTGTTCACGCCCAAGGCCCAGGGCCGCGACGAGCTCGGCGCCGGGGAGGTCGGGTTCGTCATCTCCGGGATCAAGGAGCTGCAGGCGGCGCAGGTGGGAGACACCGTGACGCACGTGGAGCGGCCCGCAGCCGGCGCCCTGCCCGGGTTCAAGGAGATCAAGCCGCAGGTGTTCGCCGGCCTGTACCCGATCGAGTCCAACCAGTACGAAGCGCTCCGGGACGCGCTGCAGAAGCTCAAGCTCAACGACTCCTCGCTCCACTACGAACCGGAAGTCTCGCAGGCGCTCGGCTTCGGCTTCCGCTGCGGCTTCCTCGGCTTGCTGCACATGGACATCGTCCAGGAGCGGCTCGAGCGCGAGTACGACATGGAGCTGATCACGACCGCGCCGACGGTCGTGTACGAGGTGCTCACCAGCGACGGCGAAACGGTCCGGATCGAGAACCCGGCGAAGATGCCCGATCCGGCGAAGATCGCCGAGATCCGCGAGCCGATCATCACCGTCACGATCTTCGTGCCGCAGGACTACGTCGGCGCCGTGATCACGCTCGCTACCGCCAAGCGCGGCGCGCAGAAGAACATGCAGTACCACGGGCGGCAGGTGATGCTCACCTACGAGATGCCGCTCAACGAGATCGTCATGGACTTCTTCGACAAGCTGAAGTCGGTCTCGCGCGGCTACGCCTCGCTCGACTACGAGTTCAAGGAGTTCCGCCTGGCCGACATGGTGAAGCTCGACATCCTCGTCAACGGCGAGCGGGTCGACGCGCTGTCGCTGATGGTGCACCGGTCGAGCGCCCAGTATCGCGGCCGCGACCTCGTGACGCGGATGCGCGGGCTGATCCCGCGGCAGATGTTCGACGTCGCGATCCAGGCGGCGCTGGGGTCGCACATCATCGCGCGCGAGACGGTGAAGGCGCTGCGGAAGAACGTGCTCGCCAAGTGCTACGGCGGCGACATCACACGCAAGAAGAAGCTGCTCGAGAAGCAGAAGGCGGGCAAGCGCCGGATGAAGCAGGTGGGGACGGTCGAGATCCCGCAGGAGGCGTTCCTCGCCATCCTGCAGGTGGAGTCCAAGTGAACTTTGCGCTGATCCTGTTCGTGCTGCTCGTCGCGACCGGCGCGGTGGCGCTTGCCGACCGGCTGGTTTTCTCGCGCCACCGCCAGCCCGGTGCCAAGGAGCCGTGGTGGATCGAGTACCCGAAGAGCTTCTTCCCGGTGATCCTGATCGTGTTCGTGCTGCGCTCGTTCCTGGTCGAGCCGTTCCGGATTCCGTCGGGGTCGATGATCCCGACCCTGCTGGTCGGCGATTTCATCCTGGTCAACAAGTTCACCTACGGCATCCGGATCCCGATCCTCAACAAGAAGGTCATCGAGATCGGCTCGCCCCAGCGCGGCGACGTGATGGTCTTCCGCTACCCCGAGGATCCGTCGGTCGACTACATCAAGCGCGTCATCGGGATTCCCGGCGACAAGATCGACTACTCGGGGAAGCGGCTCTGGCTCAACGGCAAGGAGCTCGAGCTGAAGCCCGACGGAGAGTACCTGCACAAGCGCGCGACGTACGCCAAGCAGTACATCGAGCGGGTTGGCGACCACACTCATCGCATCCTCGTAGAGGATGACGCACCGGCCTCGGTCCCCTTCGTGAAGCAATTCCCGTTCCGGGAGAATTGCTCCTACAATAATGAGGGATTCTCCTGCACAGTACCGGCGGGCCACTACTTCATGATGGGGGACAACCGCGACAACTCGGCCGACAGCCGGGTCTGGGGGTTCGTTCCCGACGAGAACATCGTGGGCAAGGCGTTCTTCATCTGGTTCAACTTCAGCGAGCTCAGCCGGTTCGGCTCGTTCAAATAGGGCAGGCGACCGCCATGAAGAGACAGCGCGGAATGGGTTTCGCCGGGGTGCTGGCGCTACTGGTCGGCATCATCTTTCTGGCGATCATCGGCATGAAGATGGTCCCGGCCTACCTCGAGTACTTCACGATCAAGCAGGCGGTCGCCGCGATCACGCAGGGCGGGCAGCTGCGCAACGCCACGGTCGCCGACGTCCGCAAGGCGTTCGAGCTCCGCCAGGCGGTCGACGACTTCACCTCGGTCGGACCGAAGGACCTCGAGATCACCAAGGACGGGAACGAGATCGTGGTCTCGTTCGCCTACGAGAAGCGGATCCCGCTCTTCTACAACATCAGCATCCTGATCGACTTTGCCGGCTCGAGCAAGCCGACGAGCACCAAGGCTCGCGATTGATGTGAAGCACGACGCCCTGCAGGCGAGCCTGGGTCACCGGTTTCGGGACCCACGGCTGCTCGCGCAGGCGCTGACCCACCGCAGCCACAGCACGCCCCACAACGAGCGCCTCGAGTTCCTCGGCGACGGCGTCCTCAACTGCATCGTCGCCGCCGAGCTCTACACCCGGTTCGCCGGCCTCCGGGAGGGGGACCTCTCGCGCCTCCGCGCAAGCCTGGTTCGCGAGCAGCGGCTGCACGAGCTCGCCGCCGGCCTCGCGCTCGGCGACTACCTGCGACTCGGTGAAGGCGAGCTCAAGAGCGGCGGCTTCCGGCGGCCGTCGATCCTCGCCGATGCACTCGAAGCGCTGATCGGCGCGGTCTACCTCGACGGCGGGTTCGATGCGGCGCGCGAGGTCGTGGTCCGGCTGTACCGTCCGCTCCTCGAGACGCTCGATGCGAAAGGCGTGGACAAGGATCCGAAGACCCGGCTCCAGGAGTGGCTGCAGAGCCGGAAGTACGCGCTGCCGCAGTACAGCGTGGTCGCCACGCGTGGTGCGGCGCACGACCAGCGGTTCGAGGTCGAATGCGTCGTGCGGGAGCTCGACGTCCGCACTGTCGGGAGCGGTACCAGCCGGCGCGACGCCGAGCAGGAGGCGGCGCGGATGGCCTTCGAGCGGCTGCAGGCATGACGGCGAGCGGTAACGTCGGGTTCCGGTGCGGGACGATCGCCATCATCGGCCGTCCGAACGTGGGCAAGTCGACGCTGCTGAACGCGCTGGTCGGGCACAAGGTCAGCATCACGTCAGGGCGGCCGCAGACCACCCGGCATCGGATCGCGGGCGTCCTGACGCGGCCGGATCTCCAGTACGTGTTCGTCGATACCCCCGGGTTCCAGACGCGCCACGGCGGCGTGCTGAATCGCCTGCTCAACCGCGCGGTGCGCTCGAGCCTTGCCGGCGTCGACCTGGCGCTGCTCGTCGTGGAGGCCGGGCGGTACGACGACGACGACCGCACGGTCGCCGCGTTGCTCCCACCGAGCACGCCGTCGATCCTGGTCGCGAACAAGAGCGACCGTCTCCCGAGCCCGGCGCGGATGCTGCCGTTCCTCGAGCGGGTGTCGAAGGAGCGCGCGTTCGCAGCGGTCGTACCGGTCAGCGCGGCGAAGGGGCGCAACCTCGGCGCGTTGCTGAAGGTGATCGCCCCGCATCTCCCCGAGCAGCCGCCGATGTTCGAGGCGGACGCCCTCACGGACCGGAGCGAGCGGTTTCTGGCCGCGGAGCTCGTGCGCGAGAAGCTGTTTCGCTTCCTCGGCGAAGAGCTGCCTTACGGTTGCGCGGTCAGCATCGACAAGTTCGAGGAGGAGGGGCGGCTGCGGCGGATCCACGCGGCGATCGTCGTCGAGAAGGACAATCACAAGGCGATCGTGATCGGCAAGGACGGCGCGAAGCTAAAGGTGGTCGCGAGCGCCGCGCGCCGCGACATGGAGAAGCTTTTCGGCGGCAAGGTGTTTCTCGAAGTCTGGGTGAAGGTGCGGCCGGACTGGACGCGGGACGGCGCCGCGCTCCGGCGCCTGGGGTACGAGCATGCGTGAGCGCAGCCGCGTCGATCGGGCGGCGGCGTACGTCCTGCACGCCTATCCGTACAGCGAGACGAGCCTGCTCGTCGAAGCTTTCACCCGCACGCACGGGCGCCTGCCGCTGCTCGCGAAGGGCGCGCGCCGGCCGGGATCGCAGCTGCGCGGCACGCTGCTCGCGTTCCAGCCGCTGTCGGCGAGCTGGTCCGGGCGCGGCGAGGTGCGGACCCTGGTGCGGTGTGAATGGCACGGCGGCCAGCCGCTGCTCGCGGGCGAGCGCCTTCTCTGCGGGTTCTACCTGAACGAACTGCTGCTCCGGCTGCTGCCGCGCGAGGACCCGCACGAGGCGCTCTTCGACCACTACGTCGAAGCTGTCGCCGGGCTCGCGCTCCGCGCCGAGGAAGGCCCGCTGCTGCGCGCGTTCGAGCGCCGGCTGCTGGCCGAGCTGGGATATGCTCTGCCGCTCGAGCATGAGGCCGGCGCCGACACGCCGATCGAGCCCGAGCGGCTCTACCGCTACGACCCCGAGCAGGGGCCGATTCCGGTCGTGGACGCGGCCGGACCGGACGAGACGCTGGTCGTGCCGGGGCGGGTCCTGCTCGCGATCGCGCGCGACGACTATTCGGCGCCGGCCACGGCCCAGGCGGCGAAGCAGCTGATGCGGCTCGCCATCACCCGCCGGCTCGACCGGCAGCCGCTGCACAGCCGGACGATCTTCCGCGAGCTTGCCAACCTATGATCGAGCTGGGCGTCAACATCGACCACGTCGCCACCGTCAGGCAGGCGCGGCGAACCTACGAACCGGATCCGGTATGGGCGGCAGTCGAAGCCCACCTCGGCGGCGCCGATGGCATCACCGTCCACCTGCGCGAGGACCGGCGGCACATCCAGGACGAGGACGTGCGCCGGTTGCGCGAGCTGACCCACATCAAGCTCAACCTCGAGATGGCGGCGACCGACGAGATGATCGCGATCGCCCGCCGCGTCCGGCCGGAGATGGCGATGCTCGTCCCCGAGGGCCGGCAGGAGGTGACGACCGAGGGCGGCCTGGACATCGTCGCCCGCGAGACCGCGCTGAAGGACGCCGTCGCGCGCCTCGGCGAGGCGGGGATCGTCGTGAGCGTGTTCATCGACGCCGACGAACGGCAGGTCGACGCTGCGCACCGGATCGGCGCCGCGGTGTGCGAGGTGCATACCGGGCCGTACGCCCACGCGTTCCACTCGCGCGGGCGCGACCCCGAGAGCCCGGCGGTAGTCACCGAGCTCGGCCGGCTTGCCGCGGCGGGCGAAGCCATCCGTGCGCGGCGGATGCGGTTCAACGCCGGTCACGCGCTCAACTACGTCAACGTCGAACCGGTCGCGCAGCTCCCCGGGGTGCGCGAGCTGCACATCGGGCACGCGATCGTCAGCCGCGCAGTGTTCGTCGGCATGCGCGAAGCGGTGCGGGAAATGAAGACGCTCGTCGTCAACGCCGCGATGCGCGCTGCGATCAGGGGCGGCACGTGATCCTCGGCATCGGCACCGACCTGGTCGAGATCGCACGGATCGAGCAGGCGCTCGAGCGCTGGGGCGAGCGCTTCGCGCGCAAGGTGCTCGTCCCCCGCGAGCTCGCGCGCCTCGCCGGACACAGGAAGCCCGCCGCGTATCTCGCCAAAAGGTTCGCCGCCAAGGAGGCCTTCTCCAAGGCGATGGGCACCGGTATTCGCGCTCCGGTCAACTGGCTCAGCATCGGCGTCGTGAACCACGCCTCCGGGCGGCCCTATCTGGAGCTGGCGCCGCCGCTCGCGGCGCTGGTCGAGCGCCGCGGGATCCGCACCGTCCACGTCAGCCTGACGGACGAGCGCGGCATGGCCGCGGCGTTTGTCGTGCTCGAGGGGAAGAGCGATGACGCTTGAGCGCCCGCTCGGGCCGGTCATGGTCGACGTCGCCGGGCTCGAGCTCGCGCCCGGCGAACGCGAGCTGCTCGCGCATCCGCTCGTCGGCGGCGTGATCCTGTTCGCCCGCAACTACCGTTCACCCGAGCAGCTGCGGACCTTGACCGGCGCCGTCCGCGGCGTGCGGTCGCCGGCGCTTCTCATCGCCGTCGATCACGAGGGCGGCCGGGTGCAGCGGTTCGCGGACGGCTTCACCCGGCTGCCGCCGATGCGTGCGCTCGGCCGGATCTACGACGACAACCCGGCGCTCGCGGAGAACCTGGCGGGCGCGGTCGGGGTGGTGCTCGCGTCGGAGCTCGTGGCGCACGGCGTGGACTTCAGCTTCGCGCCGGTGCTCGACATCGACTTCGGCTCGTCGAGCGTGATCGGCGACCGGGCGTTTCACTCCGAGGCGGCCGCGGTAGCGCGGCTCGCAGGGGCGCTCGCCGGCGGCATGCGGCGAGTGGGCATGGGCGCGGTCGGGAAGCATTTCCCCGGACACGGCTACGTGCGCGCCGACTCGCATCACGAGGTGCCGGTGGACGACCGGGATCTCGCGACGATCGAGGCGAACGACCTGGCGCCGTACCGCGCGCTGATCGCCTCCGGGCTCGCCGGCGTCATGCCGGCGCACGTGATCTATCCGCGGGTGGATTCGCGGCCGGCGGGGTTTTCGCCGGTCTGGCTCCAGGAGATCCTCCGCGGCCGGCTCGGCTTCGACGGCATCGTGTTCAGCGACGACCTGTCGATGGAGGGCGCGAGCGTCGCGGGCGGGATCGTGGAGCGCGGCCGCGCGGCGCTCGAGGCCGGGTGCGACATGGTGCTCGTCTGCAACGCGCGCGAGGCCGCAGAGCGGCTGCTCGAAGGCTTGGGGCCGGCGCGGCTCGACGCGGGAAGAGCCGAGCGCATCCGCGGGCCACGCGCGGGCGCGTCGGCGGACGTTCCCGGCTACCGGGCGGCGCTGGCGGAGCTCGCGCGCGAACGCAGCGGGGGCAAGCTCGCCTGAGCCTGCGCCGTCTATGCGCGCTCGATGTACGCCCCGTCGTCGGTGTTGACCTTGATCTTCTCGCCGGTCTCGATGAACGGCGGCACCTGGACGACGAGTCCGGTCTCGGTCTTGGCCGGCTTGAAAGACGTGGTCACGGTCGAGTTCTTGATGTTCGGGTCGGTCTCGACCACGGACAGCACGACCGAGGGCGGCATCTGGACGCCGATCGGGCGCTCGTTGTGGAAGTTGATCTGCACGTCCGTGTTCGGCAGCAGGTAGCCGGTCTGTCCCTCGAGCATCTCCGCCGACAGCGGCAGCTGATCGAAGGTGTCCTTGTCCATGAAGACGTAGTTCTCGCCCTCCTGGTAGAGGTACTGCATCTCCCGCTGCTCGACGTACGCCCGCTCGACCTTCTCGTCGGTGCGGAAGCGCGTATTGGTCTTGGTGCCGGCCTCGATGTCCTTCATCTCGACCTGCATGAACGCGCCGCCGCGGCCGCCGACGTGCACGTGGTAGGATTTCAAGACCCGCCAGACGCGTTTGTCCCACTCGAGCAGGTTGCCGACGCGGATCTCGGTCGCGAGTACTTTCGCCATAGCCAATTGCCGGGTTGCGTTAGAAAAGCCGGCGATTCTACCTCACCGCGCACCCCGCGGCTCGCCGCCGCGCCACGCCGTGTTTGACGCCGCGTCCTTCATCGCCGGCCTGCCCAGCCTGCCCGGCGTGTACCGGATGCTGAACGCCGCCGGGGACGTGCTCTACGTCGGCAAGGCGCGCGATCTCAGGAAGCGGGTCTCGTCGTACTTCCAGAAGAGCGACCACGGTCCGCGCACCCAGGTCATGCTCTCCCAGGTCGGGGCCGTCGAGGTCACCGTGACGCGCTCGGAGGGGGAGGCGCTCCTCCTCGAAGGCAACCTGATCAAGTCGCTGGCGCCGCGCTACAACATCCTCTTCCGGGACGACAAGTCCTATCCCTACCTGATGATCACGGGGGACGGGTTTCCGCGGCTCGGCTTCCATCGCGGGCCGCTCGACCGCAAGCACACGTTCTACGGGCCGTTCCCGAATGCCGGCGCGGTGCGCGAGAGCATCCAGACGCTGCAGAAGGTGTTTCGCCTGCGGACCTGCGAGGACTCGGTGTTCAAGAACCGGTCCCGCCCCTGCCTGCTGCACCAGATCAGGCGCTGCTCGGCGCCCTGCGTCGGGTTCATCGACGCGGCGCGGTACGATACCGACGTGCGGAACGCGCGACTCTTCATGGACGGCCGCGAGGACGACGTGATGACTGCCCTCGCGGCGCGGATGCAGGCGGCCGCCGATGGCCGCGACTACGAGCAGGCGGCCGTCTACCGCGACCAGATCCGGTCGCTCTCGAAAGTCCAGAGCCGGCAGTACGTCGACACCGCGAAGGCGCTCGACGCGGACGTGGTCGCGTGTGCGCTCGATCAGGGCATCGCGTGCGTCAATCTGGTGATGATCCGCAATGGACGGTACCTCGGCGACAAGAGCTTCTTCCCGCAGCACGCCGAGGAGCGCACCGGCGGCGACGTGATAGGCGCGTTCCTCGCGCAGCACTATCTGCAGGGCCCGCCGCCGGCGCTGATCGTGGCGAACGAGGACGTGGACACCGACGACCTCGCCGCGGCTCTTACCGAGCACGCCGGCCGCCAGGTGCAGATCGTGACCCGGCCCCAAGCCGAACGTCGCGCCTGGCTCGAGATGGCCGAACGCAACGCCGCGCAGGCGCTCGCGCAGCGGGCGCGGGAGCAGGGCACGCAGGAGGCACGTCTTGCCGCCATGCGGGAGGCGCTCGGGCTGCCGCCTTCGGTGCAGCGGATCGAGTGCTTCGACGTGAGCCACACGCAGGGCGAGTTGACGGTAGCCTCGTGCGTGGTCTACGACCAGTATCGGATGCGCCCGTCCGAGTACCGGCACTACAACATTACCGGGATCCAGCCGGGCGACGACTATGCGGCGATGCGAGACGTGCTGTCCCGGCGCTACGAGAAGGTGGCGCGGGGCGAGGGGGTGGTTCCGGACCTCGTCCTGATCGATGGGGGGAAGGGCCAGGTGCACGCCGCGCGCGGCGTCCTGGCCGAGCTCGGCTTCGCCGACGTCGATCTCGTCGGCGTGGCGAAGGGCCCCGAGCGCAAGCCCGGGCTCGAAGAGCTCCTGCTCGCCGACGGCGACCGGGCGCTCCGGCTCGACCCGGACCACCCCGGCCTGCACCTCATCCAGGCGATTCGCGACGAGGCCCACCGGTTTGCGATCACCGGGCACCGGCAGCGCCGCGCGAAGAAGCGCGTCACCTCGACCCTGGAGTCGATCGACGGCATCGGTGCGAAGCGCCGGCGCCAACTGCTCGAGCGGTTCGGCGGTCTGAAGGGCGTGGTCGCTGCGAGCGTCGAGGACCTGGCGCAGGTGGAGGGCATCAGCCGGACCCTCGCCGAGCGCATCTACCGGGAGCTGCACTGATGCCTGTCAACGTGCCGAACCTCCTGACCTGGCTCCGGATTCTCGCGATCCCGCTGCTCGTGGCGATCTACTACCTCCCGGACCGATGGCTCGAGCCGCAGGAGAAGAACCTCGCCGCCACGATCCTCTTCGTCGGCGCGGCGGTGACCGACTGGCTGGACGGGTACCTCGCCCGGCGGTGGAACCAGACGTCGGCGTTCGGCGCGTTCCTCGATCCGGTCGCCGACAAGCTCATGGTCACCGCGGCGCTGATCGTGCTCCTGCAGCTCAACCGCGTGGACGCCATCGTCGCGGTGATCATCATCGGCCGCGAGATCGCGATCTCCGCGCTGCGCGAATGGATGGCGAAGCTGGGGCAGGGCAGGAGCGTCGCCGTCAACCTGCTCGGGAAGATCAAGACCGTGGCCCAGCTCGTGGCGATACCGCTCCTCCTGTACCACGAACGGATCGGCGCCTGGTTCGATCCGCACTCGGCTCGGCACCTGGCTCCTCTACGTCGCTGCGGCGCTGACGGTGGCCTCGATGCTCTACTACCTGAAGCTCGCTGCGCCGCATGCCGACGGCACCGGGGACCGCGCTTGACCGGCGCCCGGCGTGAAAGCTAAAATGTTGTTTCTAAACGCGGGAATAGCTCAGTTGGTAGAGCGCAACCTTGCCAAGGTTGAGGTCGCGAGTTCGAGCCTCGTTTCCCGCTCCAGAATTCCGAGGGAAAGCGCGATCGCTTTCCCTCTTTTAGTTTGAGCCTTCGCCGGCAGGCGAAGCGCGTCCCCTGGCGGGGTGGCAGAGTGGTCATGCAGCGGCCTGCAAAGCCGTGTACGCCGGTTCGATTCCGACCCCCGCCTCCA
>CAVXND010000061.1:0-13317 GCA_963762785.1 uncultured beta proteobacterium
AAGCCCCTCGAGCAGGATGTCGGTGAACGCGGCCGGCTGCATGCCGCCGCGGGTGCTGACGTAGCGCATCGCGCGGGCACGTCGCGCTTCAGTTCCGCCCGAGCTCCTCGAGCCGGATCCGGGTCACCTGCCCCGCCACGACCGGCAACGCCTCGATCGCCTTGATCGCGGCGTTGAGGTTCCGCTCCTGGGTCTCGTGGGTGAGCATGATGATGTCGACCTGCTCCTCGCCCTCGCCCGGCTCGCGCTGGATCATCGCGTCGATCGAGATCGTGCGGTCGGCGAGGATGCGGGTGATGTCGGCGAGCACGCCCGGCTTGTCGGCGACGCGCATGCGGAGGTAGTACGAGGTGGTCACCTCTTCCATCGGCAGGATGCGGGTCGCGGCGAGCCGGTCCGGCTGGAACGCGAGGTGCGGCACGCGATGCTCCGGGTCGGCGGTGTGCAGGCGGGTCACGTCGACGAGGTCGGCGACGACCGCGCTCGCCGTCGGCTCCGCGCCGGCGCCGGCGCCGTAGTACATCGTCTGCCCGACCGCGTCGCCCTTCACCAGGATCGCGTTCATCACGCCTTCGACGTTCGCGATCAGGCGGCGCGCCGGGATGAGCGTCGGATGCACGCGCAGCTCGATGCCCTGCGCCGTGAGCTTGGTGATGCCGAGCAGCTTGATCCGGTAGCCGAGGCTCTCGGCGTAGCGGATGTCCTCGCGCGTGAGCTTCGAGATGCCCTCGGTGTAGGCCTTGTCGAACTGCATCGGGATGCCGAACGCGATCGCCGACAGGATCGTCAGCTTGTGCGCGGCGTCGATGCCCTCGATGTCGAACGTCGGATCGGCCTCGGCGTACCCGCGCGCCTGCGCCTCCTTGAGCACCTCGGCGAAGGCGAGGCCCTTCTCGCGCATCTCGGAGAGGATGAAGTTCGAGGTGCCGTTGATGATCCCGGCGATCCACTCGATCCGGTTCGCGCTCAGGCCCTCGCGCAGCGCCTTGATGATCGGCACGCCGCCGGCGACCGCGGCCTCGAACGCGACGATCACGCCCTTCCCTCTGCGCGGCGGCGAAGATCTCGTTGCCGTGCACCGCGAGCATCGCCTTGTTCGCGGTGACGACGTGCTTGCCGTTCGCGATCGCCTTGAGGACGAGCTCCTTGGCGACCGTGTAGCCGCCGATCAGCTCGACGACGATGTCGATGTCCGGATCGGTGACGACCGCGTTCCCGTCGGCGACGACTCTCGCCTGCCCGGCGGTCAGGCGCTTCGCCTTCTCGACGTCCTTGTCGCCGACCATCGCGATCCGGATCTCGCGGCCGGCGCGGCGCTGGATCTCCTCGCGGTTGCGGGCGAGCACGCTCCAGGTGCCGCCGCCCACGGTGCCGATGCCGAGCAGCCCGACGTTGATCGGTTTCATGCGAGCGGCTTCTTGAAGTTGAAGGAGGTGATGACCATGCCCTCGCGGAAGTAGAACTTGTGCGCCTGCTGGCGGTGCGTGCCCGAGTCGAGCACGAGGTTCTCGCACCCGGCGTCCCTCGCCACCTGCTCCAGGTGCGCCATCAGCGTGTGCCCGACGCCGCGCGAGCGCTCGGCCTCGTCGGTGACGAGGTCGTCCACGTAGAGAAAGCGCCCGGCGAAGGTGTTCTCGCTGATCCGGTACACGGCGACCCCGACCACGCGCTCGCCCTCGGCCGCGACGCACATCCGCCCGCCGCCGGCGAAGACGCGCGCGAGCTTCCCGGCATAGTCGGCGGGCAGCGCGGTTCGCAGGCTGCGGTGGACGCCCTCCGCGCGCGCGAGCCACTGCGGCTCGACGACCGCGCCCCGGTCGTCGGTGACGGTGACGACGCGAAAGGTCATGCCGCGCGCGTGGCGTGCAGCAGCGCCGTCCTTGCGGAACATCTCCTTGATGCCGCGGATCGCCTGGCGGGTGCGGTTCTCGTTCTCGATCAGCGCGAAGCGGACGTGCGTGTCGCCGTAGTCGCCGAAGCCGATCCCGGGCGATACCGCGACCTTGGCCTCGTTCAGGAGCTTCTTCGCGAACTCGAGCGAGCCCGCGGCCCGGTAGGCCTCCGGGATCTCGGCCCAGATGTACATCGTCGCCTTCGGCACGTCGACCATCCAGCCGGCCTCGTGCAGCCCCTTCACCATGACGTCGCGGCGCTTGCGGTACTTGAGGACGATCTCGTCGACGCACTCCTGCGGGCCTTCGAGCGCGACGATCGAGGCGACCTGGATCGGCGTGAACGTGCCGTAGTCGTGGTAGCTCTTGATGCGCGCGAGCGCCTTGACGAGATCCGGGTTGCCGACCATGAAGCCGATCCGCCAGCCGGCCATGTTGTAGCTCTTCGACATCGTGAAGAACTCGACCGCGACGTCGCGCGCGCCCGGCACCTGCATGATCGACGGCGCCTGGTAGCCGTCGAACACGATGTCGGCGTAGGCGAGATCGTGCGCGACGTAGATGTCGTGCTGCCGCGCGAGATCGACGATGCGCTCGAAGAACGCGAGGTCGACGCACTGCGTCGTCGGGTTCGACGGGAAGTTGATGATCAGCATCTTCGGCTTCGGGAACGACTCCTTGATCGCCCGCTCGAGCTCCTCGAAGAAGTCGACGTCGGGGGTCATCCGCACGTGGCGGATGTCCGCGCCCGCGATCACCGGGCCGTAGATGTGGATCGGGTAGCTCGGGTTCGGCACCAGCACGATGTCGCCGCGCTCCAGCGTCGCGAGCGCGAGGTGCGCGATGCCTTCCTTGGAGCCGATCGTGACGATCGCCTCGCTGTCGGCGTCGAGCTCGACGCCGTAGCGGCGCTCGTACCAGGTGCAGATCGCCCGGCGCAGCCGCGGAATCCCGCGCGAGACCGAGTAGCCGTGCGTGTCGGAGCGCTGCACGCTCTCGACCAGCTTCTCGACGATGTGCCGGGGCGTGGGGCCGTCGGGGTTGCCCATGCTCATGTCGATGATGTCCTCGCCGCGCTTGCGCGCCGCCGCCTTCAGCTCGGCGGTGATGTTGAAGACGTAGGGCGGCAGGCGGCGGATGCGGGGGAAATCCTTCATGGTGCGGGCGCCATAGTAGTTTGGTCTCGCGTCACCGGCGTCGCGTCATCGCGGTCGACGAAGCTATAATGTTAGCGGTCCTAACCCCTTACGGCAATTCGAGTTTTTCGTTGAAGCTGCATCCTGCCGCAACCTCCGCGCGGAACACGGTCACCGGCTACGGCGCGGGGTTCGTCGCCGTCAACGGCACGCGGTTCGAGCGCAGCCTGGTGGTGCTGCCCCAGCGCGTCGTCACCGACTGGGGCGCGACCACCTTCGAGGCGCTCGAGGCCGCGCAGCTCGCCGCGCTGGTCGGCCTCGGCGCCGACATCATCCTGCTCGGCACCGGCAACTCGATCCGCTTCCCGCGCCCCGAGATCGTCCGCCCGCTCGTCGAGGCGCGGATCGGCCTGGAGGTGATGGACGTCCAGGCGGCGTGCCGGACCTACAACATCCTGATGGCCGAGGAGCGGAAGGTCGCCGCGGCGCTGCTCCTCGGCTGAATGGTCGTGCCGAGCCGAAACCCATGAAGCTCGCGCTGCGGATCGTGGCGGCCAGCGTGCGCGGCGTCCGCGACCACGCGCCGCAACTCGCCGAGCTGCTTACGCGCCGCGAGGCGGGCGCCACCTTCTACTTCAACCTCGGGCCGCACCGGCTCGCGCGCTGGCTCCCGGGCCGGGAGGTCGGCGGACGCGCGGCGGATGCCATCAAGCGCGTGCGCGACGCCGGCTTCGAGATCGGCGTGTACGGCTGGGACACGGTGCGCTGGGCGAGGCGCGTCGTCCCCGGGAACGAAGCCTGGATCGAGCAGTCCATGCGCCGGGCGTGCGAGCGCTTCGAGGCGCTCCTCGGCGAGCGCCCGCGGACGCACGCCGCGCCCGGCTGGCGCATGACCCGACACGCCTTCAGGCTCACGCAGCGGCTCGGCTTCGCCTACTGCTCGGACACGCGCGGGCGGACGCCGTACATCCCGATGTGCGACGGCGAGCTGATCGCCTGCCCGCAGCTGCCGACGACGCTCGCCGACGATCGACGAGCTCCTGGCGCGCGGCGGACAGACCCTCGAGACCGTCCACCACGAGATCCTCAGGCTGAGCGAGGACGCGCCGCCCACCGGACACGTCTTCAGCCTCGACGCCGATCAGGGCGCCGCGCAGCTCGCGCCGGTGCTCGAGCGGCTGATCGACGGGTGGCGCATCCTCGGCTACGAGATCGGCGGCCTGCGCGCGCTCGCCGAAAGCCTCGACCCCAAGGGCGCTCGGGCACTACGCCGTCGAGGAGCGGGCGGAGACGGATCGCGCCGGCGGCGTGGCCGTCCAGGGCCTCGCGTTCCTGGCCGAGGACGGCGAGGTTGCGCAGGCGATCGATTCCCGCAACAATGCGGTCGCGACGGCCGCCGACTAACGAGACAGTGGCAAATCAGGCTGGTAAAGAGACGGTCAAGGATTTCTCGCTGCCCATGACGGGCGGCGGCACGTTCCGCCTCAAGGACGCCGACGCGAGGTTCGTCGTCCTGTATTTCTACCCGAAGGACAACACGCCCGGCTGCACGACCGAGGGCCTGCAGTTCCGCGAGCTCCACAAGGAGTTCCGGAAGGCGGGCGCCGCGGTGTACGGCGTGTCGCGCGACAGCCTGAAGTCGCACGAGAGCTTCAAGGCCAAGATGGACTTCCCGTTCGAGCTGCTCGCGGACGAGGACGAGAAGGTCTGCCAGCAGTTCGGCGTCATCAAGATGAAGAACATGTACGGGCGGCAGGTGCGCGGCATCGAACGCTCGACCTTCGTGCTCGACGCGGCCCGCGCGATCCGCCGCGAGTGGCGCGGCGTGAAGGTCCCGGGACACGCCAAGGAGGTACTCGATTTTGTCAAGACACTCTGAGCCCCATCTCCGCACCGACACCCCCGCCCGCACCGCGGCGCCCGCGAAGAAGACGCGGGAGAAGCCGCGCCCCCTCAAGACCAAGCTGTTCGTCCTCGACACCAACGTGCTGATGCACGATCCGACGAGCCTGTTCCGGTTCGAGGAGCACGACGTGTTCCTGCCGATGCAGACGCTCGAGGAGCTGGACGACCACAAGAAGGGCATCTCGGAGGTCGCGCGCAACGCGCGCCAGGCGAGCCGGTACCTCGACGAGATCGTGAGCAAGGCGAGCGGCCGGATCCAGGCCGGCATCGGGCTCGCGCGGCACGACGCGGACACCGCGACCGGCCGGCTCTTCCTCCAGACCGAGGCGATGAACGGCAGCCTGCCGGCGAGCCTCGCGACCCACAAGGCCGACAACAAGATCCTCGGCGTCGTCACCGCGCTCGTCGAGCGGCACCCCGAGCGCGAGGTGATCCTCGTCTCCAAGGACATCAACATGCGCATCAAGGCGCATGCCCTTGGGCTCGAGGCCGAGGACTACTTCAACGACAAGGTGCTCGAGGACACCGACGTCCTCTACACCGGGGCGCGCGAGCTCGGGGCCGATTTCTGGGACCTCCACGGCAAGGACATGGAGTCGTGGAAGAAGGACGGGCGCACCTACTACCGGATCCGCGGCCCGCTCTGCCAGGAGCTGATGCTGAACGAGTTCGTGTACCAGGAGGGCGACCGGCCCCTGCACGCGCTCGTCAAGGAGGTCTCGGGCAAGACGGCGGTGCTGGAGACGGTCCGCGACTACACGCACGCGAAGAACGCGGTGTGGGGGATCACGGCGCGCAACCGCGAGCAGAACTTCGCGCTCAACCTGCTGATGAACCCGGACATCGACTTCGTCACGCTGCTCGGGCAGGCGGGGACCGGCAAGACGCTCCTCACGCTCGCCGCCGGGCTGATGCAGACGCTCGAGGTGAAGCACTACAGCGAGATCATCATGACCCGGGTGACCGTCCCCCTCGGCGAGGACATCGGCTTCCTGCCCGGGACCGAGGAGGAGAAGATGGGGCCGTGGATGGGCGCCCTCGAGGACAACCTCGACGTGCTCAACGAGACCGACGAGGAGGCCGGGCGAGTGGGGCCGCGCCGCGACCCGGGACCTCATCCGCTCGCGCATCAAGATCAAGTCGCTCAACTTCATGCGCGGCCGCACCTTCATCAACAAGTACCTGATCATCGACGAGGCGCAGAACCTCACCCCGAAGCAGATGAAGACGCTGATCACCCGCGCCGGCCCGGGCACGAAGGTGGTCTGCCTCGGCAACATCGCGCAGATCGATACGCCCTACCTGACCGAGGGCAGCTCCGGTCTCACCTACGTGGTCGACCGCTTCAAGGGCTGGTCGCACTCCGGTCACGTCACGCTCCAGCGCGGCGAGCGCTCCCGTCTCGCCGATCACGCGGCGGACATCCTCTAGTCCCGCAGGCCCGTCAGCCCCTTCCCGCTCTTCGGAGGCGGCGATCTTGTTGCGTCTACGCAACAAAATGTGGCTTTTTGGGAAATCTTTTGATAGCAGGTACTTGACGATGACTTCGAAGGTTCCGTATAAAGACTCCAGCCTAACGGACTGAATTTAGGACGACGGAGGTTTTCGGATGAAGTCGGTGCGACACCTCGGGATGGCAGCGGCGGCGGTTGCCGGGCTCACGACCGCCCTCCCCTCCCCAGCTACAGCGCGACCGACGGCATCCAGGGCACCGGCCGAGCCAATATGAACCTCTTCACCGTCAGCGGGATGATCCGATTCTGAATCGACCCCGGGATCCGGGGAATTTGTCTTTCAAACCCGGCGCAAGCCGGGTTTTTCTTTTCCGCGCCGCCCGGCGCGCGACCCGTCACGGCGGCCCCTTCGCGAGCGTCGCGAAGCAGAACCCGCGCGACTTGAGGCCGGCAAGCAGCGGATCGAGCATCGGCGCGAGCGGCTCCTGCCGCGACTGGATGCCGAGGTGCATCATCATCACGTCGCCGTCGCGGAGGTTCTTCAGCGCCCGCTGGAGGAGCAGCTCGTTCGGGTACTTGTCCGACGGCAGCTCGTCGCCGAGGACCCCGGACGCCGCCCAGCGGACGTGCTCGAAGCCGCAGCGCTTCGCCGCCGCCAGCGTGTTCGGGGTCGTGTGCCCGCCGGGCGCGCTCCAGACCGGGTCGAGCGAACGGCCGGTCAGCTCGCGAAAACGCGTGTCGACGCGCTTCAGCTCGGCGCAGACCCCGTCCGCGTCGAGGACGCTCGTCTTGCCGCCCCGTACGTAGCGGACGCGCCCGCCCTCGAGGTCGCCGCGAAACGAGCCGTGGTCCCAGGTGTGCGAGCCGAACGCGTGGCCTTCGGCGACCCGCGCCCGCCAGTACTCGCCCCAGCCGGGATCGAGCGAGTAGTCGCCGCGCACCGTCTTCTCGTTGGCGAGGAAGAAGGTGGCCTTCACATCGTGCTGCGCGAGGATCCGGGCGATGTTCTCCGCCTGCGACATGTTGCTGGTGAAGAGCGCGAGATAGAGCGTGCCCGTGCAGGCCGGGTGCCGCGTGGCACGGCCCCGGCGATGAGGAACGATGCGACAACGCCGGCCGCGCGACGCGCCGCCGGTGAGGGAAACGCCATGGGTGCTGCGACCGGACGGCTCAGAAGTTGCCGGGCGCCGCGTAGTTCTCGAACCGCGTGTACTGCCCGAGGAAGGTCAGCGGGAAGTCGCCGATCGGCCCGTTACGCTGCTTGCTGATGATGATCTCGGCCTTGCCCTTCTCGGCGGTGTCGCGGTTGTAGACCTCGTCGCGGTAGATGAACAGGATCAGGTCGGCGTCCTGCTCGAGCGCGCCCGACTCGCGCAGGTCCGACATGATCGGCTTCTTGTCGGGCCGCTGGTCGACGCTGCGGTTGAGCTGCGACAGCGCGACGACGGGCACGCTCAGCTCCTTCGCGAGCGCCTTGAGGCCGCGCGAGATCTCCGAGAGCTCGGTCGCGCGGTTCTCCTCGCGCTTGCCGTCGGTCACCATCAGCTGCAGGTAGTCGACGACGACCATCCCCAGCTTGCCGTACTGGCGCGCGAGCCGCCGCGCCCGCGAACGCAGCTCGAGCGGGTTGAGCGAGCCGGTCTCGTCGATGTGAATCGGCGCTTCGTGCAGCTTGCCGAGGCCGTCGGCGAGCCGGTTCCAGTCCTCGTCGGTGAGCCGGCCGGTCCGCAGCTTGTGCTGGTCGATGCGCGCGATCGATCCGAGCATCCGCGCCGCGATCTGCGTTCCCGACATCTCCATGCTGAACACCGCCACCGGGCGCTTCTCGGCCACGCCGACGTGCTCGGCGATGTTGAGCGCGAACGCGGTCTTGCCCATGCTCGGGCGCCCGGCGATGATGATGAGGTCGCCCTCCTGGAACCCGGAGGTCATCTGGTCGAGCTGCTGGTAGCCGGTCGGGACGCCGGTGATGTCGCTCGGGTTCTCGCGGCTGTAGAGGAAATCGACGCGCTCCATCACCTGCGAGAGCAGCTGGTGGATGTCGTGGAAGCCGGCGCGGCCGCGGCTGCCCGCCTCGGCGATCTGGAACACCCTCGACTCGGCCTCGTCGAGGAGCTGCCCGACCTCCTTGCCCGAGGGGTTGAGCGCGCTGTCGGCGATCTCCGCGCCCACGGCGACGAGCTTGCGCATCACCGCGCGCTCGCGGACGATCTCCGCGTAGCGGCGGATGTTGTGCGCCGACGGGGTGTTCTGCGCGAGCGTGCCGAGATACGTCAGGCCGCCGGTCTTGTCCTTGTCCTCGCTCGCCTCGATCGCCTCGGCGACGGTGACGACGTCCGCCGGCCGGCCCTGCTCGATCAGCCGCGCGATGTGGCGGTAGATGCGGCGGTGGTCGTCGCGGTAGAAGTCGTCGAGCGCGAGGATGTCGCCGATCCTGTCCCACGCGCCGTTGTCGAGGAGCAGGCCGCCGAGCACCGACTGCTCGGCCTCGATCGAGTGCGGCGGGACCCGCAGCGCGACGAGCTGGGAATCGGCCGGGGCCTGGGTGAGGGTCTGCGCCATCCGCGCTGTGCGCTTTCTTGCGCTTTCGTGCGACTGCGAGCCGCGTGACGATTCTACACGCGCGGCGCCGCGCGACAGCGGGTCGAACCGCGCGCGATCGTCGATTTCGCCGCAGCCGGATGCCCGGCTCGCGGCGCGGCGGAGGCAAGCTCAGCCCGCCTGCTCGCCCAGGACGGAGACGGTGATGTGGACCACCACGTCGCCGTGCAGCGCGACGGCGATCGGATGGTCGCCGATCGCCTTCAGCGGGCCTTGCGGCAGCCGGATCGTCGGCCCGCTCGACCTCGTGGCCGAGCGCCTGCAGCGCCTCGGCGATGTCGTAGGTCGTCACCGACCCGAACAGCCGGCCGTCGACACCCGCCTTGCGCGTCACCTGGACCGTCACGCCGTCGATCCGCGTGCCGCGCTCCTGCGCCGCGCTCAGCGCGTCGGCCTGCGCCTTTTCGAGCTCCGCGCGGCGCGACTCGAACTCCTTCAGGTTCTCGGGCGTGGCCCGCTTCGCCTTCCCGTGCGGGATCAGGTAGTTGCGCGCAAAGCCTTGCTTGACCTTGACGACGTCGCCGAGGCCGCCGAGGTTCACGACCTTCTCCAACAGGATCACTTGCATCGCCGGCTCCGCTCCTAGTGCAGGTCGGTGTACGGCAGCAGCGCGAGGTAGCGGGCCCGCTTGATCGCGTCCGACAGCTGCCGCTGGTAGCCGGCCTTGGTGCCGGTGATCCGCGCCGGGATGATCCGGCCGTTCTCGTTGATGAAGTCCTTGAGGACGTCGACGTCCTTGTAGTCGATCCACACGACCTTCTCGGCGGTGAACCGGCAGAACTTGCGCCGCTTGAACAGCTGGCGCGACCCGCCGCGACCGTCCTTGCGGTCCTTGCGGCCGTCCTTGCCCTTGCGGCCGCCGCTGCGGCCTCTGCTGGGTGGGGGCATCACTTGACTCCTTCCAGAAATTCGATCTCGTTCACGTGCAGCACCAGCTGGCGACTCGTGCTTGCCCTTCGGCGCGAGGAACCCGGCGAGCTTCAGTCCGATGCCGAGCGGCGCCGCCGCTATCGCCTTCGCCTCCGCCTCGACTGCGACGCAGGCCATCTCGATCCCCACGTCGCGCTCGGCGCCGGCCTCGCTCTGCCGGGACTGGTGCGCGACGCTGAAGCTGAGTATCGCGACCCCGGCGGGGGTGTAGCGCAACGCGTCTCTCGCGGCCAGCTGCCCGGACAGCGGTCAACCGGTTGCTGCGATCCAAGTCCGGCTCGCGCCCGGCGTCAGGCCGGCGCTTCCGCCGGCTTCGGGCTCTCCTTCGCGGCCTCCGGATGGAGGACCGACTTCGCCTTCTCTTCCTTCATCATCGGCGAAGGCGTCGTCACCGCCGCCTTCATCTTGACGATCAGGTGGCGCAGCACCGCGTCGTTGAACTTGAACGAGTGCTCGAGCTCGCCGAGCGTCTCGCCGTCGCACTCGATGTTCATCAGGACGTAGTGCGCCTTGTGGACCTTCTCGATCGGGTACGCGAGCTGGCGGCGGCCCCAGTCCTCGAGGCGATGGATCTTGCCCTGGCGCGTGCCGATCGTGGCCCGGTAGCGCTCGATCATCGCCGGGACCTGCTCGCTCTGGTCCGGATGGACGATGAAGACGATTTCGTAATGCCGCATGCTGGTTGGACTCCTTTCCTTATGGGTTGAGCGGGTTCCCTGGTCAGGGGATCACAGGGAGTGCCCTGTACGGTTAGCCTCCCGGTATGCGGGACCGGTGAGGCAAGGAAGCGCGCGAGTATAGCCGAGGAGGCGCGCCTCGCGCAACGAAATCAGCGACTTGGCGTACCGGCCGCCAGCGCGCCGCCGGCGGGACTCGTAGAGACAGATGCCGGCGGCGACGGCGACGTTGAGGCTGCCGACCTGGCCGAGCATCGGGATGCGAACCAGCCGGTCGCAGCGCTCCCGGGTCAGGCGCCGCATCCCTTCGCCTTCCGCGCCCAGCACCCATGCGATCGATTCGGGGAGGTCGATCGCGAAGAGGTCGTCCGGCCCGTCGTCGGCAGCCCCGATGACCCAGACGCCCTGCTCCTTCACGCTCGTCCAGGGTCCGCGCGAGATTCGTCACCGCGACGAACGGCACCGATTCGGCCGCGCCGCTCGCCACCTTCGTCACCACCGGCGACAGTCCCGCGCTGCGGTCCTTCGGCGCGATCACCGCGTGCGCACCGGCCGCGTCGGCGACGCGGAGGCACGCCCCCAGGTTGTGCGGATCGGTCACCCCGTCGAGCACCAGCAGGAGCGGCGGTTCGTGCAGGCGCGCGAGGATCTCGTCGAGGTCGGCCTGCTCGTCGCGCGGGCGGACGCGCGCGACGATGCCCTGGTGCCGCCCGCCGCCGTAGAAGCCGTCGAGCCGCCGCGGCGGGCACGCGGATCACGCGCACGCCGCGCGCCTCCGCCGCCGGCGAGCGTATCGGCGATGCGTGCGTCGTGCCGCGTCTCGTCCGCCAGGATCTCCAGCACCGAATCCGGATCGGCGCGCAGGCGCGCGAGCACCGCGTGGAAACCGATCAGCACGCGCGCCTCTTTCACGCGAGCACGAAATCGATGCGCGAGAGCTCGAGATCGACCCGCGCGATCCGGACGCGCACCCGGTCGCCGAGCCGGAACTGCCGGCGGGTGCGGTCGCCGCGCAGCAGGTGCCCCACCGGGTCGAACTGGAAGTAGTCGTTGCCGAGCTCGGAGATGTGCACCAGCCCCTCGACGTAGACGTCGTCGAGCGCGACGAAGATGCCGAAGCTCGTCACCGCGCTGATGCTGCCCGCGAACTCGTCGCCGACGCGGTCGCGCATGTAGTAGGACTTCAGCCACGCCTGCACGTCGCGCGTCGCCTCGTCGGCCCGGCGCTCGGTCATCGAGCAGTGCAGCCCGAGCGCCACCCAGTCGCCCGGATCGTAGGTGCCGCCTGCGAGCGCCGCCTTGATCGCGCGGTGGATCACGAGATCGGGATAGCGCCGGATCGGCGAGGTGAAGTGCGTGTACGCCTCGTAGGCGAGCCCGAAATGGCCGACGTTCTCCGGGCTGTACATCGCCTGCTTCAGCGACCGCAGGAGCACCGTCTGCAGGAGCTGGACGTCGGGCCGCGATTTCAGGCTCTCGAGCAGGCGGGCGTAGTCCTTGGCGTGCGGCGTCTCGCCGCCGCCGAGCGCGAGGCCGAAGCTCTTCAGGAACCCGCGCAGCGTTTCCAGCTTCTCCGGCGTGGGGCCCTCGTGGACGCGATAGAGCGCCTTGTGGCCGCGGCCGTGCAGGAAGTCGGACGCGCAGACGTTCGCCGCCAGCATGCACTCCTCGATCAGCCGGTGCGCGTCGTTGCGCGGCCGCGGCACGATGCGCGCGATCTTGCCGTGGGCGTCGAACTCGATCTCGGTCTCGATCGTCTCGAAGTCGATCGCGCCGCGCCGGCCGCGCGCGTGGAGCAGCGCGCGGAAGACGTCATCGAGCACCTTGAGGCGATCGACGAGCGGCGCGACGACCGGCTCGACGCGCGCCGGCGTCTCGTAGAGGGCTTGCGCGACCTGGGTATAGGTCAGCCGCGCGTGCGAGCGGATCGCCGCCGGGTAGAACTCGTACCGCCCGAGCTCGCCCCGCGCGCCGACGGCGATATCGCACACCATCGCGAGCCGGTCCTCGTCCGGATTGAGGGAGCACAGCCCGTTCGAGAGCTTCTCCGGCAGCATCGGGATGACCCGCCGCGGGAAGTACACCGAGTTGCCCCGCTCGCGCGAGTCGTCGTCGAGGCGCGTCGCGCGGCGCGACGTAGTGGCTCACGTCGGCGATCGCCACCACCAGGCGAAAGCCCTTCCCGGTCGGCTCGCAGTAGACCGCGTCGTCGAAGTCCCTGGCCGTCTCGCCGTCGATCGTCACCAGCGGCAGCGCCCGGAGATCCTTGCGGCCCTTCAGATCCGCGCTGCGAACCGCGCGCGGCAGTCGCGCGGCGAGCTCCTTCGCCGCCGGCGAGAACTCGAACGGCAGCTCGTGCTTGCGCAGCGCGATCTCGATCTCCATGCCCGGGTCGCCGAAGTCGCCGAGCACCTCGACGACGCGGCCGATCGGCTGGACGTTCAGCCCGGGCTGGACGACGAGCTCGGCGGTGACGATCTGTCCGGGTTTCGCGCCGCCGGTCGCGCCGGGCTCGATCACGATGTCGTGCTGGATCCGGCGGTCCGCGGCGGCCACGAACGCGACGCCGCGCTCGATGTGCAGCCGTCCGACGATCCGGGCGTGCGCCCGCTCGACGACCTCGACGATCCGGCCCTCGCGGCGGCCGCGGCGGTCGATCCCCGCCGGTCGCACGAGCACGGTGTCGCCGTGCATCACCTGGCGCATTTCGCCCGGGCGCGAG
>CAVXND010000062.1:0-15884 GCA_963762785.1 uncultured beta proteobacterium
TCGTACCGCAACTGCACGAGCCCACTCGGAAACGTCCGCGCGCCCTCGAACCGCAACACAGTCTCGCGCCCGTTGACCGGGAACAGCGGAATCCCCGATCCGAGCAGCACTGGATGGATCGACACGATGTACTCGTCGATCAGGTCCGCCGCGAGGAACTCGCGCGCGAGTTGCGCCCCGCCGACCAGCCAGATGTCCCGCCCCGGCTGCGCGCGCAAGCCTGCGACGAACGCGCTGACGTCGCCCGCGACGAACTCGGCGTGCTCGTCGCGCGTCCCGGCCCTCGACCTGGAGAAGACGTACGCCTTCTCGCCGGGAAACGGATACGCGCCGAACGACAGCGACAGCTCGTAGGTCGTCCGGCCCATGACGACCGTGTCGATGGTCGAGTAGAACGCCGCGTAGCCGTAGTCGGCGTCGTGGAACAGCCAGCCGATGCTGCCGTCGGTGCGCGCGATGTAGCCGTCCAGGCTCGACGCGACGTAGTACCGGACCCGGCGCATCACGGCCTCAGCCGCGCTGCTTCACCAGCGGCCCGGTGAGCGACGACAGCGACACGCGCTGGTTCCCCTGCGCGTCGAAGTTCGCCGGATCGAGCCAGCGCTCGAACGCCGCGTCGCAGCGCCGGCCACTCGCCGTCGATGATCGAGTACCACGCGGTGTCGCGGTTGCGGCCCTTGTACACGATCGCCTGGCGGAACACGCCCTCGAACGAGAAGCCCGAGGCGCTGCGCGGCCGCGCGCGACGGCGCGTTGAGCGCATCGCACTTCCACTCGTAGCGCCGGTAGCCGAGCTCGAACGCGCGCTTCATCATCAGGTACATCGCCTCGGTCGCCGCGGGCTTGCGCTGCAGCAGCGGCGAGTAGTTGATGTGCCCGACCTCGATCGACGCCGTTGCCGGGATCGATGCGCAGATAGCTCGCGACGCCGACCGCCTTGCCGCTCGCGCGATCGACGATCGCGTGGAAGAGCGGATCGTCGCCGCGGCAGAACCCGTTCAGCCACTCGAGATAGGCGTCGCGCGTCGCGAACGGGCCGTCGGACAGGTAGGTCCAGTTCCGCCCGTCCGTGTCGAGCGCGTTCGCCGCGTACAGATCCGCGCCGTGGCGGTCCGGATCGAGCGGCTCGACGCGGCAGAACCGCCCTTCCATCGGCGTGCGCGGCGGGCGCGGCCGGCGGCTTCCAGTCGGGCAGCGGCGCGCCGATCGGCTGGCCGAGCGCGTTGCGAACAGGCGAGGTCATGCGACCGGGCTCAACGCTTGGCGTTCTTCTCTGCGTACAGCCTCGTGTTCTCTTTGCGATCCGCGGCGATCTTCTGCATGATCGGCCGCTGGTTCATCTCCTTGAGGTACGCCGCAATCTGCGGGTATGGCTCGGCGAAGTCGCGGCCGTAGATGCGCTTCGTCGCCATCGCGACGAGCGGCAGATGCTGGGCCGCGGCGCAGTCGGCGAGCGTGAGCTCGGGGCCGGCGATGAACGGCGCGAACTTCGCGAGCTGCGCGACGGCCTTGAGGCCGCGCGGGAGCTCCTTCTCCACCTGCTGCTTCGTCTCGTCCGACACCTTGCCGCCGAAGAACGCCTCCGCGTAGAGCCGCCGCATCACCAGCTCCACGTGCAGCTCCAGGAACACGATCAGCTCGCGCACCTTCGCGCGCTCGAACGGGTCCTTCGGGAGCAGCGGCTTCTGCGGGTACGCCTCCTCGATGTACTCGCCGATCACCTGCGACTCGGCGAGCGTGCGGCCGTCCACGTCGATGTACGGCAGCTTGCCGCGCGGCGAGCGCGCGAGGTGCGCCTCGTCGTGCGACGGCCACACCAGCACTTCCTCGAACGGGACGCCCTTCTCCAGCAGCTGCATCTTTACCTTGTTGTAGTAGTTGCTGGTGGCGAAGCCGCAAAGCTTGAGGGTCACGAGGATCTCCGGGTTATTGGGGACGACCAGGGTTCAGGCGCCGGCGCGCTGCGCGTACTGCCAGCCCATCTCGGCGAGCGGGCGGGCGCGCTTGCCGGCGTCGAGCGCCTGCTGGCTCGCGGCGGTGCCGTCGAGCGCGCGCTTCATGATTCCCTGCAGGATCGCGGCGAGCCGGAACATGTTGTAGGCGAGATAGAAGTCCCAGTTGCCGATGCGGTCGCGCCCGGTGCGGCGGCAATACGTCGCGACGTACGCCTCCTCGGTCGGGATGCCCAGGCCGGGCAGGTCGAGGCCCGCGATGCCGCGGAATTGCGCCGGCGGAATGTGCCAGCTCATGCAGTGATACGAGAAGTCGGCGAGCGGATGGCCGAGCGTCGAGAGCTCCCAGTCGAGGATCGCCAGGATGCGCGGCTCGGTCGGGTGGAAGACGAGGTTGTCGAGCCGGTAGTCGCCGTGGACGATCGTCGTCTCGTCGCCGGGCGGAATCGCGCCGGGCAGCCACGCCATCAGCCGGTCCATCGCCTCGATCGGCTCGGTCTCGGAGGCGCGGTACTGCTTCGACCAGCGGTCGAGCTGGCGCGCGAAGTAGTTGCCGGGCTTGCCGAAGGTCTCGAGCCCGATCGCCTTGTAGTCGACGGCGTGCAGCTGCGCGATCACGCGGTTCATCTCGTCGTAGATCGCGCGCCGCTCGTCGCGGCTCATCCCGGGCAGTGCCTGGTCCCACAGCACGCGGCCCTCGACGTAGTCCATGACGTAGAACGCGCGGCCGATGACGCTTTCGTCTTCGCAGAGGGCGAACGTGCGCGGCACCGGCACGCCGGCGCCGCCGAGCGCGGTGATGACGCGGTATTCGCGGTCGACCGCGTGCGCCGAGGGCAGGAGCTTCGCCGCCGGCGCGGGCTTCGCGCGCATCACGTAGCGCGCGCCCGGCGTCTTCAGCAGGAATGTCGGGTTCGACTGGCCGCCCTTGAACTGCTCGACCTCGAGCGGGCCGCGGTATCCGGTGACGCGCTCGCGCAGATACGCGTCGAGCGCGCCGACGTCGAAGCGCTGGCGCTCCTGGACCGGGGTGGTGCCGACGAAGGTTTCCATGGGCAGGCGCCAGTTTACTCAAGCGCGGGCGACTGCGGCCGGCGCCGTCATCCCCGTGGAGGTGGGGACCCAGCAGGATCCGACGGCCTGGATTCCCGCGTACGCGGGAACGACGGGCTACGCGCGGACGACGATCTCGAACCGCGCGGCGAGCGCCTTGCCGTCGGCGGCGCGGTCCAGCCGCACGGTCACCAACGCCCGGTCGCGCGGGTCGAGCGAGCCGTACAGCCCGTCGCGCGCGTTGCCCGGCTCGCCCTCCACGTACATCTGGGTGACGAGATCCTGGAATCCCGGGCCCGTGACGCGGAAGTGAATGTGCGGCGTGCGGCCCGGATAGGGCACCGGCTTGATCGTGCGGAACCGGTAGGCGCCGTCCGCACCGGTCACGAACTGGCCCCAGCCCTGGAAGGCCGGATCGAGCGGCGCGCTCGACGTGTCGCCCGGATGGTGATAGCGGCCGAGCGCGTTGCACTGCCAGATCTCCACGCGCGCGCCGGCGACCGGCTTGCCGCTGGTGTCGACGACGACGCCGGCAAGCAGGAGCAGCTCGCCCTTCGCGATCCCCGGCTGCCCCTTGACCGACACGAGATCGTTGTCGTCGTCGGCCGGAAAGTCGCGCGGATAGAACGGCCCGGCGGTCTGGCGCGGCGTCGGCACGCGCGCCTGCGCGCGTCCGGCGTACGGCACACCCGCGAGCGCGAGACCCGCGACCGAGGCCGCGAGCAGCCTGCGGCGCGCCGCGCGCGCCTCCTCGAGCCCGTCCTCGTCGCCGATCCGCGGCGTCGGAATCCTTCCTGTCGTCACGCGTTCCCTTTCCCTCGTCACAGCGGCTTCTTCGCCTTGAAGTATTCGAACCGGTCGATCGACTTCACCCGCACGTCGCGCTCGTCCACGCCGCGGAGGATCTTCATCGGCACCTCGACCCCGGCCGCGCCGAGCTTCCACACCTTCTCGTAGAGCTCGACGTGCGTCTTGACCGCCTGCCCGCCGACGCTCACCACGACGTCGCCCTGGAGGATGCCCGACTGGTCGGCCGGGCTCTCGGGCGACACGCGCGTCACCAGCAGCCGGCCTTGCATCTCCTCGGTCGCGAGGCCGAGCCACGGGCGCTGCGGGCCGGCCACGCGGCCCTGCGCCTTGAGCTGCGCGAGGATCGGCTTGAGCAGATCGGTGGGCACGAACATGTTGCCGAGGAGCAGGGCGTCGGGCTCGGCGGCGTTGCGCACCAGCAGCGACCCGACCCCCACGAGCTTGAGGTCGCGATTGACGAGCGCGGCCCCGGCCCAGCCGTCGGTGGCGGGCGCGGTGAAGATCGCGCTGTCGAGCAGGTACTCCCAGCTCCCGGTGAAGCGGCGCTTCGACGTCACCTGCGCGAGGCTCGCCGTGTCCTGGCCACCGAACGGCGCGACGATGACCGGCTCGCGCAGCGCGAGCGCCGCCGAGTCGCCGAGCGGCAGCGGCTTCACCCCGAGATCGCCCTGCACCTTCAGCAGCCCGAAGCCGGTGGCGTGGTCGTAGCCGGCCAGCGTCGCCGGCAGCGTCTTGCGGTTCGACGCGGTGATCTCGATCGAGTCCGGCTCGATGACGAGATAACCGATGGTGAGCACCCAGCCCGGCTCGATCACGATGCCGCTGCCCGCGCGCGCCGGCCCGAGCGTCGCGCTCGAGCGCGCGTCTTCGACCGCCTTCATCCGGACGCGCACGATCGAGGTGAACATCTCCTCGACCTTGCGCTCGAATTCCGCCTCGGCGGGATCCTTCTTGGTGAGCGTCTGCTCGCGCTCGCTCTGCGCGTACCCGGCCGGGATCCAGGCGAGGGACGTCGCGAAAACCGCGGCGAGAACGAGGACAAGCGGACGGGCGCGGCGTTGGTTTCGGCTCATGGCGATCCTCCTGGCGTGAGAACAGCCGTGGAGCGCATTCTCTTCCCAAGCGGCCGGGATTGTCACGCGTCAATTCCCCGACCCGCAGCGCGGCCTTTGCGCGGCGGCGGCCCTGCTATCCTGCGCGCCATGAATCCGCCGAACCTCGTCGACGTCCTCGCCGCGCGCAAGCGCATCGCGCCGCACCTGCCGCGCACGCCGCTGTTCCGTTACCCGGCGCTCGACGCGCTGCTCGGCTGCGAGGCCTGGGTCAAGCACGAGAACCACCAGCCGATCGGCGTGTTCAAGGTGCGCGGCGGCGTGAACCTCGTCGCGACGCTCGCGCCCGAAGAGCGCCGGCGCGGCGTCGTCACCGCGAGCACCGGCAATCATGGGCAGTCGATCGCTTTTGCCGCGAGCCTGTTCGGCGTGCGCGCGGTGATCTGCGTGCCCGAGGGCGCGAACGCCGGGAAGGTCGCGGCGATCCGCGGCTTCGGTGCGGAGATCGCCGAACGGGGCGCGAAGTTCGACGACGCCGCGGCGAACGCGCGCGCCATCGCCGAACGCGACGGGCTGCGCTTCGTGCACTCGGCGAACGAGCCCGACCTCATCGCCGGCGTCGGCACCTACGCGCTCGAGATGCTCGAGGACCAGCCGGCGCTCGACGCGATCGTCGTGCCGGTCGGCCTCGGCAGCGGCGCCGCGGGGACGTGCATCGCGGCGAAGGCGGTGAAGCCGGGCATCCGCGTGATCGGCGTGCAGGCCGCCGCCGCGCCCGCGGTGCACGACTCGTGGCGCGCCGGCCGCATCGAGATCGCGGCCGAACGAGACGTACGCCGAAGGACTCGCCACCGGCCGTGCCGCGGAGCTGACGCTCGCGATCCTGCGCGCGCAGCTCGACGACTTCCGCCTCGCGACCGAGGACGAGATCCGCCGCGGCATGGCGTGGTGGATCGAGTGCTGCCATTCGCTCGCCGAGTCGGCGGCCGGCGCGGTGCTCGCGGCGGCGCACCGCATGCGCGACGAGCTGCGCGGCCAGCGCGTCGGGCTCGTGCTCTCGGGCGGCAACACCTCGATCGCGCATCTCGCGGACGCGCTGGCCGTGTCGCCCTACGGCGACACCGCACGCCGCTGATATCGCACGCGTTTGCGCGTCACGCGCGTTTCACGTCGCCGCAAGCCGACGTTCACGCGCGCTTCATCATAGGGAAACACGCTTCGGGCACGATCTCTGCGTTGCAGACCCAGTCGGCCACGCGCCGGCTGCCCTCAACAGCAGAAAGGAGTTCCGATGCTGAATCCCAGTTTCCTCGCAGCGTCCATCATCGCCCTCGGCATCACCGCCGAGCCCGCGCTCGGCCAGGGCTCGACGCGTCGGAGCGCCGATAGGGAGTTCCAGCAGCTCGACGTTGATGGCGACGGATTCATTACGCGCGCCGAGGCGACGAAGATCCCGGGCATCGCGGAGCGCTTCGCGAAGTTCAACGTGAACAGGGACGGGAAGCTCGACCGCAGCGAGTTCGCCGCGCTCGTCGCGAGCATGAAGTGACGTTGCCGGAGGCGGCGCAGTGCGCGTCGCCTCCGGCAACGTCATCCCGGCGCATGCCGAGATCCAGAACCCGGACTCCGGCGTTCGCCGGAGTGACGAGCCTTTCAAGTGACGGGCGCGCGCAACGCCGGTATGATCCGGGCGCGCGATGGCCGTCCTCCTCAAGATCTCGCTCGTTCCCGTCGTCGTCTGGCTCGCGAGCGTCGCCGGCCGGCGCTGGGGTCATTCGGTCTCCGGCTGGATCAGCGGGCTCCCGCTGATCGCCGGGCCGATCAGCGTCTTCCTCGCGCACGATCCCGGCCCCGCGTTCGCCGCGGCGTCCGCCGCCACCACGCTGCAGGTCACCGGCGCGGCGGCGCTGCACTGCTGGGCGTACGCCTGGGCGGCGCGGCGATTCAACTGGCTGGCGTCGCTGCTCATCGGCTGGACGGCGTTCGCGATCGCGGCGCCGGTGCTGGGCGCGGTGCCGCTCCCGCCGCTCGGCGGATTCGCGCTCACGATGGCGGCGCTCGTGCTCCTCCTCGGCACGCTGCCGCGAGTGCCGCCGACGAGCGGTCCGGTGCACATTCCCGGCATCGAGCTCGCGGTGCGCATCGTCGCCGCGGCCGCGCTCGCCGCCGCGGTGATGCTCGGCGCCGCCGCTCTCGGGCCGCGGCTCTCCGGCGTCCTGATCGCCTTCCCGATCACCGGCTCGGTCCTGCCGACGTTCACGCGCGCGCTGTACGGCGCCGACGCGACCGCTCGCCTCGTCGCGGGATTCGTCTCGGGTCTGTTCGCGTTTGCGGTGTTCCACTTCGTCGTCGCCGTGTCGCTCGAGGCGCTCGGCGCCGCGGTTGCGTACCCGCTCGCGGTCGTGGCGAGCGCTCGCGGCGACCGGCGTCGTGATGCGGGCGCGGCGGACGGCGTGGCTGCGCCGCGCGCGCCGCGAGGGTAGGATGCCGCGATGAACAACCGGCCGCGCCTCGACCTGTTTCTCAACATCGGGCATACGCTCGATCACCTGGTCATGCTGATCTTCCCGACGGCGGTGCTCGCCATCGGGGAAGCCTGGCAGATGTCCTACGGCGAGCTCCTGCCGCTCGCCCTCGGCGGGTTCATCGCGTTCGGCGCGTTCTCGATCCCGGCCGGCTGGCTCGCCGACCACTGGAGCCGCACCGGGATGATGCGGGTGTTCTTCTTCGGGATCGGCGCGGCGACGCTCCTGACCGGCTTCGCGCGCACGCCCGCCGAGCTCGCCGCCGGCCTCGCGACGATCGGCATGTTCGCCGCGATCTACCACCCGGTCGGCATCGCGATGCTGGTTGCCAATCGCAGCGATCTCGGCCGCACGCTCGGCGTGAACGGGGTGTTCGGCAACACCGGGCTCGCGTTCGCGGCGCTGTTCTCGGGCGCGCTCGCCGACCTCGCCGGCTGGCGGGCCGCGTTCATCCTTCCGGGGCTTCTGTGCATCGGGATCGGGATCGGCTTCGTAATCGTGAGCCGCGGCGTCGAGGTCGCCCGGGGCACCGCGAAGAAGGCCGAGACGCGCGTGCCGCGTGCCCTCCTCGCGCGCGTGTTCCTGATCGTCGCGGTCGCGACCGCGTGCGGCGGCATCATCTTCAACGCCACCACCGTGTCGATGCCCAAGGTCTTCGACGAGCGGCTCGCGGCGCTCACCAGCACCAACTTCGGCATCGGCGTGCTGGTGTGCATCACTTACCTGATCGCGGCGATGGCGCAGCTCATCGTCGGCAACTGGATCGACCGGCGCTCGGTGAAGGGCGTGTTCGTCGCGGTGGCCGCGATGCAGATCCCGCTGCTGTTCGCCGCCGGCTCGCTCTCGGGCTACGCGATGCTCGTGGTCGCGGTGGCGATGATGTTCTTCGTGTTCGGCCAGATTCCGATCAACGACACGATGGTCGCGAAGTACACCGCGGAGGAGTGGCGCGCCCGCGCCTACGCGGTGCGCTACGTGGTGTCGTTCGCCGCGAGCGCGACCTCGGTGCCGCTCATCGCCTGGGTGCACCGCACGTACGGCGACTTCCAGCCGCTCTTCGCGATCCTGGCGGCGCTGGCGGCGCTCATCCTCGTCTCGGCGCTGGCCTTCCCGGGCGAGCGGGTGGCGAAGCCGGTGCCGGTGGGCTACGGCAGGACGTCGCACTGCCGACGCGTGGAAGCTCTAGGTCGCATTTTGCGACCTTAGAGGCAGGCCGCGGGCAACATCGCAAGTACCTGCCGCTCGCTTTCACCGAGCACGGCGCACTCATGGCAGCGAACGTGTTGAGTTCACGTCGCGCCATCGAAGCGAGTCACTTCGTCGTGAGAGCGTTCGTCCAACTGCGCGAGGTGCTGGCCACCCACAAGGCGCTGGCGAGGAAGCTCGAAGAATTGGAGCGGAAGACTGAAGCACTCGCGCTAAGCCAGGACACACTAGCCGCGAGCACACAGCGCGCAGTTCAGGGAAGTGATGCGATGCCCTGCGCGCGCTCATGATCGTTCGCCGCGAGCGCGACCTCGGTGCCCCTCATCGGGCTGGGTGCACCGCACGTACGGCGACTTCCAGCCGCTCTTCGCGATCCTCGCGGGGCTTGCGGCGATGACCCTTGTCGTCGGCGCTCGCCTTCCCGGGCGAGCGCGTCGCGAAGCCGGTGCCCGTCGGCGTCTCGCTAGCACCCGCAGCGGCAGGACCGATCCCGCAGCGCGCCGAGCAGCGATCCGGCCGAACCGGCCCGAGCCGGTCGCGCACGCGCCACACGATCACGGCGAGGACGGCGAGCGCGAGCGCACCGAGCACGGCCGCCGCCTGGGCTCCGGCCGCCTGCATCAGGACGAGCATGCGATCGATCTCGCGGTGGAAGACCACGCCGAGCGCGAGCGCCGTGCCCGCCCAGAGCACGGCGCCCATCGCATCGAAGGCCGCGAAGTGCCGCCGCCGGTAGCCGGCGACCCCGGCGAGCGACGGCCCGAGCGCCGCGAGGCCGGGGACGAAGCGCGTCACGAGCAGCGACTTGAGCCCGAACCGGGCGAACAGCGTGTCGCGGTCGTCGGCGCACCGCTCCGGCGACGACCGGAGGCCGCACAGCGCCAGCAGGACGCGCGCGCCGAAGCGCCGGCCGAGCTGGAACCACAGCAGGTCGCCCGCGACCGCGCCGAGCACCGCGAGCACGAAGACGAGCGGCGCGGAGATCGCGCCGTTCGCGGCGAGCGCGCCCGCGACGACCAGCACCGCGAACGCGGGAATCGGCACGCCGACCTGCTCGACCAGCACCGCGGCGAGCACGAACGCGTACCCGTACTGCTGGATGAGGTCGTTGAGCGGCGCCATGGTCGGTCTCGCCGCTACTTCCCGGACACGTCCGCGGCCGGATCCCACCCGCCGCCGAGCGCGCGGATGAGCGCGACCGTGGACGCGGCGCGCGCGCCGCGGATCTGCACGTCGAGTCGCTGCACGACGAGCAGCGTGCGCTGCGAGTCGACGACCTGGAGATAGCTCGTGGCCCCGGCGCGGTAGCGCGTTTCGGAGATCTGCAGCGCGCGCGTCGCGGACTGGACCGATTCGCGGGTCGCCTCGGCCTGGCCCGCCAGCGTGCGCAGGGCGACGAGGTTGTCCTCGACCTCCGCGAAGGCGCCGAGCACGGTCTGCCGGTAGGCGCCGACCGACTCCTCGAGCACCGCGTACGAGCGGTCGAGGTTCGCCTGGTTGCGCCCGCCGTCGAAGATCGGCATGGAGAGGATCGTGCCGAACAGCGGACCGAGCGCCCAGGTGCGGCTCGACCACTGGAAGAGCTCGGAGAGGTCGTTCGACTCGTAGCCGGCCAGGCCCGTGATCCGGAGCACCGGGTAGAACGCGGCCTTCGCGACGCCGATGCGCGCGTTCGACGCGGCCATCGTGCGGCTCGCGGCGGCGACGTCGGGACGGCGCTCGAGGAGCGTGGACGGCAGCCCGGGCGGCACCGACGGCAGCGAGGTCGGCAGCGACGCGCTCGCCACGCTGAACGACGCGGGCGCCTTGCCGAGCAGCACGGCGAGCCCGTTCTCGAGCTGCGCACGCTGCCGTTCGAGCCCGTACACCTGGGTCTGCGCGAGGCCGACCTCGGTCTTCGCCTGCGCGAGGTCGAGCTCGCTGACGTCGCCGGCGTCGAACCGCCGCTGCACGAGCCGCAGGGTCTCCGTGCGGGAGGTGACCGTCTCGCGCAGCACGCGCAGCTCGTCGTCGGCCTGGCGCAGCCCGAAGTACGCCTGCGCGACGTCCGCCTGCACCGCGAGCATCGTCGCGCCGTACAGCGCGGCGGCGGCGTCCGCGTCGCTGCGCGCGGCGGCGACGCTGTCGGAGATGCGTCCGAACAGGTCCGCCTCCCAGCTCGCGGTGAGCTGTCCGCGCCAGACGGTATAAGCCGGGATGTCGGTGCCCTGCGGCAATCCGAGCGAAACGCCGGTCTGCTTGATCCGCGAGGGCCCGAACCCGGCGTCCACCCTCGGGAAGCGCTCGGCGTTCACGACGCCGACGACCGCGCGCGACTGCGCGAGCCGCGCCGCGGCGATCTTCAGCGTCTGGTTCGCGGCGATCGCCTGCGACTCGAGCTCGTCGAGCGTCGGGTCGCGGAAGACTTTCCACCACTCGCCGCGCGGCACGGCGTCGGCGGGCTGGGCGGGCTTCCATTCGCCGCGCGGCTCGTCGGGGCCGAGCGCCTTGTAGCGCGCGGGCACGTCGACCTCGGGCTGCTCGAGCTTCGGCGCGAGCGAGCAGCCGGCGAGGAACGCGAGTGCAAGCAGAGGGAGCGATCTCATCGCCGCCACCTCACGCCGCCGCCGGCGCGGGCTTCACCACCCGCTTGCCGAACCTGCGGTGCAGCAGGACGTAGAACACCGGCGTCAGGAAGAGGCCGAAGAACGTCACGCCGAGCATGCCCGAGAACACCGCGATCCCGATCGCGTGGCGCATCTCGGATCCCGCGCCGGTCGAGAAGACGAGCGGCAGCACGCCCATGATGAACGCGAACGAGGTCATCAGGATCGGGCGGAGCCGCATGCGGCAGGCCTCGAGCGCGGCGCGCACCGGGTCGTGCGCCGGCTCCTTCATCTCCAGCTCGCGCGCGAACTCCACGATCAGGATCGCGTTCTTGCACGCGAGCCCCATCAGCACGAACAGCGCGATCTGCGTGAAGATGTTGTTGTCGCCGCCGGTGAAGTAGACGCCGGCGATCGCGAACAGCAGGCACATCGGCACGATCAGGATGATCGCGAGCGGCAGCTTCAGGCTCTCGTACTGCGCCGCCAGCACGAGGAACACGAGCAGCACGCACAGCGGGAAGACCAGCACCGCGGTGTTGCCGGCCAGGATCTCCTGGTAGGTGAGGTCGGTCCACTCGAACGTGATCCCGCGCGGCAGGGTCTCCTTCGCGATGCGCTCGATCGCCGCCTGCGCCTGGCCCGAGCTGAAGCCCGGCGCCGCCCCGCCGTTCAGGTCCGCCGAGGGGAACGCGTTGTAGCGGATGGCGCGGTCGGGCCCGAAGCTCTGCTCGACGCGCAGGAGCGAGCCGAGCGGTACCAGCTCGCCCTTCGCGTTGCGCGTCTTGAGCTGCGCGATGTCCTCGGCGCGCGACCGGTAGGGCGCGTCGGCCTGGACCACCACCCGGTAGGTGCGCCCGAAGCGGTTGAAGTCGTTGACGTACAGCGACCCCAGGTTGATCTGCATGGTGTCGAACACGTCCGTGAGCGCGACGCCCATGCGCTTCGCCTTCGCCCGGTCGACGTCGGCGAAGAGCTGCGGCACGTTGATTTGGAAGCTCGAGAAGGCGGGCGCGAGCTCCGGCGTCTGGAACGTGCGCATCTGGATCGCCTTCATCGCGTCGTAGAGCGCCTGGTCGCCCAGGCCGGCGCGGTCCTCGACCTGCAGCTTGAAGCCGCCGATGGTGCCGAGACCGTTCACCGGCGGCGGCGGAAACACGGCGATGAATGCGTCCTGGATCCCGGCGAGCTGCTGGTTGACCGCCCCGGCGATCGCGCCGCCGGAGAGCTGCGGCGAGCGCCGCTTCTCGAACGCGTCCAGACCGAAGAACACGATGCCGGCGTTGGGCGCATTGGTGAAGCCGGCGATCGACAGGCCGGGGAACGCGACCGCATCCTTGATCCCGGGCGTCTTCATGGCGATGTCGGACATGCGCCGGAGCACCTCCTCGGTGCGGTCGAGCGAGGCGCCGTCGGGCAGCTGGGCGAAGCCGACGAGGTACTGCTTGTCCTGCCCGGGAACGAAGCCGTGCGGCACGGCCTTGAAGCCGACGTAGGTCACGCCGAGCAGCACCAGGTACACCCCGAACGCGAGCGCCTTGCGGTTCAGCACGCGCGCGACCGTGCTCTGGTACTTCGTCGCCGAGCGGTTGAAGAACCGGTTGAACCGCGTGAAGAACCACCCGAACGCCCGGTCCATCCAGAGCGTGAGCCGGTCCTTCGGCGCATCGTGCGAGCGCAGCAGCAGCGCCGCGAGCGCCGGCGACAGCGTGAGCGAGTTGAACGCCGAGATCACGGTCGAGATGGCGATGGTCAGGGAGAACTGGCGGTAGAACTGTCCGGTCAGGCCGCTCACGAACGCGATCGGGATGAAGACCGCGCACAGCGTGAGCGCGATGGCGACGATCGGCCCGCTGACCTCGCGCATCGCGCGGTAGGTCGCCTCCTTCGAGTCGAACCCGAGCTCGAGGTTGCGCTCGACGTTCTCCACCACCACGATCGCGTCGTCGACCACGATGCCGATCGCGAGCACCAGCCCGAACAGCGTCAGCGTGTTGATCGAGAAGCCGAACAGGAGCATGAACGCGAAGGTGCCGACGATCGACACCGGCACCGCCACCAGCGGGATGATCGAGGCGCGCCAGGTCTGCAGGAAGACGATCACCACCAGCACCACCAGCAGGATCGCCTCGAGCAGGGTCTCGATCACCGCCTCGATCGACTGCAGCACGAAGCGGGTCGGGTCGTAGACGATGTCGTAGTCGACCCCGGCGGGGAAGTCCTTCTTCATCTCCGCCATCGCGCGCCGCACCTGGTTCGACAGCGCGATGGCGTTCGACCCCGGCGCCTGGAAGATGCCGATCGCGACCGCCGGCTTGTTGTTGAGGAGCGAGCGCAGGGCGTACTCCCCGGCGCCCAGCTCGACGCGCGCGACGTCCTTGAGCCGCAGCACGCCGCCGTCGGGCGAGGTCGCGACGATGACGTTCGCGAACTCCTCCTCGGTCGCGAGGCGCCCCTGCGCGTTGACCGAGAGCTGGAATTCGGTGTGCCGCGTCGCCGGCGGCGCGCCGACGACGCCGGCCGCCACCTGCTTGTTCTGCTCGCGCAGCGCGCGCACCACGTCGGCGGCGGTCAGGTTGCGGCTCGCGAGCTTCTGCGGGTCGATCCAGACCCGCATCGCGTAGTCGCCCGCGCCGAACACCAGCACCTGCCCCATGCCCGGGATGCGCTGCAGGTTGTCCTTCACGTTGAGGACGGCGAAGTTGCGCAGATACAGCTCGTCGTAGCGCTCGTCGGGCGACAGGATGTGCACGACCATCGCGAAGTCGGGCGAGCTCTTCTGCGTCACCACGCCGATCTGGCGCACCTCCTCGGGCAGGCGCGGCAGCGCACGCTGCACCCGGTTCTGCACCTGGGTCTCGGCGAGGTCCACGTCGGTGCCGATCTTGAAGGTCACGGTGAGCTGCAGCACGCCGTCGGTGGTGGCCTGCGACTCCATGTAGAGGAGGTTCTCGACGCCGTTGATCTGCTCCTCGAGCGGCGCGGCGACGGTCTCGGCGATGACCTTGGGGTTCGCGCCCGGGTACACGGCGCGCACGACGACCGACGGCGGGACGACGTTCGGGTACTCCGAGACCGGCAGCACCCGGATCGAGATCAGGCCGGCGAGGAACACGATCATCGACAGCACGCCCGCGAAGATCGGGCGGTCGATGAAGAATTGCGAGAGGTTCATGGCGTCACGTCCGCTTGCTGGCCGCGCCGTTGCGGCCGTTCGGCGCCTCCGCTTCCATCGGCACGGTCTGCGGCGTCACCGGCGCGCCGGGGCGCACGCGCTGGAGCCCGTTCACGACGATCACCTCGCCCGGCTTCAGGCCCGACTCGATCACGCGCAGGCCGTCGGCCAGCCGGCCGATCCGCACCTCGCGGTAGACCGCCTTGTTCTCCGCGTCGACCACCAGCACGTAGCGCTTGCTCTGGTCGGTGCCGATGGCGCGGTCGGTGACGAGCACCGCCTTGCGCGGCTTCGCGGTGTCGCCGAGCTTCACGCGTGCGAACAGCCCGGGCGTGAATCGCCCGCTCTTGTTGTCCACCGTCGCGCGCATCCGCACCGTGCCGCTCGTCGGGTCGACGCGGTTGTCGACGAACTCGAGTGAGCCCGCGTGCGGGAAACCGTCCTCGTCGGCGAGGCCGACGGCCACCACCAGCGCCCCCGATCGCGCGCCGGCGATGTATTTCAGGTACGCGCCCTCGTCCGCCTGGAACGCGACGTAGACCGGGTTGATCGACACCACGGTGGTCAGCAGCGGCGAAGGCGGCATCTCGCCCTGCACCAGGTTGCCGATGGTGATCTCGGCCTTGCCGACGCGGCCTGCGATCGGCGAGGTGATGCGCGTGTACGAGAGGTTGAGGCGCGCGGTGACGAGAGCCGCCTCGTTCGCCTTGAGCTGCGATTCGAGCGTGCGCACCTTCGTGGCCGCGTCGTCGAACTCGCGCTTCGACGTGGCGCGGTCGGCCCACATCTGCTCGTTCCGCGCGAGCTCGGTGCGCGCGAGCTCGAGCTGCGAGCGGGTGCCCGCCACCTGGCTCTCCGCGGCGGCGATCTGCGCCTCGAACGGGCGCGGGTCGATCGTGAACAGCAGGTCGCCCTTCTTCACCTCGGCGCCGGGCTTGAAGTGCACCGACTGCAGGTAGCCGTTGATGCGCGCGCGCACCTCGACCTGCTCGATCGCCTCCACCCTCCCGGGGAACTCGTCGGACTCGATCACGTCCTTCTCGATCGCCGCGGCGACGCTCACCGGCGGCGCCGGCGGCGGGCCGGCCTGTGCCTTCGCGTCGCCGCGCCCGTCGCCGCACGCGGCGAGCGCGAGGGCCGCGGCGAGGGCCAGCGCGGTGGCGCGCAGCGCGGGATCGAAGGCGGGTGCGTTCATCGACGGTGTCCTTTCAGATTGCCGGTGATTTTCGACGGCCGGCGTATGCAGATGACTGACGGATTCGCGAACCGGCCCACTTTAGCCGATTGATCCATCCGGAAAGACTAAGACTTCATTAATTGAACCGTTCGCGCCGGTGAACAATCGGGCGCGCCGCGGATCGGATCGGCGCGGCCGATCCGCGGTGGCAGGCTTGAGCGAGCGTCGCATTCTCTCGGGCTCCAGGGTTGGCGGTACGCCTCTAGTCGTCGGGCAGGGCCCGGAATCGACAGGTCGTGCCGCCGGGACGGCGCGAAATCCCGACTGACCGAAGGGGATCAAGGTCCAC
>CAVXND010000063.1:0-10057 GCA_963762785.1 uncultured beta proteobacterium
GTGCCCGCGGATCGCCGCGTGCGTCGCCGCGCACCTGGAGTGCCTCGCCGGGCACCCCCAGGTCGACCCGACGATCCGCGACGTGTGCGCCGGGATGTGCGACGAGTGGCGTGCGGCCGCGCGACCGGCGCACTCGCGGCCGGATCTCCACTGACGGTCCGGCGAGCGCCCCGAACGCCCGATGCTCGCCACCTCCCCGCCAGGCCTCCGGGACCCGCGCGACCCCCGCTGGCGCGGGTTGCGCACGAAAGCGCCCAGCCTGATCGTCGTCGTCGCGCTGCACGCCGCCGCGCTCGTCGCGCTGCTGCAGTACGCCCCGGTGCGCGAGGCGCTCTCGTCCGCGGCGCCGATCATGGTGAGCCTCATCACGCCGCGGCTCGAGGTCGAGAAACCGAAGGTCGAGCCGCCCAAGCCGAAGCTCGAACCGGTGAAGAAGAAGCCGATCGCGCCGCCGCTGATCGTGGCGCCGGCCGAGGCGCCGTCGCCGATCGTTGCGCCCGCGCCGCCGCCCGACCCGCCGAAGCCGGTGGAGGAGACCGCGCCGGTGGTCGCCGCGGCTCCGGCGGCCCCGAGCGTCGCGCCGGCGCCGCCGGTCATCCCGCCGAACTTCAACGCCGACTACCTGCACAACCCGCCGCCGCCATATCCGCCGGCCGCCCGGCGGCTCGGCGAGCAGGGCCGCGTGATGCTGCGCGTGCTCGTCACCGCCGACGGCCAGGCGGAGCAGGTCGAGGTTCGCACCTCGAGCGGCTCGCCGCGCCTCGACGCCTCGGCGCTCGAGACGGTGCGGCGCTGGAAATTCGTGCCGGCGCGGCAGGGCGACCGACCGATCGCCGCGTGGGTGCTGGTCCCGATTTCATTCCGGCTGGAAGGTTGACTCGACATGGAACAGGCTCATTCGCTCGGTTTCTCCCACTTCCTCGCCCAGACCGACTCGCTCGGCAAGGCGATCCTCGTGATCATGCTCGTGATGTCGGTGGCGACGTGGTATCTCATCGTCACCCGCGGCCTCGAGGCGCTCGCCCGCAAGCGGCGGAGCAGCCGCTTCCTCGCGCTGTTCTGGGACTCGCCGTCGCTCGCCGCCGTCGAGCGTTACCTGGAGGTGCATCATCCGAACGATCCGTTCTCCCACCTCGCCTATCACGCGATCGTGTCGTCGCGGCATCACGCCCGCCACGGCCTCAACCGGCTGAACGAGGCCGGCAGCGGTGCCGACTTCCTCACCCGGTCGATGCGCCGCGTGATCGACGAGGAGACCGCGAAGCTCGAGTCGGGGCTGACGGTGCTCGCCTCGGTCGGCAGCACCGCGCCGTTCGTCGGCCTCTTCGGCACGGTGTGGGGCGTCTATCACGCGCTCGTCGCGATCGGTCTCTCGGGCCAGGGCACGCTCGACCGCATCGCCGGACCGGTCGGCGAGGCGCTGATCATGACCGCGCTCGGCCTGGCGGTCGCGATTCCCGCGGTGCTCGCCTACAACGCGCTCGTGCGCTCGAACCGGCTGGTGCTCGCGCAGCTCGACGCGTTCGCGCACGACCTCTTCGCGTTCCTGACCACCGGCGTGCACTTCAACGAGGCCGACGCCGCGAACGGCGCGCGCGGCACCGGGCCGCGCGGCGTCGTCAAGGGAGCGGCGTAGATGGCCTTCGGCACCTTCGGCCGGGAGAGCCCGCGCCCGATGGCGGAGATCAACATGATCCCGCTGATCGACGTGATGCTGGTGCTGCTCGTGATCTTCATCATCACCGCGCCGCTCCTCACCCACGCGGTGAAGATCGATCTGCCGAAGGCGGCGAGCGCGCCCAACCTCACCAGGCCCGAGAACATCCAGCTCGCGATCGACGCGTCGGGCCAGATCTTCCTGAACGGCGAGGCCGTCAGCCGCAAGGTGCTGAACGAGCGCCTGTCCGCCGCCGGACGGCAGGAACCGCAGCCCGAGGTGCACATCCGGGCCGACCAGGCCGCGCGCTACCAGTGGGTGGCCGAGACGCTCGCCGACGCCGCAAGCGCACGCCTGACGCGGATCGGCTTCGTGTCCGACCCGACCGCCGGCCGATAGGCGTCACCGGCGGTGCCAGCCATGGGCCTCCGCGTCCTCGCCAGCCTCGTTCTCGCCGCCGCAGTCGCGTTCCCGGGCACGCGCGCCGCCACGACGGCGACGCGAGGGCGCCGGCGTCAGCGCGGAGCGCGCGGCGTCAGATCCTGCTGGAGCCAGTCGTCGAGCAGGACCTTCTCGTAGCGCAGCGGGTCGGCAGGATCGATGCCGACGCCGACCGGGTAACCGGTGCTGCGCAGCCTGCGCTCGCCTTCCGCGAGCAGCGTGCCGTCGGCGCGGGCGAGCCGGAAGCTGAGATCGATCCGCGCGGGAGTGACTTCGCGGATGACCCGAACATTCGTCGCGTCCGGACGGCGCGCCTGGAAATCCCCGGCGAGCTGGACGTCGGTGATCGTCACGCGGAAGACCTCCCCGTCGGAGAGCCGCCGGACGGCGCGGCTCTCGATGTACCGCCTGATCTCGGCGAGGTAGAAGTTGCGGGCCGAGTCGGTCTGCGAGTAGCCGTCCCGCACGTCGGTGAACTTCTGCGGCTCGACGTAGACGACCTCGACGCGGGCAGCGTCGGCCGCAACGGACGGCTGAATGCCCGCCGCGCATGCCAGCAAAAGCAGGGCGAGTAAGCGGTTCGCTCTCATTTCATCCCCCGATTGCGGCGCGGGTGCGGCACCCGGTCAACAGCCGCCGCACCGTCCCTATTCCGGCGACCCGCACATGGTACTCGCGGCGGGTATTCTCGGGCGACGAGTCCGGTGGAGAACAGCATGCATGCCGCGATCCGACTGCGCGTAACGCGAAGGCTCCTCGTTCCGGCGGCGCTGTTGGCCGCCGCCTGCGGCGCGCTGGCGCCGCCGGAGCGTCCCGCGCGCGAGCGGGCGGTGAACTTCACCGTGGCGGGCACCGTCGCCGTCGTCGAGGATGGGGACACGCTGACGCTCGTCGCCTTGAACGACGCTCGCTTCGTCGTCCGCCTGTCCGATCTCGATACGCCCGAGATCTCGCATCGCGGCGGCCCCGACCGCGCCTGTCCGGGCCGCGTCCTCGCCGACCGGCCGGGACAGCCGCGCGGACGCGCCGCGCGCGCATCGCTGGAATCGCTCGCGAGCGGCAGGCAGGTACGGGCCGAGTGCTACGAGATCGACCGTTTCGGCCGCCCCGTTTGCCACGTCTTTGCGGGCGACGTGAACGTCAACCTCGCGCAGATCGAGCGCGGGTGGGGGATGTTGCCGGACCGGGCGGACTGGGTTCGGGACCCGGCGAGCCGCCCGGCCGAAGCGCAAGCGCGGGCGCGCGGCGCTGGCGTCTGGGCGGTGCCGGCGCCCGTCCACCCGGCAGTGTGGCGCGAACGCTGCTGGGGACAGGGCGACTGTCCCGGGGCGGAGTCCTGACCCCTTTACAAATGCAATTGAGAACGCTTACCATTTCCACGCAGCACACTATGTAACGCCAGACGGCCAGCCAGGGGACCCCCGTGTCCTGCCCAGCAAGCGCGCTCTGCGGCAGACAACGCAACTACCAGGGGGGAGTCCCATGTCGCGCTTCAAGCAGCGGCCGATCGCCGCCGCCGTGATCCTGATGCTGTCCGGAGCCGGTCCGACGCTCGCGCAACAATCGCAGACGCTGCCGGAGGTGAAGGTCACCGCCCCGCCCGAGGGCCAGGGGTTCAAGACCGACACCACCAACATCAACCGGACCGAGATGCCGCTCCGCGACATCCCGCAGTTCATCAACACCGTGCCGGAGCCGGTGATCCGGCAGCAGGCGATCCAGTCGCTTTCGGAGGCGCTCCGCAACGTGCCCGGCATCACCATGACCGCCGCGGAAGGCGGCGTGTCGGCGTCGCAGATCTTCTGGCTGCGCGGCTTCCCGGTGGCGGGGGACCTCTTCCTCGACGGCGTGCGCGACATCGGCGAGTACAACCGCGACCTCTTCAACATCCAGCAGGTCGAAGTGCTGAAGGGCCCGGCCGCCCTCGCCTTCGGGCGCGGATCGACGGGCGGCGTGATCAACCAGGTGCAGAAGAGAGCCGACCTGCTGCCGCGGAGCGAGGCGGCGCTGGTGGTGGGGACGAACGGCGAGCTGCGGGCCACGGCCGACGCCAACTTCGTGATCAACCCGACGACCGCCCTGCGGATCCAGCTGCTCGGCGAAAAGACCGACACGTATCGGGACACGATCCAGAACAACCAGGTCGGGTTCGCGCCGTCCCTGCGCTTCGGCATCGGCACCGACCTCGACGTCACGTTCAACTACGAGTACCTGCAGACGCGGAGCAAGACCGACTACGGCCAGCCGAACCTCGGGCCGACGTTCGGCTACGGGATGCCGCCGGTGCCGCTCACCCAGTACTACGGCTTCGCGCAGCTCGACTTCACCAACTGGTACACGAATATCGCGACGCTGAACGTGCAGTGGAAGGCGAGCGACTCGGTGAGCGTCCGCAACGTGACGCGCTGGGCGAGCTACAAGCGCGACATGGAGGCGTCGATCGGCACGCTGAACACCGCCACCCTGACCGGCGGCCCGGTGAACGCGGGAACGCCCTTCGACCAGCTCGCCGTCACGCTCACCCACAACAAGGCGCGCGACAACGACGACCGGGTGCTGATCAATCAGACCGACGTGACGTGGAAAGTCGCGACCGGCTCGATCAAGCACACCGTCACCGGCGGGCTGGACCTGGCGACGGAGCGCCTCCAGCGCACGACCTACGCCTTCGACGGCACCCCGGCCACCGCGAAGATCGATGCGCCCTCGATCGTCACCTCCTATCTCAACCCGAACATCAACGCCCAGCTCAACTATTCGAAGCTGCCCCAGAACCAGAACGTCTCGGACGCCGATACGATCGCGGTCTACGTGCAGGACCAGGTCGAATTCACGCGCGAGTGGAAGGCGGTGCTCGGCATCCGCTACGACTGGTACGACACGCAGACCAATCAGACCGCGAACGGCCCGGCCGGGACCAACGTGGGACCGTTCTCCCGCACCGACAACCTGTGGAGCGGCCGGGCCGGCCTGATCTGGCAGCCGACCAACCGGCAGTCGTACTACGCGTCGTGGAGCAACGGGTACAACCCCTCGGGGGAGCTCGGGGTCTATGGGGCGACCGCCACCAACCTGAGCGTGACCAACCAGTTTCTCGACCCGGAGGAAACCTACAACTACGAGGTCGGCGCGCAGTGGGACTTCACCCCGAGCCTGCGGCTGCGCTCGGCGATCTTCCGCACGGAGAAGACGAACGCGCGCGTCACCGACCCGGCGGACGGCATCATGAAGCTCAGCGGCAAGCGCCGAGTCGACGGCGTCGAGATGGAGCTCGCGGGCGACATCACCTCGCAGTGGAGCATCTACAGCGGGCTGGCGTACATGGACGGGAAGATCCTCGAGGGCGACCCGCTGACAGAGGGCAAGCACATGACGGTCGCGCCATGGTCGGGCAGCGTCTGGACGTCGTATCGCTTCGCGGGCGACCTCGTCGGCTGGCAGATCGCCGGCGGCGCGTTCGGCGCGACCGATCGCTGGATCGACGACCAGAACCGCGCCAAGATCCCGGACTACCTGATCTGGAACGCGATGGTCGGATACTTCCAGCCGAAGTACGACGTCCAGTTCAACGTCGTCAACATCTTCGACACGAAGTACTACCCCGGCGGCTACCAGAACAACCCCAACCGGGTGCTGCCCGGGCAGCCGCTCACCGGGCTGCTGACGCTTCGGTACCGGTTCTACTGACCGGAGCATCCGCCCGCCCCGCGAGCTACCTGAAAGGCAGCCAGCCCAAGTGCTCCTTCACATCAAGCAGGTGCTGACGCCCGACCAGGCGGCGGAGGCGCGCGCTCGCGTCGAACGCGCGCAGTGGATCGACGGCAACGTCACCTCGGGCCACCAGTCGGCGCAGGCCAAGTACAACGAGCAGCTGCCCGAGGATTCGCCGGTGGCGCGCGAGCTCGGCGGCACGATCCTCGCCGCGCTCGAGCGGAGCGCGCTCTTCATGTCTGCCGCGCTGCCGAAGCAGGTGTTCCCGCCGCTCTTCAACCGCTACGCCGGCGGGATGGCCTTCGGCAACCACGTCGACAACGCGATCCGCGTGCACGCCGCGTCGCGCACGCGGCTCCGCACCGACCTCTCGGCGACGCTCTTTCTCACGCCGCCGGACGAATACGAGGGCGGCGAGCTGCTCGTCGAAGACACCTACGGCGTGCACTCGTCGAAGCTGCCGGCCGGCGACCTGATCCTCTATCCGGCGACGAGCCTGCACCGGGTGACGCCGGTCACGCGCGGCGCGCGTATCTCGTCCTTCTTCTGGATCCAGAGCATGGTCGCCGACGACGGACGGCGGACGCTGCTCTTCGACCTCGACATGGCGATCGTGCGGCTCACGCGCGATGCGCCCGGCCATCCGTCGCTCGTGTCGCTCACCGCCTGCTATCACAACCTGCTGCGGATGTGGGTGGAGCTCTGAGCGAGCGCGACGCAGGCTACATCACCGACGTCGAGTACACGGGCGACTTCTTCCCGCACCTCGCGCCGGCGCGGCTCGCCTACATCGCGGCCATCAACGGCTATCGCCCCCCGCCGCTCGACGGGCGCTTCGCGTGGTGCGAGCTCGGCTGCGGCCAGGGCATCACCAGCCTCGTCCTCGCCGCGACGCACCCGTCGGGCGAGTTCCACGCGTGCGACTTCAACGCCGCACACATCGAGCAGGCGGAGGCGCTGCGTCGCGCGGGCGGGGTCGGCAACCTGCGATTCCTGGCGAAGAGCTTCGGCGAGATGCTGGACGAGGACCTGCCGCCGTTCGACTTCATCGTCATGCACGGGGTCTACAGCTGGGTGCCGGAGGCGGCGCGCGGCGAGATCCGCGAGCTCGTCCGTCGCCGGCTCAAACCGGGCGGGCTGGTCATGCTGAGCTACAACGCGATGCCCGGCTGGGCGCACCTCCAGCCGATCCGGCGGATGATGCGGACGTACGCGGAATCCCTGCCCGGAAGCTCTCTCGACCGGGCGCGCGCCGCGTTCGCGTACGTCGACTTCCTCGCGCGCAACCGTGCCGGCTACTTCGCGACGCTGCCCGCGGCAGCCGAGCACCTGAAGAAGATGGCGACGCAAGACATCCGCTACGTCGCCCACGAGTACCTCACGCCGCACGGCGACCCGTTCTGGTTCGACGAGGTTGCCTCCGCGATGGACGCCGCCGGCCTCGCGTTCGCCGGCAGCATGACGCCGGCGGACAACTACCCCGAGCTGATGATGCCCGAGGCGTTCCGGAGCCTCGTCGAATCCGCCCCGACGCGGGCGGCGCTCGAGGCGCACCGGGACGTCGTCCTGAACACGAGCTTCCGGCAGGACCTCTACGCCGCCCAGCCCCCTGCCCCGCTGAACCCGGAGATCGGCCTCGACGCGCTCGCCGCCACCGCGTTCTGCCTCGCCAACCTGCCCGAGTCGCTGGCGCTGAACCGCAAGCAGGGCTGGCTGCAGTTCGATCTAACCGATCAGGCGGCCGCCGTCCGGGCGATCCACGCGCGCCTCGCCGGCGGGCCTGCGACCGCCGCCGAGCTCCACGCCGTCGCCCGGACGAGCAGCGAGGACGAGACCGCGTTTCTCATCCAGCAGCTCGTCGTGTCGGCCCACCTCGCGCCGTGCCCCCCGGTCCACGCCCCCGCGGGCTGGATGCAGGTGAGCTCGGCGCTCGTGGAGTCCGGGATCCGCGAGCAGCGCCAGGAGGTTCCGCTCGCCTGCCCGCTCACCGGGTCGGCGCACCTACACCGAGCTGGTCAGCGCCGCCGCCATCGAGGCCGCCGCGCGGGTCGACGATCGCGGCCGCCGCCGGGCGGGAGGTGCTGGCGCGATTCCGCAGCCACGGACATCCCGTCAACCGGATCGCGCCCTCGGGCGCACGGCGCCCCGCGACGGACGACGAGGTCATCGAGCACGTCGCGGCGGTCTGGCGCGGGCTGCGTGACCCGGGGAACGCCGACCGGCGGCGTCTGCGGCTGTTCGGGGTGCTGCCCTGAGCGGCCCCCGCGGGGGAACGAGGCGCCGGCGGGCGGGTCCGGGCGGAGAATGTTTCGGCGGTTGAATAACGCTTTGAACCGTCACGATCCGGCGCTACACTGTCATTTCCACAACAGAGCGAGCACCCGATGCCGGTCCGCCAGATGAAGTTGCGCTTCAACGCCAAGCCGATCATCAGGGTCGTACCGTCGCGGCTGGTGTCCGAGCCACTGCGGGGAGAGGTGGAACAGGGGAACAAGGACGCTTCCGGCGAGACCGTCGCCAAGCCGATCCTCGGGGTCGCGGGGCTTCCGCCGTCAGCGGAGGCACCGCCTGCAGCCGGTAGCGGCTGATTCCGGCGCGACCCGCGCCGGCCGGAGTTCCCGGGCATGAAGCTCCAAGCTCTCACGCCGATGCTCCGCACTTGGGACCTTCCCGGGTCGATTGCTTTCTACACCGAGGTCCTCGGCTTCGAATGTGAGCGGGTAAGCGAGGAATGGGGTGGGCATCGCTCAGACGGGATGACGCCGCGATCATGCTCGCGGGCCCCGACCTGCACGCCGGTGCCGCCGCCCCCGCGTTCACCGGCTCGCTCTATCTGAAGACCGACGACGTCGACGCTCTCTGGGCGCGCCTGAAGGACCGGGTGCGCATCTGCTACCCGATCGAGAGCTTCGACTACGGCATGCGCGAGTTCGGGATCTACGACAACAACGGCTACGTGCTCCAGTTCGGCCAGCCGCTTCCCCCGGCACGGCAGCGCTAGATCGAGTCGAAGTACGCCGCCATCCGCGCACGCAGCGCCGCGTCGGGCAGCCGGCCGCGCGCGGCGCCGAGGTTGTCCGCGAGGTGGCCGGCGTTCCGCGTGCCCGGAATGACGCAGGTCACCGCCGGGTGGCCGAGGATGAACTTCAGGAACACCTGCGCCCAGCTTGCGCAGTCGATCTCCTGCGCCCATCCCGGGAGCGGCTTGCCCTTCACGCCGGCGAACATCCGCCCCTGACCCAGCGGACGGTTGACGAGCACCGCGACGCCCTCGGCTTGCGCGAGCGGCAGCAGCCGCCGCTCGGCTTCGCGCTCGGCAAGCGAGTAGTTGAGCTGCACGAAATCGGGACGGTGCGCCCGGATGGCAGCCTCGAGCCCCGCGTGCCCGCTCGCGGTGTAGTGCGTGACGCCGAGGTAGCGCACCCGCCCTTCCTTCTTCCAGCCCGCGAGCGTCGCGAGATGCGTGTCGGTGTCGACGAGGTTGTGGACCTGCATCAGGTCGAGCCGCGCCACGCCGAGCTTCCTGAACGAGGCCTCCATCTGCCGGATGCCGGCCTCGCGGCCCGACGTCCAGACCTTGGTTGCGACGAAGAGCTTGCCAGCCAGGCCGAGCTCGGCCGACAGCGCACCGACCGCCTCCTCGGCGGCGCCGTACATCGGCGAAGAGTCGACCACCGTGCCGCCGAGCTCGGCGAGCATGCGGAGGGTTTCCTTCGCGGCCGCGCGGTCCGGTCCGTCGCGCGGGACGTCGAACGCCTGCCACGTTCCCAGGCCGATGGCCGGGATGCGCTCGCCGGTGCGCGGGATCGATCGTGTCTCGAGGGTCATTGCGCCTGTTTCGTTCGGTGGCGCGACCATGCGCCGAGCGCGAGGATACTCAGCGCCATCCCCACGGGTACGGCCCCCAGTAGGGGGCCGGCGCACCCCGGAACGACGGCCAGCCCCAGACCGCGGAATCGTCGCGGGCGCGCAGGTACCCGTCGAACCATACCGCGTTGACGTACGTGCGCTGCATCGAGTCGATGACCCGATCGGGCACGCCTTCCGCGCGCAGGCGCGCGAACTCGGACGCCGGGAGCGGATAGACTCCGCGCGCGGCCTCGATGCGCGCGATGATCGCATCGGCGGTCATCCCGTCCTTTGCCATCTGCACGATCTCGGCGGTGGTCGGGGGCGGCGGCAGCCGCGGCTCCACGCTCGCGCATCCGGCGAGGAACGCCGCGGCGAAAAGCGCGATGGCGTGAAGGC
>CAVXND010000064.1:0-21569 GCA_963762785.1 uncultured beta proteobacterium
GTGCCTCGTTCGGGGTGTACAAAAAACAAAAACCGCCAGCCCTTGCGGTGCTGGCGGTTCGGAGATCCTGTCGGGTCGAGCTTAACCGGGTCCCTCCGCCAGCGGCCGGGGAAAGAAGAAAAAGAACCGGAAAGCGAAGTCGCGGTGCATCGTCGGGCTCGTCCGACGGCATTCAATCACGCCGGCCCGGGATCTGGCAAGCGCGAAGCGTTAGCAGACGTCGGCCGCGGCTGCCAGCCCGGGACGCGACCTTTACCCCTCATGCGCCGCCGCATGGGCGCGCTTCCTGCTTCGAGTTGCGTTGTACGGCCGGTGCCGCGCGTGCTACTTTCGACGCGTGGCCCGGGACGACCCCCTGGCTATGGAGGTGCGCGAGATGCCGGAGAAGACCAACCTGCCCGCGGTGACGCGGAAGGCGGTGAACATCCCGATCGGGGGGTTCAAGGACGTCTACGACGTCGAGGTCGTGGACCGCGCGCTCGCGGAGCTGTCCGCAGGCGCGAACGAGGCGCTCAAGACCACCTACGAGAAGATGCTGAAGGCGGGCGGCACCCGCTTCACCGTGAAGCCGGCGGGCGTCCCCGCGATGGCGCATCTGTACGACGAGCTGCCCAACTTCGGCGCGGTGCTCGACGACGTCAAGAAGCAGATCGCGCTCTGCGCGTCGTCGTCGGACTCACTCGAGCTCGCGCCGATGCTGCTCCTCGGCGAGCCCGGCATCGGCAAGACCCACTTCGCGCGCAAGATCGCCGACCTCCTCGCGACCGGGTTCGGCTTCGTGTCGATGAGCTCCCTCACCGCCGGCTGGATCCTCTCGGGATCCTCCTCGCAGTGGAAGAACTCGAAGCCGGGCAAGGTGTTCGAGACCTTCCTCAACGGCCAGTACGCGAACCCGCTGCTGGTCGTCGACGAGATCGACAAGGCGACCGGCGACTCGCAGTACGACCCGCTCGGCGCGCTCTACTCGCTGCTCGAGACCGACACCGCGCGCGCGTTCATCGACGAGTTCGTGGAGATCCCGATCGACGCCTCGAACGTCTTCTGGGTCGCGACCGCGAACGACGCGGCGCGCATCCCCGACCCGATCCTCAACCGGATGAACGTCTACGAGATCGAGCCCCCGGACCGCGCGGGCGCGATGCGGATCGCGCAGGCGATCTACGCCGACATCCGGAACTCGCACGACTGGGGCCGGCAGTTCCCCGAGCGGCTCGACGACGAGGTGCTCGACCGGCTCGCCGGCGCGAGCCCGCGCGAGATGCGCCGCACGATCCTCGCCGCGTTCGGGACCGCGAAGCTCGCCGGGCACGACGAGGTGACGGTGGACGACCTCGCCGAGGGCCGGAACGCGCGGAAGGCCCGGATCGGGTTCTAAGGCGCCGAGAAGCCCTTCGGCTCGAAGAGTGTGCGCGCCTCCGGGCCGGTGAGGAACGCAACGAGCTGGCGCGCCGCCTCCGGGGACTTCGCGCCCGGCATCGCGACGGCGGTGTAGACGGTCCACTTCTGGAGCGCCGGCGGCAGCGGCCCGACGAGCTTCACGCCCGGCACCGGCAGGATCTCGGTGATCTGGTGGACGCCGAGCTCGATCTCGCCGCGCCCGACCGGCGCCACCACGTAGCCGCCCGAACCGAGCGTCGCCTTGGCGTTGACGGCGTCCGCGATCCCGAGCTGCTGCAGCACGCCGGCGAAGTGCTTGCCGCTCGTGCCGCGGGCCGGGTCGATGTAGACGACCGACTTCGCGGCGAGCAGCGCCTGCTTGAACGCTTCCGGCGTGGCGATGTCCGGCGCCGGCGCGCCGTCCCGCACCGCAACGCCGATGCCGACCTTGCCGAGCGGTGCCTCGCTGCCCGGCACGACCTTCCCCTGCTTCACGTACGCGTCGACGTTCTCCGCGGGCATGATCAGGAGGTCGTAGATCTCGCCGGCCGCGACCCGCTTGGCGATCTCGCCCGCCGGCGCGAACGCAATCTTCACCTTGTGTCCCGAGCGGGCTTCGAACGCGGGCAGTGCAGCGCCGAGCGGCGACTGCGCGGCGCCGCCGCTCAGCACCAGAATCTCGGCGGCGGACACCGGCGTCGAGGCGATCAGCGCGAAGGCGAGCGCTGACGTGCAGGCGGTACGACAGTAACGGACCATTTCACGAACCCTCCTATTTCGCCGGCGCGGCGGGCGCCGGCTGGGGTGTGGGCACGACGATGCCCGGCGCGAGCGGGATCTCCTCGACCCGGGTTATGCCGATGACGAAGTGGCGCGTCTCGCCGAAGCACGATGTCGGCAGCCCGATTTTCTCCTCGTAGTGCAGCGACACGCGCTTGCCCATCGCCTCGTTGATGCGCGCGGCGACCGCGTCGTCCCAGACGGTGAAGAGGAACTTCTCGGTCGTCGTGCCGGGCATCGACACCATCGCCATCTCGCCTTCCCAGGTCTTGCAGAGCCAGCCCTTCTTCGAGAACTTCTGCACCCAGCCCGCGCGTTCGCCGGTGGAGTAGTTCCAGCTGAGCACGACCCAGAAATAGCCGGCACCGAGCACCAGGACGCCGAGGATGACGCCGAGGACGCGCACCGCTAGCGGCCCTTGCCGCTCAGGGATCCGCGGTTGTAGTCGCCGTCGCCCGGCGGCACGCAGCGGCCGACCCCGAGGAGGTGGCCCTGTGAGCCCGGCGGACACGCGCCCGCGGCGACCGGCGTAGCGGCAGCCGGCGTGACGGCAGCCGGGGGCGCCGGCTTCGGCGATGCGGCGCGCTTCGCCGGATCGGCGTACTCCCAGCGGCCGTCGGGGTACAGCAGGATCCGGTCCCCGGCCGGGGTCGTGGTCTCGATCGGCGCCGGGGTCTGTGCGTGCGCCGCGTTCAGGGCGAGCGCGGCGAGCGCGCCGGCGGCGAGCCCACGCCAGCCTCGGGTCGTTTCGCGCGCGATCATTGCAGCCTCCATCAAAGTCGCGCGGACTATACCAGCGTCGGGCGTCCGGCGAGCACGCTATGATCGCCGCCCGAGCGGATCCCTCGACACCCGTCCAGTGCTGCAGTTCCTCTATCGACGCGCCGCCAACTTGCCGCTGCCGCTCGCGCACGCGCTCGGCGCGGTGATCGGCGCTCTCGCGTGGGTCCTGCCCAACAAGTTCACCCGGCGGACGCGCTTTCACATCGCGCGCTGCCTCCCCGCGCTCGGCCCCGCTGCGCGCGAGCGGCTCGTCTTCCGCGCGCTCGTCGAGTCCGGCAAGACGCTCGCCGAGCTGCCGGTGATCTGGTCCGGGCCCGCGGCGCGGGTCGCGCGGCTGGTGCGGGAAGTGCGCGGCGGCGCCGAGTGGGACCGCGCGCTCGCCGCGGGCAAGGGCGCGATCGCCGCCTCGCCGCATCTCGGCGCGTGGGAGATGGCGGGCCTCGAGTACTCGCGACGGCATCCCATCGTGACGATGTACCGGCTGCAGGGAAACGCGTGGGACGACGTGATGAAGCGCGGACGCGAGCGGTTCGGCGCAAAGCTCGTCCCGAGCAACCGCAGCGGCGTGCGCGAGCTGCTCGAGGCGCTGCGGCGCGGGGACTCGATCGGCGTGCTCCCCGACCAGGATCCGCCCGAAGGGAGCGGCGCGTTCGCGCCGTTCTTCGGGATCATGGCGCACACGCCGGTGCTCGCCTCGCGCCTCGCGCGGCGGACCGGCGCCGCCGTGCTCTACGTCTTCGCGGAGCGGCTCGGCTGGGGACGCGGGTTCGTCCTGCACGTCGTCCCGGCGCCGGCCGAGGTCGCCGACGCCGACGAAGCGCGCGCCTGCGCGGCGCTGAACCGGGGGCTCGAGGACTGCATCCGCCGGTTCCCGGCGCAGTACTGGTGGGGCTATGCTCGCTTCCGGCGGCGGCCCCCGGGCGAGCCGCCGGTCTACGAGTAGCGGCCGGATGAAGCGGAGCCACGAGCGAATCCTCGCCACCCACGTCGGCAGCCTGATCCGCCCGCCGGAGCTGCTCGAGCACCTGCGCGCAAAGCAGCTCGGCCAAGCATACGACCAGCACGCCCACGCGCAGTGCCTCGCCGCGTCGGTCGCGGCCGTCGTGCGGCGGCAGGCCGAGGCCGGCATCGACGTCGCGAGCGACGGCGAGTTCGGCAAGTCGATCAGCTGGTCGCAGTATCTCCTCGAGCGGCTGAGCGGCTTCGAGCAGCGGCCGGTCGCCCCGGGCGCGAACCCGATCGCGCGCGGCGCCGACCGGACGCGGTTCGCCGAGTTCTACGCCGAGCTCGACGCGAAGGACGGGTTCGCGAATCCCAAGGCGGCCGTATGCGTCGGCCCGATCGCGTACACGGGCGAGGCGGCGCTCCGGCGCGACATCGACAACTTCAAGGCCGCGCTGCGCGAGACGGCGGTCGTCGAAGGCTTCCTGCCGGTCGCCGCGCCGGCGAGCGTCATCCCCGACCGCCGGAACGAGTACTACCCGAGCGACGAGGCGTGCCTCGAGGCGATCGCGGATGCGATGCGCACCGAGTACCGGACGATCGTCGACGCCGGCCTCGTGGTGCAGGTCGACGATGCGCGCACCGCCGTCACCTACGACCGGATGGTCCCGCCGGGGAGCCTCGCCGACTATCGCGGCTGGGTCGCGCGACACGTCGAGGTCCTCAACCGCGCGCTCGAGGGCATCCCGGAAGACCGCGTCCGTTATCACGTCTGCTGGGGAAGCTGGCCCGGTCCGCACACGACCGACGTGCCGCTGAAGGACATCGTCGACCTGATTCTCGAGGTGCGCGCCGGCGCGTACGTGATCGAGGGCGCGAACCCGCGCCACGAGCACGAGTGGCGCGTCTGGGAGAGCGTGAAGCTGCCGCCGGGCAAGGTGCTCATCCCGGGCGTGATCAGCCATGCGACGAACATCGTCGAGCATCCCGAGCTCGTGGCCGAGCGCATCGTGCGGCTCGCGCGCCTCGTCGGCCGGGAGAACGTGATCGCGGGCACCGACTGCGGGTTCGCGCAGGGGCCGTTCTACCGTCGCGTGCATCCGTCGATCATGTGGGCGAAGCTCGAGGCGCTCGCCGAAGGCGCGCGGCTCGCGCCGGTGAACTGTGGGGCAGGAGCTGAGGAGGAGCGATGAAGACAGTCATCGCAATCGGGCTGGCGGCGTCGCTCGCCGCTGCTGCTCGTCGGCGCGACGAGCTTTCCGCCGTCGCGCTGAACGTCACGCTCGAGTGAGCCGCCGCTCGCCGCCGCGGCCCGGCGCTAGGCGGGCAGGGGCGCGCGCTGCTTCCGGTTGACGCCGGCCGCCGCCAGCACCCCGGCGAGCGCCGAGTGGTCGCGCGGCGCCATCACGTGTGCGCCGGCGACGCCGGGAATCGCCGCCAGCTCCCGGATGACCTCGACGCAGATCGCGCGGCCCTCGAGCTTCGGATCGGCCGCGCGCTCGAGGCGCGCGACGAGCTCGTCGGGGATCAGCGTCCCGAACAGCTTCTCGCGCATCCAGCGCGCCGAGCGCGCCGAGGGGATCGGCGCGACGCCGATCAGGATCGGCACGCGCTGCGCGACGCCGAGCTCCAGGAGCCGCGCGGCATAGCGCCGCACCACCCCGGTGTCCATGCAGAACTGGGTCTGGACGAAATCCGCGCCGGCGTCGGCCTTCGCGATCAGCCCGTCCGGACGCCAGCCCGGCGTCGGGTCGACCGGCGTCTCCGCGGCGCCGAGCAGGAGCGGCACCGGACCGTCGATCGCAACGCCCGAGGGCAGCCGGCGCTCGGTCCGCATCCGGTGCGCCATCGACAGCACGGCGGTGGTGCCCACGTCGAACACCGGCTTCGTCTCCGGCTGGTCGCCGGCCGACGGGTCGTCGCCGCGCAGGACGAGGACGTTCCGGATCCCGAGCGCGACCGCGCCGAGGAGATCGCCCTGCAGCGCGATCCGGTTGCGGTCCCGGCAGGTCATCTGCAGGATCGGCTCGATACCGTCGCGCGCGAGGAAGTGCGCGGCGGCGAGGCTCGAGAGATGCGCCTTCGCGCTCGCCCCGTCGGTGACGTTCACCGCGGTCGCGAGGCCGCGGAGGCGCCGAGCGCTCGCGACGAACGCCGCGGGATCGGTGGAGACCGGCGGCGAGAGCTCCGCGGTGAGGACGAACGTGCCGCCCGCGAGCGCGCGCGCGAGCTCGCTGGCCGGACCGGTGCTCACTGGAGCCGCTGCGCGACCCAGTCCCTGACCGAGCCGAGCGCGGCGGGCAGCTTCGACGAGTCGGTGCCGCCGGCCTGCGCCATGTCGGCGCGGCCGCCGCCCTTCCCGCCGACCTGCTGGGCGACGAAGTTCACCAGGTCGCCGGCCTTCACCTTCGCGGTCAGGTCGCTCGTGACACCGGCGACGAGGCTCACCTTCGGCCCGTCGGCGGTGGCGAGCACGATCGCGGCCGAGCGCAGGCGATCCTTCAGCTTGTCGAGCGTCTCGCGCAGCGTCTTCGAGTCGGCGCCGTCGAGCGTCGCCGCGAGCACCTTCACGCCCTTCACGTCCGCCGCGGTGTCGGCGAGCTCGTCGCCCTGCGAGGACGCCATCTTCGACTTGAGCCGGCCGAGCTCGCGTTCGAGCGCGCGCGCCGACTCCTGCATCTGCGCGATCTTCTGCGCGAGCTCGTCGGGGCTCGTCTTGAGCGCGGCCGCCGCTTCGGCGAGCTTCGCCTCGCGCGCCTGCACGAACTCGAGCGCGCCCTCCCCGGTCACCGCCTCGACCCGGCGGATCCCGGCCGCGACCCCGGTCTCGCCGGCGATCTTGAAGAAGCCGATGTCGCCGGTCCGGCGGACGTGCGTGCCGCCGCAGAGCTCGGTCGAGAAGTCGCCCATGCCGAGCACGCGCACCTCGTCGCCGTACTTCTCGCCGAAGAGCGCCATCGCGCCGGCCTTGATCGCGTCGTCGTACTTCATGATCCGCGCGCTCACGTCGTTGTTGCGCCGGATCTCGCGGTTCACGAGCGCCTCCACCTCGCGGATCTGCTCCTCGCTCATCGGCTCGTTGTGGGAGAAGTCGAAGCGCGTCTTGTGCGGGTCGACGAGCGAGCCCTTCTGCTGGACGTGCGGCCCGAGCACGCGCCGGAGCGCCGAGTGCATGAGGTGGGTGGCGGAGTGGTTCCACATCGTCCGCGCGCGCGCGGTGCCGTCCACCGCCGCGAGCACCTTGTCGCCGACCTTGAGCTTCCCGGTCTTGAGCCGGCCCTTGTGGCCGAAGACCTCCGGCTGGATCTTCTGCGTGTCCTCGACGACGAACGTGCCGTTCGCGCCGGCGAGCTCGCCCTTGTCGCCTACCTGCCCGCCCGACTCGGCGTAGAACGGCGTGCGGTCGAGCACGACCACCGCCGCGTCGCCCGCGTCGATCTCCTGCGCGGGCGCCCCCTCGATGTAGATCGCCTGCACCGTGCCCTCGAGCGTCAGGGTGTCGTAGCCGTGAAACTCGGTCCGCCCGCCGGAGTACTCGACCCCGGTGCCGATGCGGAACTTCGACGCTGCGCGCGCGCGTTCGCGCTGGCGCTCCATCGCCGCCTCGAAGCCGGCGTAGTCGATGCGGACGCCCCGTTCGCGTGCGATGTCCGCGGTGAGGTCGACCGGGAAGCCGAAGGTGTCGTAGAGCTGGAACACCGTCTCGCCGTCGAGCAGCTTGTCCTCGCGGGTCAGCGCGCCCTCGAGCACCTTCATGCCGTTCTCGAGCGTCTCGGCGAAGCGGTCCTCCTCGGTCTTGAGGACGCTCCGCACGCGCTCGGCGTTCTTCGGCAGCTCCGGGTACGCGTCGCCCATCGTCTTCGCGAGGTCCTCCACCAGGCGATGGAAGAACGGGTGCTTCTGCCCGAGCTTGTAGCCGTGGCGGATCGCGCGGCGGATGATCCGGCGCAGCACGTAGCCGCGGCCCTCGTTCCCCGGGATCACGCCGTCGACGATCAGGAACGAGCACGCGCGGATGTGGTCGGCGATCACCTTGAGCGAGTTCGACGACAGGTACTCGGTGCCGGTCTCGCGCGCCGCCGCCTTGATGAGGTCCTGGAAGAGGTCGATCTCGTAGTTCGAGTGCACGCCCTGCAGCACCGCCGCGATCCGCTCGAGCCCCATGCCGGTGTCGACCGAGGGCTTCGGCAGCGGGTTGAGCCGCCCCGACTCGTCCCGGTTGAACTGCATGAAGACGAGGTTCCAGATCTCGATGTAGCGGTCGCCGTCGGCCTCGGAGGTGCCGGGCGGCCCGCCCTGCACCTCGGGGCCGTGGTCGTAGAAGATCTCCGAGCACGGGCCGCACGGGCCGGTGTCGCCCATCTGCCAGAAGTTGTCGCTCTGGAACGGCGTCCCGCCGGCCTTGTCGCCGATGCGCGCGATGCGGTCCTCGGGCACGCCGATCTCCTTCGACCAGACCGCATAGGCCTCGTCGTCGGTGTGATAGACCGTGACCCACAGCCGCTCGGGCGGCAGCTTGTAGGTCTTCGTGAGCAGATCCCACGCGTGGTGGATCGCGTCGCGCTTGAAGTAGTCGCCGAAGCTGAAGTTGCCGAGCATCTCGAAGAACGTGTGGTGGCGCGCGGTGTAGCCCACGTTCTCGAGGTCGTTGTGCTTGCCGCCGGCGCGCACGCAGCGCTGCGAGGTGGTGGCGCGCTTGTACGGGCGCGCCTCCTTGCCGAGGAACACGTCCTTGAACTGCACCATCCCGGAGTTGGTGAAGAGGAGCGTCGGGTCGTTCCCGGGCACGAGCGAGGACGACGGGACGATCGCGTGGCCGCGCTCTTCGAAAGAACCGCAGGAACTTCGTTCGGATCTCGGCGGATTTCATGGACGGCAAATAATTGAAGAAGCGGGATTTTCGCCGGAATCCGGGGGCGACGCAAACAGCCGCGCCGCCGCGCCGGCCGTGTTGCCCTACGCCGCGACGCGCGCCGCGGGCGGCTCGAGCGCGCGCTCCCAAGCCGCGAGCGCCGGTCCGCCGGCGCCTGCGAGGCGCAACTGCCGGAGCGCGATGCGCGCGGCCTGGCGAGCGATCCGGGTCGCGGGTTTGCGGTCCGGCGGCTCGCCGCGTTCGATCGCGGCGATGACCGCCGCCTTCGCCGCGCGCGCCTCGGGATCGGCGAACCGCCCGAAGAGCGACTGAAAGGCGGCGTGCTCCTCGTGCGAGAACGGCTTGGGCACGCCCGCCTCGTCCTTCGCGGGGTGCGGTGGATACAGCGTGAGCCCGGGCACGGCACCCGCGGGCAGCCGGATGTTCGCCGAGTGCGACTGCTGGGGACGCAGCAGCCGCGGCAGGAGGTGGGTATGCGGTCCGGTGGGCGTCGCCCCGCCTTCCGGCGCGATCGGCTGGTACACCTCGATCCGTGCGAGGCGCGAGAACGCGACCCGGTGCGGGCTCGCGGCGACGAGCGCGCGCGCGAGCTCGCGGCCGGCAGCGAGCAGGGGCGTGCCCGCCGCGCGCCGCAAGGTCGCGGCAAGCGCGGGGTCGGCCGTGCGCACGCAGAACGCGAACGCCGGCGAGCCGAGACCGAGATCGAAGAGCACGGCCGCGCGGTCGCCGGCGCGGATCGCGTCCCGATCGGGGCCGAGCTCGGTGATCGCGCCGCCGCGCAGGCAGCGCCGCTTTCGCCCTCGGGAAGCGTGAAGAGCACGCCGTGATGCCAGAGCGCCGGTTGCGCGCTCAGCACTTCGTACGCGAGCGCCGCCACGCCGGCGCCGGCCTCGAGGCGGATCGCCCCGCGCGCCGTGACGACCTGCAGGCCGTCGCGCTCGCACGGCTCGCCCGCCTCGCGCACGAACTCCGCGAGCACGCCGTAGGTGCCGATGCTCCAGCTGCTCGCGGAGTCCGCGAGGTGCTCGGCGGCGAGACGCACGGCGTCGGTCATAGGTTTAGTAGATCACGCCGACGACGCTCCCCGCAATCAGCGTGGCGAGCGTCCCGGACACGAGCGTTCTGGCCCCGAGCCGCACGATGTCCCCGCGCCGGTCCGGCGCCATCGTCGCCAGCCCGCCGATCATGATGCCGAGGCTGCCGAGGTTGGCGAAGCCGCAAAGCGCGTAGGTCATGATGAGCCGGCTGCGCGCCGAGAGCGCGCCCTCCGGCAGCGCGGCGAGGTCGAGGTACGCGATGAGCTCGTTGAGGACGGTCTTCGTCCCCAGGAGCTGCCCCGCGACGTGCGCCTCCGACCACGGGATCCCGGCGAGCCACGCGAGCGGTGCCATCGCGAGTCCCAGCATCCGCTGCAGCGTGACGGCGCTCCCCGCGACGTCCGGCAGGAGCGAGAGTGCGGCGTTCGCCAGGCTCACCAGCGCCACGAACACGAGCAGCATCGCGACGATGTTGATCAGGAGCTGCACCCCGTCCATCGTGCCGCGCGTGATCGCGTCCATGCTCCCGGTCGCGTCCGACGCGACGAGCTTCGCGTCGGTGCGGCCCGTCGCCTCGTCGGGCGCGGGCGGGATCATGAGCAGCGCCACCGCGATCGCCGCCGGCGTGGCGATGATCGAGGCGATCAGGATGTGCGCGAGCGCATCGGGCACGGCCTTGGCGAGGAAGGTCGCGTAGAGCACCATCACCGTGCCCGCGATCGTCGCCATGCCGCAGGTCATCGTCACGAAGAGCTCGCTGCGGCTCATCGCCGCGACGTAGGGACGCACGACGAGCGGCGCTTCCACCATGCCGACGAAGACGTTCGCCGCGGCGGACAGGCCGACCGCCCCGCCGACCCGCATCGTGCGCACGAGCAGCCACGAGAACCCGCGCACGATCCACGGCAGGATGCGCCAGTAGTAGAGGAGCGCCGACAGCGCGCTGATCACGAGCACGAGCGGCAGCGCGCGGAACGCGAGGATGAACGACGACACCTGCGGCTTCTCCTCGTACGGCAGCGCCGCGCCGCCGAGATAGCCGAAGACGAACGAGGTGCCGGCCTGGGTTGCGCGGTCGAGCGCACCGACCGCGCGGTTCAGCCACAGGAATACTTCGGCGAAGAGCGGCAGCTTGAGCAGGACGACCGCGAGCGCGGCGGTGAGCACCATGCCTGCGACCACCGGCCGCCAGGCGATCGCGCCGCGACGCTCCGACAGGAGCCAGGCGAGCGCATGGAGGGCGAAGAAGCCGAACAGGCTCTGCAGCGCCAGGCTCACGACAGACGGGTCACGACAGACAGGTCACGACAAACGGGTCACGATAAACGGGTCACGACAAAGAGACGCCGAGCAGCCGGCCGATCGCATAGGTCGCCGCGCCCGCCCCGCCGCCGATGCACAACATGCGCAGGCCGTCGCGGACGGCGCTGCGCCCGGTGAAGAGGCTGATCGTCGCGCCGACCGCGAACAGCGCGCAGGCGGCGAGCGCGATCGACGCCATGAGTGCGGGCTTGCCGGTTGAAAAGAGGAACGGCGCGACCGGCACGAACGCACCGGCGGCGAAGGAGAAGAACGACGAGATCGTGGCGCCCCAGGGCGAACCGAGCTCGTCGGGGTTCAGGCCGAGCTTGCCGCGCGCGAGGAGGTCGAGCGCACGTTCTTTGTCGGCGAGCCTCCGCACCGCGAGCGCGGCGGCATCGTCCGGTTCGACGCCGAGACCCTCGTAGAGCCGCGCGAGCTCCTGCGCGGTCTCGGCCGGGTAGCTGAGGAGCTCCGCGCGCTGGCGGTCGATCTCGTGCTCGAACGTCTCGCGCTGGGAGGTCACCGACACGTACTCGCCTGCCGCCATGGAGAACGCGCCGGCGAGGAGCCCCGCCGCGCCCGCAAGCAGGATCGCCGCGCTCGCGTCGGAGGCGCCCGCCACGCCGAGCATCAGGCTCGCGTTGGAGACGAGCCCGTCGTTCGCGCCGAACACCGCCGCGCGCAGGTTGCCGCCGGTGCCGGCGCCGCGGCGGCGCTCCCGCATCTCCTCGAGCGTGGCGGGGCGCGGCGGGGGAAGGTCGGGCTGGTGGTAGACGGAGAGCCCGCGGAGGTGCATCGCCGCGAGAATGCCCTGCGTGGCGCGCGGGCCGAAGCGCCGCACGAGCCGCTCGACGATGCGCGTTCGAAGGTCCGGTTCGAACCGCGCCGGCAGGTCCGGGCCTGCCTGCTTCGCCGCACGTGCCCGGGCCTCGTCGGCGAGGCCGCGGAAGAACTGCTCGCGCGGGGTCCCCGCTTCGGCGCTGGCGATCGCGCGATAGAGGTGCGCGCAGCGCATCTCCTCGCGCCAGGCGTCGACCGCGCCCTCCCCGGCCACCGGCCGCCCCCGCCGGCCCCGGACGTCAGCCCGTGGCGCCCGCCGTCGCGCGCTTCGCCGTCTGCCAGCGGTCGAGCTTCGCGCGCGCGCCGTTCGTGGCGGGGTCCATCTCCCGGTCGTGGTTCGCCCGCTTCGCCGTCAGCTCGATCACGTAGCCGTTCGGGTCGCGGAAGTAGATCGAGTCGATGAAGCTGTGGTCCGAGATCCCGCGCACCTCGATCCCGAGCCCCTTGCCCTTCGCCATCATCGGCTCGAGCACCGAGCGCTCGACCTCGAGCGCGATATGCAGGTCGTAGTCGTGCTGCGGCTTGAACTCGAACGGCATGTCCGGCGTCTCGAAGAACGCGAGGTAGGAGCCGTCGTCGAGCTCGTAGAACGTGTGCAACGCGCTCGTCCTGCGTCCCGACTTCGTCTCGCCGATCTCGAGCGTGCCGGCGAGCCGCAGGCCGAGGAAATCCTCGTAGAACTTCCGCGTCTCCTCCGAGTCGCGGCAGCGGTACGCGTTGTGGTGCAATCCCTTGATCATGGCGTGCTCCTAGATCGCGACGAACGGCGTGTCCTTGACCGCGCCGGCGAAGCCGTAGAACACCTCGTGTACCTTGGGCCAGCTCTTGAGCGCCTTCATGTTGCGCATCCAGCGCTCGACGTTGGGGTAGGCCGAGTAGTTGCAGCGGATGAGCTCGCCGAGGCCCACCATCTCCGCGCCGAGGTAGTCGGCGACGGTGATCGAGTCGCCGAGCAGGTAGGCCTTCTTCGGCCCGATCAGGTGCTGATCGAGAACCTTGAGCCAGATCTTCGCCTTCTCCTTGCCCCACTCGAGCGTCGCGGCCTGCGCCTCCTCGCTGCGCCGCTTGTGCGTCGGGAACAGCCTGCGGATAGACGAGGCCGTACGCGAAATCGCGATAGAGGTTGGTGTTGAACCAGTCCATCGTCTCGCTCACCTTTGCCCGCGCGCGGAGCTCCTTCGGCCACGACGCCGAGCCGGCCTTCTCGGCAGAGATACTTGACGATGGTCGAGCACTCGGTGAGGCGGAAGTCGCCGTCCTCGATCATCGGCACGAGGCAGCTCGGGTTCTTGTCGGCGTAGGGTGGCTTCATGTGCTCGCCGGTGAGGAGGTCGACGACCTGGTATTCGAGGTCGACCTTCTCCTCGGCGGCGCAGAGCATGACGATGCGGCTGGTGGTCGAGGCGGGGTGGTAGTAGAGCTTCATGAGCGGTCCTCCTGCTGCTGGGGTGTGTCCGGGGAGGGGTGAAGTCTACGCCAGCGCGAATCGACGAGCACCACCGAGGTCGCGATCTGCCGCTCGGGGATCGCCCAGTAGGCGCGGAGCAGCTGCTCCTTCTCGGCCGCCGACACGAGCGCGAACCCGTGCTTCTCGTAGAAGCCGATCGCCCACGTCGCCGCGGCCCAGGTGCCGATGAGCACCGGCCGCGTCGTCCCGGCCAGGAGGTGCGCGAGCAGCGCGGCGCCGATGCCCCGGCCGCGCTCTGGCGTCGCGACGTAGGCATGGCGGATCAGCGCGACGTCGCGGACGTCCTGGAGACCCATGACGCCGGCGAGCACGCCCGCCTCTTCCCAGCCCCAGAACGCCACCCCGGCGGCGAGCTCGTGCTCGAGCTCGTCGGCCGGCATGTACGGCTCGTGCCAGCGGTCGGCGGGGATGTGGCCGCGGTAGGCCTGCGCCGCGTCGTTGACGATCGCGAGGATCGCGGCGAAGTCGGCCCGCTCGCAGCGCCGGATCGTGCCCATCGGCTTCCCCGGGCTAGCGGGCCGAGCGCGCGCGCTTCGTCTCGGCGAGGCGCGGCGCGAGCCCCTGACCGCCCGGGGGCCGGGACACCTTCCCGGTCACCGTGTAAGCCTGGCCGCGCGCCGGGAGCGCGTCCTGCGAGACGACGACGATCTCCGCGTTGCCCTCCTTGAGGGTGTAGCTCCGCGAGCCGGCGCCGCTCGACAGCCGGATGTCGCTCGTCGAGTTGACGACGCCCTTGACCGTCACCTCCTTGCCGTCGTAGCGGACCGGGGCGGCGACGATCGAGGGGATCGGGGTGATCTCGGGTCCACTGCTGCCGGCGAGCTGCGGCCGCAGATCGTCCCAGAAGTACCAGGCGGCGCCGGCAAGGCCGAGGAGGAAGAGGACGATCAGCCAAAAGCCGCGCGGCATCTACGCCTCCGGGTCGGTGCCGCCGATCACCTGCCGGATCGCTTCGAACGAAAACCCCCGCCCCCGGAGGAAGCGCATCTGCTTCGCCTTCTCCAGCGCGTCTGCCGGCGGAGCGCCGAACCGGCGGCGCCAGGCGTCGCGGGCGCGGCCGACTTCGGTCGCGCGCGCATCCCCGGTCGCGCGGGCGATCGAGGCGGCGCCCACGCCCTTCGAGCGCAGCTCGTGCTCGATACGCGCGACGCCGAACTTGCGCGCGAGCGAGTGCGCGCGGGCGTCCGCGTAGCGGTCGTCGGAGAGGAGCTTCCTGCGGGCGAGGTCGTCGAGGAGTGGCGCGAGCTCGCCCCGGTCCGCGGCGAAGCGGGCGAGCTTGGCCGCCAGCTCGGCGCGCGTGTGCTCGCGTCGCGCGAGCAGTGCGACCGCCCGCTCCCGGAGGGTCGGCTTCGCTCGCAGGCGGTCAGGCCTCCGCCGCCACCGCGGGCGCCGGCGCAAGCGCCGGGTTCGCGATGCCGGCCTTCTCGCGGATCTTCGCCTCGATCTCCGCGGCGAGCTCCGGGTGCTCCTTCAGGTACTCGCGGGAGTTGTCCTTGCCCTGGCCGATGCGGTCCTTCTTGTAGGTGAACCACGCGCCGGACTTGTCGACCACGCCGTGCAGGACGCCGAGCTCGAGGATCTCGCCTTCGCGCGAGATGCCCTGCCCGTACATGATGTCGAAGAGCGCCTCGCGGAACGGCGGGGCGACCTTGTTCTTCACCACCTTGACCCGGGTCTCGTTGCCGATCGCCTCTTCCGCCTTCTTGATCGTGCCGATGCGGCGGATGTCGAGCCGCACCGAGGCGTAGAACTTGAGCGCGTTGCCGCCGGTCGTCGTCTCCGGGTTGCCGAACATGACGCCGATCTTCATCCGGATCTGGTTGATGAAGATCACCAGCGTGTTGGTGCGCTTGATGTTGCCGGTGAGCTTGCGCAGCGCCTGGCTCATGAGGCGCGCCTGCAGGCCGGGGAGCTGGTCGCCCATCTCGCCCTCGATCTCCGCCTTCGGCACCAGCGCCGCGACCGAGTCGATCACGATCAGGTCGACCGAGCCCGACCGCACCAGCATGTCCGCGATCTCGAGCGCCTGCTCGCCGGTGTCGGGCTGGGAGATGAGGAGGTCCTCGATCCGCACGCCGAGCTTCGCCGCGTACTGCGGGTCGAGCGCGTTCTCGGCGTCGATGAACGCCGCGGTCCCGCCCGCCTTCTGGATCTCGGCGACCACCTGGAGCGTGAGCGTGGTCTTGCCGGAGGACTCCGGCCCGTAGATCTCGACCACCCGCCCGCGCGGGAGCCCCCCCACGCCGAGCGCGAGATCGAGCCCGAGCGAGCCGGTCGAGACGACCTGCACGTCGGGCACGGCCTGCTGGTCCATGCGCATGATCGAGCCCTTGCCGAACTGCTTCTCGATCTGGGCAAGCGCGGCCTGGAGGGCCTTGGATTTGTTTTCGTCCATGAGGTTGACGACGTTGTGGTCGGATGGCACGGCTATTCTCCCATAAAGGTTTGGCGGCTCGAACGATGGGGATTGTGCGGGAGCGGGTGGCTCACTACGCGAGCCACCCCGGGACGGCCGCTCGCTTTTCGGCGAGCGAAAGTCGGGGCGGGCTCACGGCTTGAGCCCGGCGGGCGCGCAGAATGTCCACCGACGAACTTGGGACGGACGAGTGCGGGTTCGTTCATGGCGCAATCCAGTATACTGATTTTACGTCCAGCTGTCAGTATTTACAGAGCTGCCCGCGGCTAGCAGCAGTCGAAAATGATCATCCAGACCCGGCGCCCAGGGGCGGTCGCGGACGTGCCAAACGCGCAGATCGAGTCGCGGATTCTGCTCGTACGCGGCCAGCGAGTCCTGCTCGACCAGGAGCTCGCGCGCCTGTATGGCGTGAGCACCGGGCGTCTCAATGAGCAGGTCAAGCGGAACGGCAGCCGGTTTCCTGCGGATTTTCTGTTTCGTCTTACGAAACAGGAAGTTGCCGCTTTGAGATCGCAATTTGCGATCTCAAACCCCGCCCCGGGTCGTGGCGGCCGGCGGTACGCGCCGCTCGCCTTCACCGAGCACGGGGCAATCATGGCCGCGACAGTGCTCAATTCCCAGCGCGCGATCGAGATGAGCCTGCACGTCGTGCGGGCGTTCGTGCGGTTACGCGAAATTGTCGCCGCCAATGGGGCGCTGGCCGCCAAGCTCGGAGAGCTCGAGGAACGTCTGGAAACCCACGACCAGGCGATCGGGGACCTCATCCGGGCGATCCGCGAGCTTGCCGCGGGGCCCGAGCCCGCGAAGAAGCGGCGCATCGGGTTCATCCAGTCGGATTAGCCCGACCAAGCGTGACGGTCTCTGCCGTTCGGCAGGCAGCGTCGAGCGCTGGCCCGCCGTCAACGCGCGTTTGCCGCCCGCTCGGCTGCCCGGTCCGGCCGGGCCGCGGCCTCCCGCCCGCCGCGCACCTCCTTCACCACGAACGTCGGCCGCATCTTGGTCTCCTGGTAGATCCGGCCGAGGTACTCGCCAAGGATGCCGATCGAGACGAGCTGGACGCCGCTGAAGAAGAGGATGGTGAGGATGAGGGTGGTGAAGCCGGGCGCCTCGCCCGGGGTGTAGCCGAAGATCGGGATCTCGAAGAGGCGCGCGACCAGGTAGCCGGCCGCGGCGAACATGGCGATCGACCGCCGTCGCGACGCCGAGCCCGAAGATCAGGCTGAGCGGCGCGGTGGAGAAGTTGACGATGCCGTCGAACGCGAGCCGGAGCAGCTTCGCGAAGCTGTACTTGGTCTCGCCCGCCGCGCGCGAGGCGCGCTCGTAGGCGACGCCGGTCTGCCGGAAGCCCGACCACGACCGCAAGCCCCGCACGAAGCGGTTCTTCTCCGGCAGCGCGTTCATGACGTCGACCACGCGCCGGTCCATCAGGGCGAAGTCGCCGCTGTCGAGCGGCACGTCGATGCTCGCGAGCCGGCGGTAGACCTTGTAGAAGAGCGCGTAGGCGAGGCGCTTGGCGAGCCCTTCCTTCCGCTTCTCGCGCACCGCGTTCACGACGTCGTAGCCTTCGCGCCACTTCGCCACCAGGCGCAGGATGACCTCGGGCGGATCCTGCAGGTCGGCGTCGATCACCGCCACCGCGTCGCCGCCCGCGTACTCGAGGCCGGCGGACACCGCCGGCTGGTGGCCGAAGTTGCGCGTGAACGACACCACCTTCACCCGCGGGTCCTGGTCGGCCAGCTCGAAGAGGAGCGCCTCGGTGCGGTCGTGGCTGCCGTCGTTCACGTAGACGATCTCGAGGTCGAACGATGCGTCCCCGCCGAGCGCCTCGATCAGCTGCCGGTGGGTGAGGCCGATCACCGCTTCCTCGTTGAAGCACGGAACGACGACCGACACGAGGACCTTGCGCGCGCTCATTGGCTTACCCTCGCCGAAGGGGCTCGGGGTTCGCGCTTGGGACGGCCCGGCGCGCTCATCGTTGCCGGGTATGCCAGCGCCAGGCGGTCGCCACGATCGGCGCGAGCTCGGTGTACCGCGGCGCGAAGCCGAGGAGCGCGCGGGCGCGGGCCGGATCGGCGACCAGCACCGGCGGATCGCCCGGCCGCCGGGGCGCCTCCCGCACCGGGATGCGACGCCCGGTCACCTGCCCGGCGGCCGCGATCACCTCGCGCACCGAGAACCCGCGCCCGGTGCCCAGGTTCACCGCGGTGGTCGCGCCGCCGCGCTTCAGGTAATCGAGCGCCTGCACGTGGCCCCGCGCGAGATCCGCGACGTGGACGTAGTCGCGCAGGCACGTCCCGTCGGGCGTCGGGTAGTCGGTGCCGAACACCTCCACGTGGTCGATCTCGCCGGCGGCCGCCATCAGCACGCGCGGGATGACGTGCGTCTCCGGGTCGTGCAGCTCCCCGGTCTCGCCGTCCGGGTCGCAGCCGGCGGCGTTGAAGTACCGGAGGCTCGCCGAGCGCAGCCCGTAGGCGGCGCCGTAGTCGGCGAGCATGCGCTCGATCGCGAGCTTCGTCGCGCCGTACGGATTGATCGGGCGCTGCGGCGTGTCCTCGTCGATCGGCATGCGCTCGGGCACGCCGTAGGTCGAGCAGGTGCTCGAGAAGACGAGCGTCGCGACGCCGGCGCGCCGCGTCGCCTCGACGAGCTCGAGCGTGCCTCCCACGTTGTTGCGGTAGTACAGCGCCGGGTCCTGCACCGACTCGCCGACGTAGGCGAACGCCGCGAAGTGCATCACCGCCTCGGGACGATGCCGGGCGAACACCTCGTCGAGCCGCGCGCGGTCGGCGAGGTCGCCGACCTCGAGCGGGCCCCAGCGCACGAGCTCGCGGTGGCCGCGGCCGAGGTTGTCGTAGGCGACCGGGGTGTAGCCCGCCGCCGCGAGCGCCTTGCAGGCGTGGCTACCCACATAGCCGGCGCCCCCGGTCACGAGGATCGCGGGCATGCGCTCAATCGGCGGCGAGGCGCCGGGAGAGGTCCGGCATCGCCGCGCCGCTCTTGAGCAGCTGGTCGAAGTACGCCACCGTCTTTGCGAGTCCCTCTTCGAGCGGCGTGGTCGGTGCCCAGCCGAGCGTCTCGCGCGCCCGCGCGATGTCCGGCTGGCGCTGCCTCGGGTCGTCCTGGGGCAGCGGACGGTACTCGATCTTCGAGCGCGAGCCGGTCAGCGCGACGACGCGCTCGGCAAGCGCCTTGACGGTCATCTCGGCCGGGTTGCCGAGGTTGATCGGGCCGGTAACTGCGTCGGGTGTCGCCATCAGCCGCACGAGCGCGTCGACGAGATCGTCGACGTAGCAGAACGAGCGCGTCTGGCTGCCGTCGCCGTAGATGGTGATCGGCTCCCCGCGCAGCGCCTGCACGATGAAGTTCGACACCACGCGGCCGTCGTGGACGTGCATCCGCGGCCCGTAGGTGTTGAAGATGCGCGCCACCTTGATCGAGAGGCGGTGCTGGCGCCGGTAGTCGAAGAACAGCGTCTCGGCGCAGCGCTTGCCCTCGTCGTAGCACGAGCGCGGGCCGATCGGGTTCACCTTGCCCCAGTACTCCTCGGTCTGCGGGTGCACCTCGGGGTCGCCGTACACCTCGCTCGTCGAGGCCTGCAGGATCGGCACGCGCAGGCGCTTGGCGAGGCCGAGCATGTTGATCGCGCCGTGGACCGAGGTCTTGGTGGTCTGCACCGGGTCGAACTGGTAGTGGATCGGCGCCGCGGGGCAGGCGAGGTTGTAGATCTCGTCGACCTCGACGTAGAGCGGGAAAGTGACGTCGTGCCGCGCGAGCTCGAAGTAGGGCTGGTCGAGGAGCGGGCGGATGTTGTGCTTGCCGCCGGTGTAGAAGTTGTCGACGCAGAGCACGTCCTGCCCCTGCGCGAGCAGCCGCTCGCACAGGTGCGAGCCGATGAACCCGGCGCCGCCGGTGACCAGGATGCGTCGCAATCGAGTCGTCCTTCGCGTTCGTGCCCGGGCGCAAGTGTAAGGGATTACCGCCCCGGCGCTCACTGCGGCGGCGCCGGGCCGGGAACGCTGGCGCACGAGGCTGCGGCACAATGCGCCATCACGTCGGCCAAAAGGGGGAACAGATGAAATCCATCGCGGAACTTACCAAGACGACGCTGATCGGTGGCGTCCTCGTGATCATGCCGGTGTACCTGAGCCTGCTCCTGCTGCTGAAGGCATTCGCCGGCGTGGTGAGCCTGGTCTCGCCGATTACCGAGGGGCTGCCGGTGACGCTGCCGTTCCGCGAACTGGTCGCAATCCTGGTGCTGATCGGCGTCTGCTTCGTCAGCGGGATCGCGGTCCGCACCGGTCCGGGGCTGCGGGCGAAGAACGCGCTGGAGCGGTCCCTGCTCGAGAAAATCCCGGGCTATGCGCTGATCCGCGGGCTCGCGGGACGGATCGTCGGCAAGACGAACGAGGAGACCTTTGCCGTGGTGCTGGCCGAGATCGAGGACGCGCTCGTTCCGGCCTTCCTCGTCGAGGACTGCGGCGACGGCCAGTGCGCGATCTTCGTGCCCTCGGTGCCCACGCCCGCGGCTGGCGCGATCTACATCATCGCGAACGAGCGCGTGCACCCGGTCGACGTGCCGTTCACCCAGGCCGTGAGCGTCATCTCGAAGTGGGGCGCGGGCTCGAGCGAGCTGCTGGCCGGGATGAAGCGCGCGGCGCAGAAATCCCCTCGGCCGGCTGCGACCTAGGGCGCCCGCCTGGGCGGTTCACCGGTCGGGATTCGCGGCCGCCGCCGAACGCTCCTCGAGCAGCTTGACCAAGGCATGCAGCACGCGGTTTGCGGGCACCGCGATGCCCAGCGCCTCGCCCCTGCGCACCACGTAGCCGTTCAGGTGATCGATCTCGCTCCGCTTGCCCCGCGCGAGATCCTGGGCGGTGGAGGACAACTGGGTCGGCATCGTGCCCGCGATGCGTTCCACTGCTTCCCACATGTCGCCAGGCACCGTCACGCCTTCGCCGCGCGCAACGGCAATGCATTCCTCAACCACGTCGCGCATCACGGCATCCACGCCGTCGACCGCCACCAGGCGCCCATAGGGCAGCTGCGAAACGGCTGACAGGGCGTTGTAGGCACAGTTCACAATCAGCTTCGCCCACAATGCCCCCACCACGTTGTCGGAGATCTGCACCGGGACGCCGGCACCGGCGAGGAGCGTGACGAGCCCCTCGCTCGCGGCCGTCGGCCCGATGACCAGTTCGCCGCGCCCATGGTGCTTGACGTGGCCGGGGCCGGCCATCTCGGTGGCGACGTAGACGACCGCCGGACAGACCTCGTGCGGCAGCACCGCTTTCAGGCGCTCGGCGTTGTCGACGCCGTTCTGCAAACCGAGCACGAGGGCATCCGGCTGGAGGTGCGGCGCGATCTGCGCGGCGGCACTCTCCGTATCCATGGACTTGACGCAAAACAGCACGAGCTTCGCCCCGCGCACGGCCTCGACTTCGGTGCTCGCCGCCATCGGGACGTGTGCCCGGAACGACTGCGTGTCCATGAACAGGCCGTCCCGACGCACGGCGTCGACGTGCTGGCGCCGCCCGATCAAGGTCACCGCATGGCCTGCGCGTGCCAGCATGCCGCCGTAATAGCAGCCCACCGCGCCCGCGCCCATCACCGCGATATTCACCGCGCCCTCCCGGATCGATCTGCTGATTGTCAGGCGGCGTGGAAGTTCGCGAGCCGCACCGGCACCCGCCGCGGCCCGAACGGCGTCTTGAATTCCTCGAACCGCCCGGCAATCGCCGCGCCGCACTCGCG
>CAVXND010000065.1:0-15850 GCA_963762785.1 uncultured beta proteobacterium
CGTTCAGCCGGATCTCGCCCTCGACGATCCGGCCGGGCGGGTCGACGAGCCCGATGATCGAGAAGCCGGTCATCGTCTTGCCCGACCCGGACTCCCCGACGAGCCCGAGGATCTTGCCCGGCGCCACCGCGAACGAGACCCCGTCGACCGCCTTCACCACGCCCTGCCTGGTGAAGAAGTGCGTGCGGAGGCCGGCGACCTTGAGGGCGGGCTCGGTCATCGCTGCAGCCGCGGGTTCAGCACGTCGCGCAGCTGGTCGCCGACGAGGTTGATGCTCACGATCGTGGCGAGCAGCGCGACGCCGGGGAAGAAGCTGATCCAGTACTTGCCCGAGAGCATGTAGGTGAAGCCGTTGGCGATCAGCAGGCCGAGCGACGGCTCGGTGATCGGCAGCCCGAGCCCGAGGAACGAGAGCGTCGCCTCGAGCGCGATCGCCGCCGCGACCTGCACCGTCGCGACGACGATCAGCGGCGGCAGGCAGTTCGGCAGCAGGTGCCTGAAGACGATCCGCGAGGACGGTAGCGCGAGGCACCGCGCCGCCTCCATGTACTCCTTCGAGCGCTCGACCAGCGCCGAGCCGCGCACCGTGCGCGCGTAGTACGCCCACTGCACCGCCACCAGCGCGACGACGATCTTGTCCACGCCCTGCCCGAGCACCGCCAGCAGGATCAGCGCGATCAGGATCGCCGGGAAGGAGAGCTGGATGTCCGCGACCCGCATGATGAGGGAGTCGGTGCGCCCGCCGAAGAACGCGGCGGCGAGCCCGAGCGACGTCCCGATCGCGAGCGCGCAGAGCGTCGCCGCCACGCCCACGCCGATGCTGATGCGCAGGCCGTAGAAGATCGCCGACAGCATGTCGCGCCCCTGGTCGTCGGTGCCGAGCCAGAAGAGGAGCTTGCCGTCGCCCGACCGTGCGCCCGGCTCGAGCCGGCTGTCGAGGACGTCGAGCTGCGCGAGGTCGTAGGGGTTCTGCGGCGAGATCAGCGGCGCGAACAGCGCGCAGAGCACGATCAGCGCGAAGAGCGCGAGGCCGGCGAGCGCGATCCTGCTCGCGGCGAAGTCGGCGGCGATCCGGTGGAACGGCGTCTCCTCGGGCACACCGAAGGCGATCGCCGGGGACGGGGAGGGCACGGCGATCGCCGGGCTCTCGGCGCGGTCCGCAGGCGCGTCCGTGGGCAGGTCCATCTACGCTTTCGTGTCGCCGAGCCGCACCCGCGGATCGAGCACCGAGTACAGCACGTCGACCACGAGGTTGATGACGATGAACAGCGTCACGATGATCAGCAGGTAGGCCACGATCACCGGCCGGTCGAGCACGTTGATCGAGTCGATGATCAGCTTCCCCATGCCCGGCCACGCGAAGATCGTCTCGGTCACGATCGCGAACGCGATCAGCGTGCCGAACTGCAGCCCGGTGACGGTGACGATCGGGATCGAGATGTTCTTCAGCACGTGGACCCCGATGACCCGCGCGTCGGACAGGCCCTTCGCGCGCGCGAACTTGACGTAGTCCTGCAGCAGCGCCTCGCGCGTTCCGGCGCGCGTGAGCCGGATCACCAGCGCGAGGTTGAAGAGCGCGAGGTTGGTCGCCGGCATGACGAGATGCCGGATGCCGTCCCACGACAGGAAGCTCACCGGGATGCCGAAGAGGTCGGTCGTCGGCCCGCGGCCGTTCGACGGGAGCCAGCCGAGATAGACCGAGAACACCATGATCAGCATCAGCCCGACCCAGAACGTCGGCAGCGAGAAGCCGAGGATCGAGCCGGCCATGATCGTCTTGCCGGCGAACGAGTCGGGCTTGAGCCCCGCCCACAGCCCGAGCGGCAGCCCGATCACGACCGCGATCAGCATCGCCGTGGTCGCGAGTTCCAGCGTCGCCGGCATGCGCTCGAGGATCAGCTGCAGCGCCGGCACGTTGTATGCGAACGACTTGCCGAGATCGCCCAGCGCCGCCTGCCGGAGGAAGACGAGGTACTGCTCCCACAGCGGCTTGTCGAGCCCGAGTCCCCGGATCGCGCGTTCGATGTCCTCCTGGTCGGCGTTCGGGTTGATCAGGATGTCGACCGGGTTGCCGATCGCGTAGACGCCGACGAAGACGAGCAGCGACATGACGAAGAGCACGACGACGCTCTGCATCAGGCGGCGGATGACGAAGACCAGCATGGCCGCGACTCTACTGCAGACGGAACCGGTGCGCGAACGTGTACTCGTCGGTGCGGGCGGCGTAGGCGAGGTCGCGGCGCATGCGCCCAGGTCGCGACCTGGTGGTGCAGCAGGAGCACCGGGCGGTCGGCCATCGCGAGCCGCATCGCTTCCTGCGCGATGCCCTCGCGCTTGCGCTCGTCCACGGTCGCGAGCGCCTGGACGACGAGCTTATCTGCACTCTGATTGCTATAGCGGCCCCAGTTCCAGGCGCCGAGGCCGCGGTCGGCGTCGTAGGTGAGGGCGAGCGAGCGGAGCGCGAGATCGCCCGAGAACGAGCCCCAGCCGAGCATGGCGACCGGGAACTCGAGATTGCGCGCCTTCGGGAAGTAGGCCGCGAGCGGCATCGTCTGCACCTTCGCTTCGATGCCGATGCGCGCGAGGAGCTGCGCGACGGTCTGCGCGATCTGGTCGTCGTTCAGGTAGCGGTTGTTCGGCGCCGCGAGCACGGTCGTGAAGCCCTGCGGGAAGCCGGCGGCGGCGAGCAGCTTCCGCGCGCCCTCGACGTCGTAGGGCTCCGGCTTCAGGCTCGCGACGTGACCGAAGACCGGCGGTGCGACGAGGTTGGAAGCCGGCACTGCGGCGCCGTCCATGACGCGGTCGACGATCGCCTGGCGGTTCATCGCCTTCGACATCGCCTCCCTGACCCGCGCGTCGGCGAACGGGTTCCGATCGAGCGGCCGGCCGCCCTTGTCGGTCACGCCGGCCGGCACCTCGCGGCGCTGGTCGAGCGTGAAGAAGATCGTGCGCCAGGAGACCTTCTGCTCGAGGCGGAAGCGCGGCGTCGAGCGGACGCGCTTGAGATCCGCGGTGGGGACGTACTCGATCGCGTCGAGATCGTCCGCGAGGAGCGCGCTGACGCGCGCGCCGTCGCTCGGCATGATGCGGAAGACGACGCGGTCCCATGGCGGCTTCGGGCCGCCATGGGCATCGTTCCGCACCAGCTCCACCCGGTCGCCGCGGGCGAACCGCGCGAGCTTGTACGGTCCGGTGCCGATCGCCGCTTTGCCGGTGTTGAAGTCCTCGGTGCTCGCGCCCGTCGCCGCCTTCTTCGACACGATGAACACCGAGTTCATGTCGTACGGCACCATCGCGTACGGCGTCGCGGTCTTCAGGCGGATCGTGTGGCGGTCGACGATCTCCTTCGCGACGATCGGCCGGGTGAACGTGGTGAACGGACCCGGGCTCGTCGTGAGCGTCGCCGGGCGGTCGATCGAGAACGCGACGTCCTCGGCGGTGAGCTCCGTGCCGTCGCTGAACCGAGCGCCTTTGCGGAGCTTGAACTCCCAGGTCGTCGGATCGACCGGGCGCCACGACTCCGCGAGACCGGGCACGAGCCGCACGTCTTCGTCGACGTGCGTGAGCGCCTCGAAGATGTGCCAGGCGACGTTGTTGTTCGGCGTGATGTTGACGAAGTGCGGGTCGATCGAGGTGACGTCGGCGGACATGCCGATGCGGAGGTCGGCCGCTTGCGCACCCGACGCGGTGAGCAGCGCACCGAGGACGACGACGGCAAAGCGGCAGGCGATCATGGGGGCGGGGGAAGAAGCCGCGCGCGTCGCGGCGCCCGATTGTACCGGCGCTACGGCGCGACGACCGCTCCCGCCACCCCCGCGCGATCGATCGCGCGCTGGACTTCGCCGGATGCTTTCGCGCGCGCGACGAAGCCGTTCAGGTAGACGAGCGCCGCCTCCCGGTCCGGCGGCACCGCGATCGTCTGCGGCAGCGCCAGGAACCGACCCGGCAGCACGCGCGATCCGGGCAGCGTTGGTGCGACCTCGGTGAGGCGCAGCCGGTTCGCCGCGTAGGCGTCGACCTCGCCGCGCTCGAGCATTCCGGGCGCCGCGGCGTGGGTCGTCCGCACGAGGCGCGCCTGCTTCAGCGTGCGGGTGAGGTAGAGGTCGGCCGAGTCGCCGCTCTGGACGACGATCCGCCGGCCGCGGACGTCCATCTCGGCGAGATCCTGGATCGGAGATTTCGCGGTGACGAGCAGCGTATTCTCGATCTCCATGTATGGCGTTGCGAAGCGCACCTGGGTGCGCGCCGGATCGTAGGCGATGAACGCGACGTCCCATTCGCCGCGCGCCGCGCTGTCGAGGACGGCGACCGCGTTCTGGTAGCCGACCGGCACGAACTCGGCCCCGAGGTCGCGCGCGAGCGCGCGGGCGAGGTCGACGGCGATGCCCGTCGGCTGGCCGTCCTGCAGGCGTACCAGCGCCGGGTTGCCGTAGAGGAGTCCGACGCGGAGCTTGCCGTCCCGGACCAGCAGCCGGGACGGGTCGGGCGGGGGCGGCGTCGCGCACGCCGCGACGAGCGCGAGGGCGAGCGCGATCAGCGCGCGCGGACGCACGCCCGCGCGCCCCTACTGGGGCTTGAAGAGGAACGCCAGGGTGTACTCGTCGATCCGCGGCTCGTAGGTCACGCCCTTCCGCGTCGCCCAGGTGTTGATCTGGTGGTGGAGCGGGATGATGCCGAGCTCGGTCATCGCGATGCCGACCGCCTCCTGGATCTGCTTCTCGCGGCTCTTGTCGTCGATCGTCGCGAGCGCGCGGTCGAGGAGATCGTTCACCTTCTGGTTGCCGTAGCGGCCCCAGGCGAACTCGCCCCAGCCCTTCTCGGGGATGTAGGTCACGAGGTGCGCGCGCAGCGGCGACGACGCTTCCGCGGTGGAGGCGCCCCAGCCGAGCATCGCGAAGCTGAACTCGAGCTTGCGGGCGCGCGCGAGATACACGCTCATCGGCATCGTCTCGACCTTGGTCTGGATGCCGGCGCGCGAGAGCATCTGCGCCACGGTCTGCATGATCTGGTCGTCGTTCACGTAGCGGTTGTTCGGCCCGTGGATCGTCATCGCGAAGCCGTTCGGATAGCCCGCGTCGGCGAGCAGCTTCTTCGCCGCGTTCAGATCATATGTATCCGGCTTGAGCGCGGCGTTGTGGCCGAACATCGGCGCCGGCACGAGGTTCGACGACGGCACGGCGAGCCCTTCCATCACCCGGTCCTTGATCGCGTTGCGGTCGATCGCCTTCGAGATCGCCTGGCGCACGCGCAGGTCCTTGAGCGGGTTCTTGCCGAGCGGCTTGCCGGACTTGTCGAACACGAACGGCGACTGATCGCGGAACTGGTCGACGTGATAGAAGATGATGCGGTGCGAGGTCTTGGTGGACGTCTGGTAGGCGGGGTTCACCTTGATCTTCGCGAAGTCCGGGGTCGGTATGTTCTCGATCGCGTCGACGTCGCCCGAGAGCAGCGCCGCGACTCTCGTCGGGTCGCTCGGGATCACCCGGAAGGTCACCTTCGTCCACGCCGGCTTCGGTCCCCAGTACGCGTCGTTCCGCACCATTTCGACGCGGTCCCCGCGCTTGAACGACACGAACTTGAACGCCCCGGTGCCGTTCATCGCCTTGCCGGAGTTGAAGTCCGCCGTCGAGGCGCCGGTTGCCGTCTTCTTCGAGACGAGGTAGATGGTGCTGATGTCGTTCGGCAGCTGCGGGGCGGGCGTGGCGGTCACGAAGCGGATCGTGACCGGATCGACGATCTGGACTTCCTTGATCGCCTTGGTATAGGTCGTGAACGGCCCCGGCGAGTCGGGGATCTTGCCGACGCGCTCGATCGAGAACGCCACGTCCTCGGCGGTGAAGTCCGAACCGTCGTGGAACTTGACGCCCTTCCGCAGCTTGAATTCCCACGTCGTCGGCGTCACCGCCTTCCAGGACTCGGCGATGCCGGGAATCAGGCGCGAGTCCGAGTCGAGCGTGATCAGCTTCTCGAAGATGTGCTCGGCGATGTTGTTGTTCGGGAAGAGGTTGACGAAATGCGGATCCATCGACGTCACGTCGGCGCCCATGCCGATGCGGAGCTCCTGGGCGTTCGCGCCGAGCGCGAGGCTTGCGGCGAGGGCGACGAGCGTGCGGCGGAGAGTGTTGGACATGTTGTGGTTCCCCGGGGAAATGCGGTGAAGGCGCGATTATAGGCGGCGGGCCTCACGATAGCGTTCACGGCGGGGTCGGAGCCGGGCAGGGTAACCTGGCGCAGCGGCCCGCGCGCCGAATCGCAAACTTGTGTCACAGCATCTGGACGCGCCGGTGGCGGTGTGGGAGGTTATGCGCTGAGGCAACGACGTCCCTGACTGCCATGTCCGACACTTTCATGCGCCGCATCCAGCTCGACTTCTCCCAGGACCTGATCCCGCAGCTCGTCGAACTGACGGGCGACTCGGATCCGGAAATCGCGAAATGGGCGGCGGAGAATCTGCGGAACGAGATCGACATGGCGCGCTTCACCGCGTGGCTCGCGCGGCGCGGGGTCGAGCCGCAGCGGCTCGCGCTCGAAGAGCCCAGCCTCTACGAGCAGTTCCGCGCGTCGACGCGGCCGAAACTGGCGGTGGTCAAGCGAAGCGCCGACGCCCGGCGCTGACGCGCCGGGTCAGGTGAGTGCCGCTGAGCGTCAGCTCAGCGGAAGATCCACTCGTGCTCCAGGCCTTCGCCGCCGCCGTTCACGCACACCTTGCTCGGCCGGTTCGCCGACGCCCACGCTTTCGCGTAGGTGAGCGCGAGGCTCCGGTCGGCGAAGAAATGCGAGTGGCCGCTACCGGCGAGCGCGACCATCCAGCCGTAGTCCTTGCCGGGCTGGACGAACACCAGCGTGTACTGCTTGGCGATCGGTGCTGTGACTGCGGTTTCCATGGTCGGACCGCCTCCCCTCATGTAATGCCCCTGGCATAAGCACGAGGCGCTCCACCCCGCCCCTGCGGCGGTGCGGGAACGTAACCGGCGTCACGTCCGGGCCGTCCGGGACCTGAGTCCGTGCGAAAATCCGCGCCTTCCTGGCGGCTCGCGATCGACATAGAGCGGACGGACGAAAGCACCGATGGACGAAGAACGCTACGCCACCGAGTACCCCGTCCCCGACATCACGCCGTACCGCCGCGGCAACACCGGGATCGACTACGTTCACACCTTCGACTCGGGCCGCCCGGGACCGCACGTGATGATCAACGCGCTCACGCACGGCAACGAGGTGTGCGGCGCGTACGCGGTGGACCGGCTCTTCCGCTGGGAGACGCGGCCGGCGCGCGGGAAGCTCACGCTGTCGTTCGCGAACGTCGACGCGTTCTCGCGCTTCTCGCTCGAGCGGCCGGCCGACACGCGCTGGGTCGACGAGGATTTCAATCGCGTCTGGACCGACGACAAGCTCGACGGCCCGCGCTCGAGCTCCGAGCTCGTCCGCGCGCGCGCGCTCCGACCCGTCGTCGCCGCCGCCGATCTCCTCTTCGACCTGCATTCGATGCATCTGCCGGCGCCGGCGGTCACGATCGCCGGCCCGCACGCGAAGGGCCGCGAGCTCGCCCGCCGGCTCGGGCTGCCGGCGTTCGTGATCAGCGACTCGGGCCACGCGACCGGCGCCCGGATGCGCGACTACGGCGGGTTCGGCGATCCGGCGAGCGCGAAGAACGCGCTGCTCGTGGAATGCGGCCAGCACGGCGAGGCGAGCGCGGCGCAGACGGCGCTCGACTCCTCGCTCGCCTTCCTGCGCGAGTCGGGGATCATGGCGGACGACTTCTTCGCCGCCCATCCGGCGCCGGCGCCGGTGCCGCAGCGATTCGTCCAGGTGACGCATCCGGTCATCATCCGGAGCGAGCGGTTCGAGTTCACGCAGCGCTGGACCGGCATGGAGACGATCGAGCGCGCCGGCACGGTCATCGGCCACGACGGCGGCGAGCCGGTCACGACGCCGTACGACCGCTGCATCCTGGTGATGCCGGCGCCGCTGCGGTACGTGCGGCCGGGCTTCACCGCGGTGCGGCTCGGGCGGGTCATCGAATCGGAGAGGGAGGCGCAATGAAGAAGATCCTGGCGGTCCTCGCGAGCCTCGCCGCGGCGGCGGCGCAGGCGCAGTCGATCACGATCGGGCTCGCGGCCGACGTGACCTCGATCGACCCGCACTTCCACCTCCTCACGCCGAACGCGAGCCTCGGCGAGCACGTCTTCGGCCTGCTGATCGACAAGGACGAGAACCAGCGCCTGAAACCGGGCCTCGCCGTGTCGTGGCGCGCGGTCGACGACCTGACGTGGGAGTTCAAGCTCCGCGAGGGCGTGAAGTTCCACGACGGCTCCGAGTTCACCGCCGAGGACGTCGTCTTCTCGCTCGACCGCCCGGAGACGATCAAGAACAGCCCCGGCCCCTACACCGTCTACACCAAGGCGATCACCCAGAAGATCGTCGTCGACAAGCACACCCTGCGGCTCAAGACCGCGGCGCCCTATCCGCTGGTGCCGAACGAGGTCGGCGCGGTGATGATCGTGTCGAAGCGCGCCGCGCAGAACGCCACCACCGACGACTTCAACACCGGCAAGAGCGCGATCGGCACCGGGCCGTACAAGTTCGTGCGCTGGGCGAAGGGCGACCGGATCGAGCTCGTGCGGAACGACGCGTACTGGGGTCCGAAGCCGCCGTGGGAGCGGGTGACCTTCCGGCTGATCACGAACGATCCCGCCCGGGTGGCCGCGCTCCTCTCCGGCGACGTGCAGGCGATCGAGGCGGTCCCGACCTCCGATCTCGTCAAGCTGAAGGCGAACCCGCAGCTCCAGCTCTTCCGCGCGGTGTCGAACCGGCTGATCTACTTCCACATCGACTCGAGCCGCGACAAGACGCCGATGGTCACCGACAAGGCCGGCAAGCCGCTCGACCGCAACCCGCTCAAGGACCCGCGGGTGCGCCAGGCGCTGTCGATGGCGATCTACCGCGACGCGATCGCCGAGCGCGTGATGGAGGGCGCCGCCCTGCCGACCGGCCAGCTGATGCCGAAGGGGATGTTCGGCCATACCGAGGCGCTCAAGACCGACAAGTACGACCCCGACGCCGCCCGCAAGCTCCTCGCGGCGGCCGGCTGGCCCGACGGGTTCGGCCTCACGCTGCACGGGCCGAACGACCGCTACGTGAACGACGAAAAGGTGGCGCAGGCGGTCGCGCAGATGCTCCAGCGCATCGGCATCCAGACGACCGTGGTCACGATGCCGGCGTCGGTCTACTTCGGGCGCGCAAACCGGCTCGAGTTCAGCCTGATGTTCGTCGGCTGGGGCACCGACACCGGCGAGCCGGCGGGGACGCTCAAGGCGCTGCTCGCAACCTACGACCGCGACAAGGGGCTCGGCACCGCGAACCGCGGCCGGTACTCGAGCGCGAAAATGGACGCGCTCCTCGCGCAGGGGCTCGCCACCGTCGACGACGGGAAGCGCGAGAAGATCCTGCACGAGGCGATCGCGGTGGCGATGACCGACCGCGGGATCATCCCGCTCTACCACCAGGTGAACATCTGGGCGGCGCGGAAGGGCATCGTCTACGCGCCGCGGACCGACGAGCGGACGTACGCGTTCGACTTCAAGCCGGCGGCCAAGTAACGGCTACAATTCCGGCCATGGACATCGCACCGACCGCCGAGATCATCGCCGAGGTCAAGGCGGGGAACATGGTGATCCTCGTCGACGACGAGGACCGCGAGAACGAGGGCGACCTCCTCTTCGCCGCCGAGTTCGTGACCGCCGAGAAGATCAACTTCATGGCGAAGCACGGCCGGGGGCTCGTCTGCATGCCGATCACCGAGAGCCACGCACGGCGGCTCAACCTCGGGCCGATGGTGCCGACGAACCGCTCGGTGCACGGCACCAACTTCACGGTGTCGATCGAGGCGGCAAGCGGCGTCACGACCGGCATCTCGGCCGCCGACCGCGCGCACACGATCCGCGTCGCGGCGTCGCCGACGGCGCGTGCGGACGACGTCGTGCAGCCGGGCCACGTCTTCCCGCTCATCGCCCAGCCGGGCGGCGTGCTCGCGCGCGCCGGTCACACCGAGGCGTGCTGCGATCTCGCGCAGCTCGCGGGGCTGCATCCGGCGGCGGTCCTGTGCGAGATCATGAAGGACGACGGCACGATGGCGCGCCTGCCCGACCTCGTCGAGTTCGCGCGCGCGCACGGCCTCAAGCTCGGCACGATCGCCGACCTGATCGAGTTCCGCAGCCGCAACGAGAGCCTGATCAAGCGGGTGATCGAGCGCGAGATCGAGACGACGTTCGGACGCTTCCGGATGGTCGCGTACCTCGAGAAGCTCCAGGGCGAGACCCATCTCGCGCTCGTGCGCGGCGAGATCGAGCCCGGCGCCGAGACGCTGGTCCGCGTGCACGAGCCGGTGTCGCTGCTCGACCTGCTCGAGACCGCCCGCGGCGCCCACTCGTGGTCGGTGCACGAGGCGCTCGCCGCGATCGACCGGGCGGGGAAGGGCGTGGTCGTGCTCCTCAACTGCTCCGAGAGCGCGGGACAGATCATCGAGCGCGTCGCAGCGCATGTTCCCGCGGGCCCGGCGGCGCAGGCCGCGCGGCGGGAGCTCCTCACCTACGGCATCGGCGCGCAGATCCTGCGCGACCTCAAGGTCGGCAGGATGCGGCTCATGGCCGCGCCGCGGCGGATGCCGAGCATGACCGGCTGGGGGCTCGAGGTCACCGGCTACGAGAGCCCGGTCCGGGCGTCCACGCGGTAGGGCAACCCGAATGGTCGAGATCAAAGCAGGCCTCGACGGCGCGGGCCTGAAGATCGGCATCGTCCGCTGCCGCTTCAACGAGCCGATCGGGCGGGTCGAGCTCGAGGCCTGCCTCGGGCGGCTCGGCGAGCTCGGCGTCGCCGGGTCCGACATCGCGGTAGTGGCCGTCGCCGGCGCGCTCGAAGCGCCGCTCACGCTGCAGCGGCTCGCGGCCACCGGAAAATATGATGCGCTGGTCGCGCTCGGCGCGGTGATCCGCGGCGAGACCTATCACTTCGAGGTGGTCGCGAACGAGTCGGCGTCCGGCCTCATGCAGGTCCAGCTCGACACCGGCGTGCCGGTCGCCAACGGCATCCTCACCACCGACACCGAGGCGCAGGCCGAGGAGCGCGCCGCGCCGAAGGGCCGCGACTGCGCGGAGGTCGCCGTGGAGATGGCGCGCCTCGCGCGCGCGATCGACAAGCTGCACAGGTAGCGGCAGTGAAGTCCGCCCGACGCCGCGCCCGCGAGTACGCGTTGCAGGGCCTCTACCAGTGGCAGCTCGCCGGCGCTCCCGCGTCGGACATCCGCATCCAGCTCGCCGAGGACCCGCACTTCGACAAGGCCGACGCGGCGTATTTCCGCGCCGCGCTCGACGGCACGATCGCCGAGGCCGAGGCGCTGAAGACCGGGATCGCGCCTCTGCTCGACCGCAAGATGGAGCAGCTCTCGCCGGTCGAGCGCGGCATCCTGCTGCTCGCCGCGTGGGAGCTCACGCACGCGCCCGACATCCCGTTCCGGGTCGTGATCAACGAGGCGGTCGAGCTCGCCAAGTCGTACGGCGGGACCGACGGTCACAAGTACGTGAACGGCGTGCTCGACAAGCTCGCCGCGAGCCTGCGCCCGCGCGAGGCGGGAAAGACCTGAGACCGGTGCCGTCCGAGTTCGAGCTCATCCGGCGCTACTTCGTCCGCGACCCGGAGGGGGCGCCCGGCCCCGGGCGCGGCGCGTCGCGCCATCGGCGACGACTGCGCGCTCCTCGCCGCGCCGAGCGGCCTCGCGCTCGCCGTCACGACCGACATGCTGGCTGAAGGCACGCACTTCCTCCCCGGCACCGACGCGCGCCGGCTCGGCCACAAGTCGCTCGCGGTGAACCTGTCCGATCTCGCCGCGATGGGCGCGGACCCGCGCTGGTTTCTGCTCGCGCTCGCGTTGCCCGAGGCCGACGAGCCCTGGCTCGCCGCGTTCGCCGCGGGCATGTTCGCGCTCGCCGACGCGCACCGGATCGAGCTCGTCGGCGGCGACACGACCCGCGGTCCGCGCACCATCACGATCACCGCGATCGGCACGCTGCCGCCCGGCTACGCGCTCCGCCGCGACGCGGCGGTCGCGGGCGAGGACCTGTGGCTCTCCGGCGCGACCGGCGAGGCGGCGCTCGGTCTCGCGCATCTTCGCGGCCGGGTGACAGTTGCCGCGCCGAGGCCGCCGAGCGGTGCGTCACGCGCCTCGAGGCGCCCGAGCCGCGCGTCGCGCTCGGCCGGAAGCTGCGCGGGATCGCGTCCGCGGCGATCGACGTGTCCGACGGGCTGCTCGCGGACATCGGGCACATCGCGGAGCAGTCGAAGGTCGCCGCCGAGGTCGACTCTGCGGCGCTGCCACGGGCCCCCGCACTCGCGACACTGCGCCGACGCGAACCTCGCCGACGAGTGCATCCTCGGCGGCGGGGACGACTACGAGCTCGCGTTCACCGCGCCGAGCGCGAAGCGCGGCGAGGTCGAGAGCGCCGGCCGCGCGGCCGGCATCGCGGTCACCCGCATCGGCAGCATCGTCGCCGGCCCCGCCGAGGTCCGGCTGCTTGCGGGCGGCAAGCCGGTCACGGCCCCGCGCCGCGGGTTCGATCACTTCCGATGACCGCGCACGCCGCCCCCCGGCCGGGCGTCGGATTCCTGCTCTCGCACCCGGCGCATTTCGTCGCGCTCGGCTTCGGCACCGGGCTCTCGCCGTTCGCCCCCGGCACCGTCGGCACGCTGCTCGCGTTCCCGTTCTACGCGGTGCTCGCGTACTGGTTCGCGCCGGAATGGGTCGCGGCCGCGATCGCGGCGTTCTTCGTGCTCGGCATCTGGGCCTGCGGCCGCACCGGGCGCGACCTCGGCGTCGCCGACCACGGCGGCATGAACTGGGACGAGATCGTCGCGTTCCTCGCGGTGCTCGTCCTCACGCCGCCGGCGCTCCTCTGGCAGGCGGGGGCGTTCTTCCTCTTCCGCTTCTTCGACGTCGCGAAGCCGCCGCCGATCCGCCAGATCGACCGCGCGGTCAAGGGCGGGTTCGGGGTGATGCTCGACGACGTCGTGGCCGCGTTCTTCACCGTGCTCGTCCTGGCCGTGGTAAAGCGGCTCCTGGACTGAAGCGCGATGGCCGACCCGCTCACGACGCTCGCAACGCTCGCCGGCACCCGGCTGAAGGCGCGCGGGCTCAAGCTCGTCACCGCGGAATCGTGCACCGGCGGCTGGGTCGCGGAGGCGGTGACGGCGATCCCGGGGAGCTCCGACTGGTTCGAGCGCGGCTTCGTCACCTACTCGAACGAAGCGAAGCGCGAGATGCTCGGCGTGCGCGGCGAGACGCTCGACCGGGTCGGCGCGGTCAGCGAGGAGACCGCGCTCGAAATGGCGCACGGCGCGCTCGCCGCGAGCCGTGCGCAGGTGGCGGTGTCGATCACCGGCGTCGCCGGCCCGACCGGCGGCACCGCGACGAAGCCGGTGGGGATGGTGTGCTTCGGCTGGGCGCTCGCCGGCGGTAGCGCCGACGCGACGACCAAACACTTCAAAGGCGACCGCGGCGAGGTGCGCCGGCAGTCGGTCGTCTTCGCGCTGCAGGGATTGCTCGAACGAATTGGAGAATGAGGCGAGAGAATGAGGCGATGAACATGGTGAACCTTTCCCGCCGCCGCGTGCTCGTGGCGATCGCGGCCGGCGCAGCCCTGCCCCTGCGCGTGCGCGCGCAGCAGAACGCCGGGCCCTACGTGCCCACGCCGTGGAAGATCGTCGACGACATGCTGCGGCTCGCGTCGGTCCGCAAGGACGACTTCGTGATGGACCTCGGCTCGGGCGACGGGCGGCTGGTGATCACCGCGGCCGAGCGCTACGGCGCGCGCGGCGCCGGCGTCGACATCGACCCCGCGCTGGTGAAGCTCGCCAACGAGAACGCGGCCAAGGCCGGCGTCGCCGACCGCGTGAGCTTCGAGAAGCGCGACCTCTTCGAGACCAACCTCGCCGACGCGACCGTGCTCACGCTCTACCTCCTTCCGCACACCGTGACGCAGCTCGTGCCGCGGATCTTCGCGGAGATGCGGCCCGGCTCGCGGGTCGTGTCGCACGACTATCCGCTCGGCCCGTGGCAGCCCGAGCGGCATCTCCAGTTCGACGTGCCCGAGAAGGTCGAGATCAGCGGCACCACCCGCACGGTCCTCTATCTCTACATCGTCCCGGCGCGCGTCGGCGGCGCGTGGCGCCTCGAGCTGCCCGCCGCGGTGACGAAGCAGCCGGCGCGGCTCGCGTTCGAGCAGCACCCGGCGGGGACGAAGGGCTCGGCCACCATCGGCAACCGCCAGGTCGCGCTCGAGGGCGTGAAGATCGCGGGCGAATCGGTGCGCTTCGCGATCCCCGGCCTCGCCGCGGGCGGCAAGCCGCTCGCGCTCGAGGGCATCGCCCGGGGCAACGTGATCGAAGGCACGGCGCCGGTCGGGCCGTGGCGGGCGACGAAGATCAGCGGCGGGTAGCCGGGCCGACGGCCGCGGCCCGGGTCGCGCGGCGGTTCAATCTCACTTCGGGCTCGATGCGGCCCGACCTTGTCGGGCGCGGATGTGCAGTGCGCCACTCGCCCGCCCGGCCCAACGGGAGTAGATTTCCGTTGTGGCCGGGCATTGCAACCCGCTGAAGCGGCTGGGATTCGCCGCGGCATCGAACTAACGGACCTGCCAGGATGAGCACAACCCGTCCGGCCGCGGTGGCCGGCATGTTCTACCCGGGCGAGCAGACCACGCTCGCCCGCGAGCTGCTCGGGTTTCTCGACGAGACCCGCGACGCCCCGCTCGTCCCGGGGTTCCCCAAGGCGCTGATCGTCCCGCACGCCGGGTACATCTATTCCGGCCAGGTTGCCGCGCATGCCTTCGCGCTGCTGCGGCCGGCGATGGGCATCGTGAAGCGCGTGGTGCTGCTCGGGCCATGCCATCGCGTGGCGGTGCGCGGGCTCGCGCTGCCGGAGGCGACCGCGTTCGAGACGCCGCTCGGGCGCGTCGAGGTCGACGCGGCGGCGGTGGCCGAGCTGAAGGGCCTGCCGCAGGTGTCGGTCAACGCGGCGACGCACGCGCACGAGCATTCGCTCGAGGTGCAGCTGCCGTTCCTGCAGCAGGTGCTGAAGGGGTTCAAGGTCGTGCCGCTGGTGGTCGGACAGGCGACGGGCGCCGAGGTCGCGGCGGTGCTCGACCGGCTCTGGGGCGGGCCGGAGACGTTGATCGTGATCAGCTCCGATCTCTCGCACTACCACCCCTACGACACCGCGCGCGCGATCGACCGCAAGACGGTCCAGGCGATCGTCGGCTTCCGCACCGATATCGACCACGTGCAGGCGTGCGGCGCGACGCCGATGACCGGGTTCCTCGAGACCGCGAAGCGGCGCGGGATGACGCCCGAGCTGCTCGACGCGCGCAACTCGGGCGACACCGCCGGCGGCCGCGACCGGGTCGTCGGCTACGCCTCGTTCGCGTTCTGGGACCAGCGCGCCGACTACCAGGAAGAGCACGGCCGGACGCTGCTCGGCCTCGCCCGGACGAGCGTCGCGAACGCGCTGCAGGCGAGCGCGGAAACGGCGATCCCGGACGTGCCGTGGCTGAAGGAGCGCCGCGCGACCTTCGTCACGCTCATGCAGGACGCGAAGCTCAGGGGCTGCATCGGCAGCCTGCAGCCGACGCGCACGCTCGGCGAGGACGTCGTCGCGAACGCCGCGGCGGCCGCGCTCGCCGACCGGCGCTTCTCGCCGCTCGGACGGGACGACCTCGGACGGGTGGAGATGGAGGTGTCGCTCCTCTCGGTGCCGACCGCGGTGCTCTTCGCCGACGAGGGCGAGCTCCTCGCGGCGCTCCGT
>CAVXND010000066.1:0-7249 GCA_963762785.1 uncultured beta proteobacterium
GAGCAGGGCGACTACCTGATCGGCGTGGCGATCACCGGCGGGCAGAGCGACGTGGTGCTGTTCTCGGATGCCGGCAAGGCGGTGCGCTTCGAGGAAGCCGACGTGCGGCCGATGGGCCGCGCGGCGCGCGGCGTGCGCGGGATGAAGCTCGCCGACGAGGCGCGCGTGATCTCGATGCTCGTGGCCGACGACGAGTCGAAGAGCGTGCTCGCCGCCACCGAGAACGGCTACGGCAAGCGCACGCCGCTCGCCGAGTATCCGCGCCACGGCCGCGGCACCCAGGGCGTGATCGCGATCCAGACCACCGAGCGCAACGGCAAGGTCGTCGGCGCGGCGCTGGTCGACGAGCAGGACGAGATCATGCTCGTGTCCACCGGCGGCGTGCTGATCCGCACCGCCGTCGGCCAGATCAGCAAGATGGGGCGCGCGACGCAGGGCGTGAGCCTGATCAGCCTCGACCCCGGCACCAAGCTCGCGGGGATCGAGAAGATCGCCGAGACCGAGGACGAGAACGGCAACGGCGCGAACGGCAACGGGCACGGCGCGAACGGCGACGGGCACGACCAGGCGCCGCCGCGCGGGAACGGCGAGGATCACGGAGGCTGACCGTGGCACGGGTCCTCAACTTCAGCGCGGGACCGGCGGTGCTGCCGGAAGACGTGCTGCGCCAGGCCGCGGCGGAGATGCTCGACTGGCACGGCAGCGGCATGGGCGTGATGGAGATGAGCCATCGCGGCCCGGAGTTCATCGCCATCGCCGACGAAGCCGAAGCGAGCTTGCGCGCGCTCGCCGGGATCCCGCCGAACTACAAGGTGCTCTTCCTCCAGGGCGGCGCTTCGCTCCAGTTCGCGATGGTGCCGATGAACCTGCTCGGCGGGAAGAAGTCCGCCGACTACGTGAACACCGGCGAGTGGTCGAAGAAGGCGATCAAGGAAGCGAAGAGCTTCTGCGACGTGAACGTGGCGGCATCCGCGGAGGACGCGAGCTTCACCTACGTCCCCGACCGGTCGCAGTGGCGGCTCGACCCGGGCGCCGCGTACGTGCACGTCTGCACCAACGAGACGATCGGCGGGGTCGAGTTCCACTGGGTGCCGGAGACGGACGACGTGCCCCTCGTCGCCGACATGTCCTCCCATATCCTGTCGCGCCCGATCGACGTGTCGAAGTACGGGCTGATCTACGCCGGCGCGCAGAAGAACATGGGCCCGGCCGGGCTCACGCTGGTGATCGTCCGCGAGGACCTGCTCGATCGCGCCCCGAAGGGGATCGCATCGATGCTCCACTACAAGGCGCAGGCCGACGCGCAGTCGATGCTCAACACGCCGGCGACGTACGCCATCTACATCGCCGGGCTCGTGTTCAAGTGGCTGCAGCGGCAGGGCGGCCTCGTCGCGATCGAGCGGCAGAACGTCGCGAAGTCGGGCCTGCTGTACGAGTACCTCGGCGATTCGACGCTCTTCCGCTCGCCGGTCCGCGCGGCCGACCGCTCGCGCATGAACGTTCCGTTCACGCTGCGGGACACGGCGCTCGACGCGCTGTTCCTGAAAGGCGCCGAGGAGCGCGGGATGGTGCAGCTCAAGGGGCACCGCTCGGTCGGCGGAATGCGCGCGTCGATCTACAACGCGATGCCGCTCGAGGGCGTGCAGCGGCTCGTCGCCTACATGCGCGAGTTCGAGGCGCGCCATGGCTGAGCGCTACGAGATCCTGGTGCTCAACCAGATCTCGCCAGCCGGCCTCAAGCGCTTTCCGGCCGAGCTGTACTCGGTGACCAAGGAAGCGGCGCGGCCGGATGCGATCCTGGTGCGGTCGGCCGACATGCACGCGCTCGCGATCCCCGATTCGGTCCGGGCTATCGGGCGTGCCGGCGCGGGCACGAACAACATCCCGGTGCCCGCGATGAGCCGGCGCGGCGTGCCGGTGTTCAACGCGCCGGGCGCGAACGCAAACGCGGTCAAGGAGCTCGTCCTCGCCGGGATGCTGATCGCGGCCCGCAACCTCGTCCCCGCGGTGCAGTTCGTGGGCTCGCTGCGCGGCGACGACGCCGCGGTGTCGAAGCGGATCGAGGACGAGAAGAAGCGCTTCGCCGGCGCCGAGCTCCCCGGGCACACGCTCGGCGTGATCGGCCTCGGCAAGATCGGCAGCCTCGTTGCCGACGCGGCGATCCGGCTCGGGATGAACGTCCTCGGCTACGACCCGGAGATCACGGTCGACGCCGCGTGGAGCCTGCCCTCCCAGGTGCGCAAGGCGCATTCGATCGAGGAGGTCCTGCGCGGCAGCCACTTCGTCACGCTGCACGTGCCGCTCAACGGCGCGACGCGGGGGCTGCTCAACGCCCGCAACGTCGCGCAGCTGCGGGCGGGGGCGATCCTGCTCAACTTCTCGCGCGAGGGCATCGTCGACGACGCCGCGATCGTCGAGGCGCTCGACGCCCACCGGGTGAAGGCCTATGTCACCGACTTCCCGTCGGCCGCGCTCGCCGGGCATGCCGGCGTGATCGCGCTCCCGCACCTCGGTGCGTCGACCCGCGAAGCGGAGGACAATTCGGCGGTCATGGTGGTCGACGAGGTCCGGGAGTATCTCGAGCACGGCAACGTGCGTCACGCGGTGAACTTTCCCGACGTGGTCATGCAGCGCGAGTCGCCGTACCGCGTCGCGATCGCCAACGCGAACGTGCCGAACATGGTCGGGCAGATGTCCACGGCGATGGCGAAGGCGGGGCTGAACATCCACAACATGCTGAACAAGTCCCGGGGCGAGATGGCGTACACGCTCGTGGACGTCGACAGCCCGGTGCCCGCCGAGGCGATCGAGACCATCCGGCGGATCGAGGGGGTGCTCGCGATCCGCTATCTCCCCCTGGACGCCGCGCATGGCTGACCGGCCGTCGGACCGGGCGGCGGACGCGGCGGCGGGCCAGACGGCGGACCCCGAGATCGCGCGCCTGCGCGCGGCGATCGACCGCATCGACGGCGAGGTCGTCCGCCTGATCGGCGAGCGCGCCGCGCACGCGGTCGCGATCGGGCGGCTGAAGGGCGACGGCCCGGTCTATCGGCCGGAGCGGGAGGCCGAGGTGCTGCGACGCGTTGCCGCGGCGAACCGGGGCCCGCTGCCCGCGGAGAGCGTGAAGGGCATCTTCGTCGAGCTGATCTCCGCCTGCCGCGCGCTCGAGGGCAGGGCGCGGGTCGGCTACCTCGGGCCGCAGGGCACGTTCAGCGAGATGGCGGTCGCGAGGCACTTCGGCGGCGCGATCGACGCGCTGCCGCTCGCGTCGATCGACGAGGCGTTCCGGCAGGCCGAGACCGGCGCGACGCAGTTCGCGGTGGTCCCGGTGGAGAACTCCACCGAAGGCGCGATCGGGCGCACGCTCGACCTGCTGCTGAACACGCCGCTCCGCATCTGCGCCGAGGTCGTGCTCCGCGTCCATCAGAACCTGATGGCGAAGGGCGGCTCGCTCACCGGCCGCAAGCGCGTCTACTCGCACGCCCAGTCGCTCGCGCAGTGCCAGCACTGGCTCACGCGCAACCTGCCGCAGGTCGAGCGCGTGCCGGTGTCGAGCAACGCGGAGGCGGCGCGCCTCGCCGCCGGCGAGCCGGAGGCGTGCGCGATCGGGCCGGCGATCGCGGCCGAGCGCTACGGCCTCGCGATCCTGGCGCAGAACATCGAGGACGAGGCGCAGAACCTGACGCGATTCCTGGTCCTCGGCAACGTCGATCCCGGGCCGAGCGGCCGCGACCTCACCTCGATCGTCATGTCCGCGCCGAACCGCCCGGGGGCGGTGCATGCGCTGATCGCGCCGTTCGCGACGCACGGCGTCAGCATGAGCCGGATCGAGTCGCGGCCGGCGCGAGTCGGCACGTGGGAGTACCTGTTCTATCTCGATGTCGTCGGTCACCAGCGCGATCCGGGCGTGGCCGCAGCGCTCGTGGAACTGAAGGGGCTCGCGCCATTCCTTAAAGTGCTCGGGTCCTATCCCGCCGCGACGCCATGACGAGCCAGACGAACGCCAGCCTGCCGGCCGATCCCTGCGAGCTCGCGCCGCAGTACATCCGTGCGATCGCGCCCTATCAGCCGGGCAAACCGATCGGGGAGCTGGCGCGCGAGATGGGGCTCGAGGAAGCGAACATCGTCAAGCTCGCGTCGAACGAGAACCCGCTCGGGCTGTCGCCCAGGGCGCGCGCCGCGATAGCGGCGGCGATCCCGGAGCTCGGCCGGTATCCGGACGGCAACGGCTTCGAGCTGAAGACGGCGCTCGCGGCGCGCTACGGCGTGCCGATGGCGGGGATCGTGCTCGGCAACGGCTCGAACGACGTCCTCGAGATGATCGCAGCCGCATTCCTGGCGCCGGGCCGGGCGGCGGTCTACTCGGCGCACGCGTTCGCGGTGTACCCCCTCGCCACGCAGGCGCGCGGCGCGCGCGGGATCGTGGTGCCGGCGAAGCGTTACGCGCATGACCTCCCGGCGATGGCGAGCGCGATCGACGCGGAGACGCGGGTCGTGTTCATCGCCAACCCGAACAATCCGACCGGCACGCTGCTCGCGCCCGGGGAGATCGAAGCGTTCCTGCGCGCGGTGCCGCCGCAGGTGGCGGTCGTGATCGACGAGGCCTACAACGAGTACCTGCCGGCCGCGCAGCACTACGACAGCGTCGCCTGGCTTGCGCGGCACCGGAACCTGATCCTCACGCGCACGTTCTCCAAGGCCTACGGCCTCGCGGGGCTGCGCGTCGGGTTCGCGCTCTGCGACGAGAAGATCGCCGACCTCCTCAATCGCGTCCGCCAGCCGTTCAACGTGAACAACCTCGCGCTCGTCGCCGCCGCCGCCGCGCTCGGCGACGGCGAGTTCGTGCGCCGGAGCCATGACCTCAACCTCGCCGGGATGGCACAGCTCGCCGCCGGCTGCGAGCGGCTCGGGCTGGCGTGGATTCCCTCGTACGGCAACTTCGTGAGCGTCGAAATCCCGCGCGCGGGCGGCGCGGCCCGCGCGGGCGCCGTGTTCCAGCATCTCCTGCGGCAGGGCGTGATCGTGCGGCCGGTCGCCGGCTACGGCATGCCCGATCACCTGCGCGTGACGGTGGGCCTCGCCGCCGAGAACGAGCGGTTCCTCGCGGCGCTCGCGGCAGCGCTGAAGGCCTGAGCCGCTTGTGGCCGTCGCGATCGAGAAGCTCGTCGTCGTCGGCGTCGGGCTGATCGGCGCGTCGTTCGCGCTCGCGCTCAGGGAGGCGGGGGCGGTCCGGAACGTCGTCGGCGTGGGCCGGAGCCGTGCGAACCTCGAGCGCGCGCTCGCGATCGGCGCGATCGACGAGACGGCTGCCGACGCCGGCAGCGCGGCGGAGGGCGCCGATTTCGTCCTCGTCGCCACGCCGGTGGCGGCGATGGCCGATGCGTTCGCGAGCCTCGCGCCCCGCCTTCCTCCGGGCGCGGTGATCACCGACGGCGGCAGCACGAAGCAGAGCGTGATCGCAGCCGCCCGCGCGGCGCTCGGGCCGCGCATCGCCCAGTTCGTGCCCGCGCACCCGATCGCGGGTTCCGACGAGAGCGGCGCGGCAGCCGCGACCGCCGCGCTCTATCGCGGCCGGGAGGTGATCCTGACTCCGCTCGCGGGCACCTCTCCCGAGATGGTGGAGCGCGTGCGCCGAGCCTGGCAGGCGTGCGGCGCGCGGGTCACCGAAATGGGGGCCGCGGAGCATGACGCGGTTCTCGCCGCCGTCAGCCACCTGCCGCATCTCCTCTCGTTCGCGCTCGTCCGCGAGCTCGCCGCCCGGGCCGACGCCGCGAGCCTGCTCGCCCACGCGGGCGCCGGTTTTCGCGACGTCAGCCGGCTCGCGGCGAGCAACCCGGAGATGTGGCGCGACGTCTGCCTCGCCAATCGCGACGCGCTGCTCGGTGAGCTGCGGCAGTATCAGGACGAGCTTGCGCGCCTCGGCGCGGCGCTCGAGCAGTCGGATGGCGAGGCGCTCGAGCGCGCGTTCGCGGCGGCGCGTGCGGCGCGCCGCGCCTGGATGGCGCAGGACGGCGAGTGATCGCGATGAGCGTCGGCCCGCGCCAGCCGCACCTCGACCTCGCGCCGGCCGCGCAGGCCGCGGGGACGATACGGCTGCCCGGCTCGAAGAGCATCTCGAATCGCACGCTGTTGCTCGCCGCGCTCGCCGACGGCGAGACGAGCCTGCGGGGCGTCCTGGAGGCGGACGACACGGCGCGCATGCTCGATGCGCTGCGCACGCTCGGCGTCGCCTGGACGCGCACCGGCGGCGGCGAGTACACGGTGCGAGGCGCGCGCGGCACCTTTCCGGTGCGGCAGGCCGAGCTCTTCCTCGGCAATGCCGGGACAGCGTTCAGGCCGCTCACTGCGGCTCTCGCGCTTGCGGGCGGCACCTATCGGCTCTCCGGCGTGCCGCGCATGCACGAACGGCCGATCGGCGACCTCGTCGACGCGCTGCGCGCGCTCGGCGCCGAGATCGGCTACCTCGGTCGCGAGGGCTATCCGCCGCTCGAGATCCGGCCGGCCGCCCGTGCGCTCGGCGACGCCACCACGGTCCGCGGTGACGTTTCGAGCCAGTTCCTGAGCGCGCTCCTCATGGCGCTGCCGCTCGCCGGCAAGCCCCTGGCGGTGCAGGTCGCCGGCGATCTCGTGTCGAAGCCGTACGTGGAGATCACGCTCGACCTCATGCGGCGGTTCGGCGTCGCGCTCGAGCGGGACGGCTGGAGCCGGTTCGCCTTGCCCGCCGGGGCGCGCTATCGCAGCCCGGTGCGCCTCGACGTCGAGGGCGATGCGTCGTCGGCGTCGTATTTCCTCGCCGCCGGGGCGATCGGCGGCGGCCCGGTGCGCGTGGAGGGCGTCGACGGCACCAGCATCCAGGGCGACGTGCGCTTCGTCGAGGTGCTGCGCGCGATGGGCGCCGAGGTCGCATTCGGGGCGGGCTGGATCGAGGTGCGCGGCCGCCTGCCGCTCCGCCCGATCGACGCCGATCTGAACCACATCCCCGATGCCGCGATGACGGCCGCGGTGCTGGCGCTGTTCGCCGGCGGTCCGAGCACGATCCGCAACGTGGCGAGCTGGCGCGTGAAGGAGACCGATCGCCTCGCCGCGATGGCCACGGAGCTCCGCAAGGTCGGCGCCCGCGTGGAGGAGGGGGCGGACTTCCTGCGCATCGAGCCGCCGGCGCAGCTCGTCCCGGCGACGATCGACACCTACGACGACCACCGGATGGCGATGTGCTTCTCGCTCGTGGCGCTCGGGGGCGTGGCGGTGC
>CAVXND010000067.1:0-9887 GCA_963762785.1 uncultured beta proteobacterium
GGGTTCGCGCGCTGCACGAGCAGGCGCACGAGAAGTGCTTCATCGCGAACTCGGTGAAGACCGAGGTGCTCGTCGAGCCGGAGTTCAACTGAGCCGCTGATGCAGCCCTCGGTCTACGACCGGCCCGAGCACGCCGAGCTGCGCAAGACCGTCGCGCGGTTCCTCGCCGAGGAAGTCGAACCGCACGGCGAGGCGTGGGAGGAGCAGGGCTTCACCCCGCGCGAGGTGATCCGCAAGCTCGGCGGCCTCGGCCTGCTCGGCATCACCTACCCGCCGGAGTACGGCGGCGCCGGCGCGGACAACGTCACCGCGGTCGTCTTCCAGGAGGCGCTGTCGCGCTCGACGTTCGGCGGCTTCGTCGTCACGGTGCTGGTCCACACCGACATGGCCTCGCCGCACCTCGTGCGCGCGGGCTCGAAAGCGCAGCTCGAGAGCTATCTGCGCAAGGTGATCGCCGGCGAGCTCGTGACCGCGGTCGCGGTCACCGAGCCCGACGCGGGCTCCGACGTCGCGTCGATCCGGATGCGCGCGCGGCGGGACGGCGACGCCTGGGTGCTGAACGGCACCAAGATGTTCATCACCAACGGCGTGCACGGCGACCTCTTCTTCGTCGCGGCGCGTACCGATGCCGACGAGCCAAGGGCTCGCGCGGGATCTCGATGTTCATCGTCGAGAAGGGCACGCCGGGGTTCCGCGTCGGCCGCGCGTTGAAGAAGCAGGGCTGGCTCTCCTCCGACACCGCGGAGCTCGTCTTCGAGGATTGCCGCATCCCGGCGGCAAACCTCCTCGGCGAGGAGAACCAGGGCTTCTACGCGATCATGCGGAACTTCCAGACCGAGCGGATCGCGCTCGGCGCGATGGCGGTCGGGCACTGCCAGACGGCGCTCAGGCTCACGCTCGATTGGGTGATGAACCGCAAGGCCTTCGGGGCGACGCTCTTCGACAAGCAGGTGATCCGCCAGCGTCTCGCGATGCTCGACGCGAAAGTCGAGGCGGCGCGGCAGCTTCTGTACCACTGCGCCTGGCTCGTCGACCAGGGCCGCGACGCGGTGCGCGAGGTGTCCGGCCTGAAGGCGCTGACCGGCGAGCTCGCCAACGAAGTGATGTACGCCTGCCAGCAATTCCACGGCGGGATGGGTTACATGCGGGAGAGCCCGATCGAGCGCCTCGTGCGCGATGCCCGGGTGCTGGCGATCGGCGGCGGCGCGACCGAGGTGATGCTGGAGGAAGTCGCGAAGCGCTTCGAGGCGTAGTCAGCGCGCGGGGGCGAGGCCCTGTGCGTACTTGTCCCGCGCCTGCCCGAACGCGGCCTGGATCCACTCGGCGTCGGCGACGTGGACGTACACCTTCGCCCAACCCACCGGGTCCACCGCGTAGGCGACCTCGGACGTGCCTTCCACCGGCTCGGCGAGCTTGGGGAAGACCACCTTGAGGTGCGCGGTGGCGACGCACTGCGTCGCCTTGCCGCCGGGCGTCTCGCGCGGGCCGGTGATGCGCACCGACATCTTGAGCGGGCCTTGCGCCTCCGGCAGCGCAGCGGCAAGCAGACCTTGCGCTTCCGCGACCTGCCGCTGCGCGAGCTCGCCGAGGAGCTGCGCGACCTCGCCCGAGCGGCAACCGGGCCGGTAGAGCCCTTCGAAGAGGGCGAGCCCGGCGAAGATGCAGATGCTGAGGCTCGCGAAGTTGGCGAGGGACGGGCCCCAGCCGCGCCAGGCGACCGCCTTGTCGCCCCGCACGCGATAGACCGGGCCGGTGAGCAGCACCAGCACCACCGCGGGCGGGAGCAGAAGAACCATGGCAAGCAACGCCGGCACGCGCCGGTACCACGGCACGTCCGCCGCGCGGATGTGCGGACGCGTGAGCACCGACCGGCAGTGCTTGCACTTCCTCGCCACCGCGAGGATCTGCTCGCCGCAGAACGGGCAGGCCTTGGTGTCGGCGGATTGAGGCATTTCGAACAGCGTCCCACGCAGCGCCCGGGCCCCGCAAGGGCCGGCGCGACGCCGATGTGTCGTTCGTTTGCCCGCGGGCCCGGTGCGGCTGCCAGTGCCACAGAAGTCACACTGGCGTTGGCCTGCCCGGCGGACGAGGGAGCTACGCGGGATCCTTCCTCCGCCCGGCGTGCGCCACGCGCCGACGGGGCGACGGTCGCTCGGTGGGCGGCGCCCGCACGCCGGTCGACCTTTCCCGTTCGACGGGCTTCCACGGCTTGTCGAGAAACAGCTCGGCCACCGCGCCGCGGAGCCATTGATTGACCCGGTCGTGGTGGAACCGCACATGCCAGTGCTGTTTCACCTCGGCCGGAGCGACCTGGATCGGCGGTCGAAGGATCCTCAGGCCGGTCATCCGCGCGAAGCTCATCCCGATGGCATAGGGAACGGTGACAATCAGATCCGACTCGGCGATGACCAGCGGGATGGAGAGGAAATGCGGAATGCTCAGCACGACCCTGCGCTCAAGGCCTTGCGCGGCGAGCGCCGCCTCGAAGACCTCGTGACTCTTCCCCTCCTGGTGCACGACGGCGTGCTGGGCCTCGAGGAACTGCGCTTTCGTGAGCTGGGCACCGGAGAGAGGGTGACCCTTGCGCACGATGCAGACGAACGAGTGCGTGAACAGGCGCTGCTGGTAGATCGCCGCTCCTTGCAGACCCGGGAAGTATCCGACCGCGAGGTCCACTTCGCCGGACTGCAGGGTCTCCGCCAGCTGCCCGGGCGGGGTCGAGACCGTCCTGAGGTTCGCGCCGGGTGCGACGGTTCGCAAATGGGCGAGCAGCCGCGGCAGGAAGACCATCTCGCCGACATCGGCCATGTTGAACGTAAAGGTCCGCTGGGTCGTGGCCGCGTCGAAGCTCGGCTGTCGCAGTACATCGTTCTTGATCTGGTCGAGCACGTGTTGCAGGGGTACGGCCAGCTGCTCGGCGCGCGGCGTCGGCCATACGCCACGCGAGGCGCGAATGAACAGCGGGTCGTCGAACGTGCTCCGCAGCTTGTTCAAGGCGAGGCTCATGGCGGGCTGGCTCATGCCCAGCGCCTCGGCGGCCCGGGTGACGCTCTGCAGTCGCAGCAGCGTGTCGAAGACCACCAGCAGATTGAGGTCGACCTTTCTGATATCCATCCGCCTGATATCAACCATAAGCGATGCCGCGTCGACAGATCATAGCAACGCGCCCAGAATGCCGGCGCCAATGACAGCTCGAGCGCCCTCCGCGCAGTTGGGCACGACGCGGAGAATTGGGAGTGGAGACGGGGCCACTGCGCATCTCCGGATGCGAGACTCGTGCGGACAACGGAGGGGGACTCTCGATGAAGCGACAGGTGCGTTATGCGGGCCTGCTGGCGCTCGCCGTCATGGTGCAGGGCTACGGCGGATCCAGCCAGGCCGATAACCGAACGGAGTCGGTGCGGGACCACCACCGGAAACCAGTCACCGGCGGACCGCTGCGCCGTCACTGCGAGGACACTCGACGCCTCGCTCTCGGCGCCGAACACCGTGTTCACCTCGTCGACCAGCGTCGCGGCCGGCACGCTCACGCTCGCGGGCCAGGACATCGGCGCGCACTGCCGGCTCGTCGGCAAGATGTTCGAGCGCGTCAGTCCGGTGGACGGCAACACGTACGCCATCGGCTTCGAGATGCGCCTCCCGCTCGACTGGAACGGGCGATTCTTCTACCAGGCGAACGGGGGCATCGACGGCAGCGTGGTCCCCGCCACCGGGAACACCAGCGGCGGCGGCCCGCTGACGAGCGCGCTCCTGCAGGGCTTCGCGGTCATCAGTTCGGACGCCGGCCACAGCGCGATGCAGAACCCGACCTTCGGCATCGATCCGCAGGCACGGCTCGACTACGGGTACCAGGCGGTCGGCAAGCTCACGCCGATGGCGAAGCGCGTGATCCGTGCCGCCTACGGCAAGCGACCGGAGCGATCGTACATCGGCGGCTGCTCGAACGGCGGACGCCATACCATGGTCGCCGCGGCCCGCTATACCGACGAGTACGACGGCTATCTCGTCGGTTCACCCGGCTTCAACCTGCCCAAGGCGGCAGTCGCCAATATCTACGGGGGCCAGCAGTACAAGCCGTTCGCGGTCCCGGGCGCCATCATTCCGGCTGGGCCGTTCGCAGGCTTGCCCGACCTCTCGGGCGCTTTCACGCCCGCCGAGCGGCAGCTCGTCGCGAACAGAGTGCTGGGGCGGTGCGACGCGCTGGACGGCCTGGTTGACGGGCTGGTCCAGAACGTCAGGGCGTGCCAGCGCACGTTCGACCTGGCGACCGACGTTCCCACCTGCGGCGGGCCGCGCGACGGGACCTGCCTCAGTGCGGGGCAAAAGACGGCCATCGGCAACATCTTTGCCGGCCCGAAAGACAGCGACGGGCAGCCGATCTACGCGACCTTCCCGTACGACGCGGGCCTCGGCAGCACCGGCATCCCGTTCTGGGAATTCATCGCGCCGGTCGCGCTCGATTCCGGCGCGGTCGGGTTCGTCTTCAAGACGCCCCCGGAGAATCCCGTCGGGTTCAACGGCGGGACATTCGCGCTCACCGCCAACATCGACCTTCTTGCCGAGCAGATCTTCGCGACCAACGCCACCTACACCGAATCGGGCATGTCGTTCATGACGCCGCCTCGTCCCGACCGGATCGACGACAGGTTGCGCCGTCACGGCGGCCGCATGATCGTGTACCACGGCGTCAGCGACCCGATCTTCTCGGTCGACGACACTACGGCCTGGTATCGAACGCTGAAGCGATCGGGCGAGGGTCACGGCGGACACGGCGGCTGGCATCACGATCGCGACGATGACGACGACCGCGTCAACGATGTCGTGCGCTTGTTTCACGTGCCAGGCATGGGACACTGCAGCGGCGGCCCGGCAACGGACCAATTCGACATGCTCTCCGCGCTCGTGGACTGGGTAGAGAACAGGGATGCGCCCGCGCAGATGATCGCGACCGCGCGCGGGGCCGGCAACGTCGGCGGCGTCAACCTCGAGGTTCCCGAGAACTGGGCGGCCAACCGCACCCGGCCGCTGTGTCCGTATCCGCGGATTGCGAGGTACCGCGGTGGCGACCCCGAACGCGCGGAGAGCTTCGTCTGCAGGTAAGCGGCCGGCGCTCGAATCGCGCCGCGTGAGCTGAAGCGTGGACGCGCGCCCTGCCGCGTTCCGCCTCGGCTCCGCCGCAGTCGGCAACCCGAGGTAACCTTCCTCCCTCTCCGCTTCGCGGGAGAGGAAAAGGAAGCCGTGACGGGGCCGCTCGCAGGCGTCAGAATTGTCGATCTCACCACGGTCCTGATGGGGCCGTTCGCGACGCAGATCCTCGCCGGCCTCGGCGCGGACGTGATCAAGGTCGAGCCGCCCGAGGGCGACGGCATCCGCCACATCGGGCCGATGCGCAATCCCGGCATGGGCCACATCTTCCTGCACGTCAACCGCGGCAAGCGGAGCGTCGTGCTCGATCTCAAGCAGCCGGCGGCGCGCGACGCCCTGCTCCGCCTCGCGCAGCGCGCCGACGCGATGATCTCGAACGTCCGCCCGGCGGCGATGAAGCGGCTCGGCCTCGACTACGACGCGCTCGCCGCGCGCAATCCGCGCATCGTGTACGTCACCTGCTGCGGCTTCGGCCAGCGCGGGCCGGCGGCGGCGAAGCCTGCGTACGACGATCTCATCCAGGGCGCCGCCGGGATCCCGTGGCTGATGCAGCAGGCCGGCGCGCCGGCGCCGGCGTACGCACCGGTGACGCTCGTCGACCGGCTGACCGCGCTGCACGCGGCCTACGCGGTGTCGGCCGCGCTGTACGCGCGCGAGAAGACCGGCAAGGGCCAGGCGGTCGAGGTGCCGATGTTCGAGGCCGCCGCGCAATTCGTGCTCGGCGATCACCTGGGCGGCCTCACCTTCGAGCCGCCGATCGGCGAACCGGGCTACGCGCGCCTCCTCACGCCGCACCGCCGGCCGTACGAAACGCGGGACGGCTACCTCTGCCTCCTGATCTACAACGACAAGCAGTGGCGGAGCTTCTTCGCCGCGATCGGCGAGCCGGAGCGCTTCGAGCGCGACCCGCGCTTCGCGTCGCAGACCGCGCGCGGCGAGCACATCGACGCGGTGTACGCGTACGTCGCGGAGACGATGCGGACGCGCACGACCGCCGAGTGGGAGCGCCTCCTGGACGACGCCGACATCCCGCACCAGCCGATGAACTCGCCGGCAGAGCTCCTCGCCGACCCGCACCTGCGCGCGACCGGATTCATGGCCGAGGAGCATCATCCGACCGAGGGCACCTTGCACGCGCTCGCCGCGCCAACGTCCTGGTCGGGGACGCCGCTTTCGGCACCCGCGCCGGCGCCGCGGCTCGGCGAGCACACGGCCGAAGTGCTGCGCGAGGCGGGCTGCTCGGCGGGCGAGATCGACGCGCTGCTCGCCAGCGGCGCGGCGCGCAAGGGTTGAACGGGAGAGGAGACGATGAAGAAGGGCTATTTCGTGCGCGGCGCCGAGGTGCCGCACTACCATCCCGCCAACCACACCGGCACGCGGAACCATCGCCTGATCGGCGAGGAGAACGTGGGCGCGCGCGGGGTCGAGGTCGTGCTCGGCGTCATCGAGCGCGGCAAGGGCGCCCTGCCGCACGCCCACCCCGGGATCGAGCAGGTCTGCTACATGCTCGAGGGCACCGCGCTCGCCGAAGTGGGTGGCGAGCGCTGCGAGCTCGGCCCCGGCGACGCCTGCTACTTCCCGCCCGACGTGATGCACGTCTTCACGGTGACGAGCGAGACGCCGGTGAAGGTGCTCGTGATCTACACCCCGCCCTACGGCGAGTCGCCGGACAAGGTCGTGCGGCCGTAGCGCGCCATGGATTTCTCCTTCACGCCGGAACAGCAAAGCATCCGCGAGGCGATCGAGCGGGTCTGCGCGCCGTTCGACGCCGACTACTGGCTGCGCAAGGACCGCGAGGGCGGCTTCCCCGACGACTTCCACCGCGCGCTCGCCGAGGCCGGCTGGCTCGGGATCGCGATGCCCGAGGCGCACGGCGGCGCCGGGCTCGGCATCACCGAAGCGGCGCTGATGATGCAGACGATCTCCGCGACCGGCGCCGGACTCTCCGGCGCGTCGGCGATCCACATGAACATCTTCGGGCTGCACCCGGCGGTCGTCTTCGGCACCGAGGAGCAGAAGCGGCGGTGGCTGCCGCCGCTCATCGCCGGCCGGGACAAGGCCTGCTTCGCGGTCACCGAACCGAACGTCGGGCTGAACACGCTCAAGCTGCGGACGCGCGCAGTGCGCGAAGGCGACCACTACGTCGTCAGCGGCCAGAAGGTCTGGATCTCGACCGCCCAGGTCGCGACGAAGGTGCTCCTCCTCGCGCGCACGACGCCGATCGAGGAGGCCGAAGTTTCGACCGGGCGCACGCAGGGGCTCTCGCTCTTCTACACCGACCTCGACCGGCGCTTCGTCGAGGTGCGCGAGATCGAGAAGATGGGCCGCAAGCCGGTCGACTCGAACCAGGTCTTCTTCGACGGCCTGCGCGTCCCCGCGGCCGACCGCATCGGCGAGGAGGGCAAGGGCTTCGAGTACATCCTCCACGGCATGAACCCGGAGCGCATCCTGATCGCCGGCGAGGCGGTGGGGCTCGGCCGGGCGGCGCTGAAGCGCGCCGCGGCCTATGCGAACGAGCGAATCGTGTTCGACCGCCCGATCGGGCAGAACCAGGCGATCCAGCACCCGCTGGCGAAGTGCTGGGTGGAGCTCGAGGCGGCCGATCTCATGGTGTTCAAGGCGGCGTCGCTCTACGACGCCGGCAAGCCGTGCGGCGCCGAGGCGAACGCCGCGAAGTACTTCGCCGCGGAGGTCGGCTTCCGCGCCTGCGAGACCGCCATCCTCACCCACGGCGGCATGGGCTACGCGAAGGAGTACCACGTCGAGCGGTATTTCCGCGAGGCGTGGATCCCCCGTCTCGCGCCGGTGAGCCCGCACCTCATCCTGTGCTTCATCGCCGAGAAGGTGCTCGGGCTGCCGAAGAGCTATTGACCGCGCGGTATCATCCGGCCCGCCATGACCTACGAAACCCTGAAAGTAGACAAGACCCCGGCCGGCATCGCCCTCGTCTGGCTGAACCGTCCCGACATTCGCAACGCGTTCAACGAGACGATGATCGCCGAGATCACGGCGGCGTTCCGTGCGCTCGACGCCGACGCCGACGTGCGCGCGATCATCCTCGCCGGACAGGGCAAGACGTTCTGCGCCGGCGCCGACCTCAACTGGATGAAGAAGATGTCGGGCTACACGTTCGAGCAGAACCACGACGACGCGCTCGGGCTCGCCAACATGCTGCACACGATCCACACCGTGAAAAAGCCGACGCTCGCGCGCGTGCACGGCGCGGCGTTTGCCGGCGGCATGGGTCTCGTGGCCGCGTGCGACATCGCCATCGCCGGGCAGAGCGCGGAGTTCTGCCTCTCGGAGGTGAAGCTCGGCCTCGTTCCGGCGACGATCAGCCCATACGTGATCGCCGCGATGGGCGAGCGCGCGGCGTACCGGTACATGCTCACGGCGGAGCCGTTCGACGCGGCGGAAGCCTATCGAATCGGTTTCGTGCAGGAGATCGCCCTCGACGAGGAGCTCGACGGCGTGATCAACCAGGTGCTGGGACACCTGGTTCTCGGGGCGCCGGCCGCTCACGCCGCGACCAAGGATCTGCTCCGCGCCGTCGGCCGGCAGCCGCTGGGTCCGGATCTGATCAAGGACACCGCGACGCGCATCGCCGCGGCGCGCGCGTCGGACGAGGGCAAGGAAGGGATCCGCTCGTTCCTCGAGAAGCGGAAGCCGGCGTGGGTGGCGGCACCGCCTCGAGCCGGCAAGGGCACCAAGAAGAAGAAGTGAGTGCGGCGGTGACCCTGTCGGCTGGCCGGCGCTGATGTTCGCGAAGATCCTAATCGCCAACCGCGGCGAGATCGCCTGCCGGGTGATCCGCACCGCCCGCCGGCTTGCGATCAAGACCGTCGCCGTGTACTCGGAGGCCGACGCGCGCGCGCAGCACGTGCTCGCCGCGGACGAGGCGTACCTGATCGGCCCGGCCCCGGCGAAGGAGAGCTATCTCCGCGGCGATCGCATACTCGAGGTCGCCCGCACTTCGGGCGCGCAGGCAATCCATCCCGGCTACGGCTTTCTGTCGGAGAACGAGGACTTCGCCGAGGCGTGCGACCGCGCGGGCGTCGTCTTCATCGGTCCGCCCGCGTCCGCGATCCGCGCGATGGGCTCGAAGAGCGCGGCCAAGCAGCTCATGGAGCAGGCGGGCGTGCCGCTCGTGCCCGGTTATCACGGCGACGACCAGGATCCAGCCCTCCTGCAGCGCGAGTCCGACCGCATCGGCTACCCGGTCCTGATCAAGGCCTCCGCGGGCGGCGGCGGCAAGGGCATGCGGATCGTCGAGTCCAAGGCCGAGTTCGCCGCCGCGCTCGCCTCCTGCAAGCGCGAGGCGGCATCCGCCTTCGGCGACGACCGCGTCCTCGTCGAGAAGTATCTCCGCCGGCCGCGCCACATCGAGATCCAGGTGTTCGGCGACCGCCACGGCGACTGCGTCTACCTCTTCGAGCGCGACTGCTCGGTCCAGCGGCGGCACCAGAAGGTGCTCGAGGAGGCGCCCGCCCCCGGCATGACGTCCGAGCGGCGCGCAGCGATGGGCGGCGCCGCGGTGGCGGCGGCGAAGGCGATCGGCTACGTCGGCGCGGGCACGGTCGAATTCATCGCCGAGACTGTTGGAACAAGCGCGGGCACGTTCTATTTTATGGAGATGAACACCCGGCTCCAGGTCGAGCATCCGGTGACCGAGATGATCACCGGCGAGGACCTGGTCGAGTGGCAGCTGCGCGTTGCCTGGGGCGAGCCGCTGCCTAAACGGC
>CAVXND010000068.1:0-80219 GCA_963762785.1 uncultured beta proteobacterium
AATAGCGGCGCTGGATCTGCAGCAGCTTGTCCTCGTCGGTCTCGGCCATCGGCTGCGGCGATCGGCGCTAGAACACGACCACCTGCCGGATCGCCTTGCCCTCGTGCAGGCGATCGAAGCCCTCGTTGATCTCGTCGAGCTTCAGCCGGTGGGTGAGCAGGCGGTCGACCGGCATCCGCCCCTGGCGGAAGAGCGCGATGTAGCGCGGCAGGTCGCGCACCGGCACGCAGGTGCCGATGTAGCTGCCCTTGATCGTGCGCTCCTCGGCCACGAGGCCGACCTGCGCGAAGGAGAAGTTCGCGCTCGGCGGCGGCAGGCCGGCGGTGACCGTGGTGCCGCCGCGGCGGGTGATCTTGTATGCGAGCTCCATCGCCTTGACCGAGCCGGCGAGCTCGAATGCGATAGTCGACGCCGCCCGCGGTCGCGGCGCGCACTTCCTCGGCGGTCGTGTCCTTGCGCGCGTTGAACGTGTCGGTCGCGCCGAGCTTCCTGGCGAACTCGAGCTTGTCGTCGGCGAGGTCGATCGCCACCACGCGCCCGGCGCCGGCCGCGACCGCGCCGATGAGCGACGGCGAGCCCGACGCCGCCGAGCCCGATGACCGCCACGCTCGCGCCCGCGGGGACCTTCGCGGTGTTGACCACGGCGCCGACGCCGGTGAGCACGGCGCACCCGAAGAGCGCCGCCTGGTCGAGCGGCAGCTCCGGGTCGACCTTGACGAGCGACCGGCGCGACACCGTCGCGTACTCGGCGAACGCCGACACGCCGAGGTGATGGTTGACCGGCTCGCCCTTGCGCTTGAGCCGCTTCGCGCCGGAAAGCAGCGTCCCTTTGGTGTTGGCCGCCGCGCCCGGCTCGCAGAGCGCCGGCCGCCCCTCCGAGCACGGCAGGCAGTGCCCGCAGCTCGGCACGAACACCATGACGACGTGGTCGCCCTTCTTCAGGTCGTCGACCCCGGGGCCGACTTCCTCGACGATGCCGGCGGCCTCGTGGCCGAGCGCCATCGGCGTCGGGCGCGGGCGGTCGCCGTTGATCACCGAGAGGTCGGAGTGGCAGAGGCCCGCGGCGGCCACCTTCACCAGCACCTCGCCGTGGCCCGGTCCTTCGAGGTCGATCTCGTCGATCGAGAGCGGGCGCGACTTGGCGTAGGGAAGCGTGGCGCCCATCGCGTTGAGCACTGCAGCGCGAATCTTCATTGCAGTTCTCCGGCTAGAGCGGCGACTTGAGGTTCTTGAGCCGCTCGGTGAGCTTCATGTTCTCCGAGTAGTCGACCGGGCAGTCGACGATCGCGACGGTGTCGTCGGCGAGCGCGCGCTTGAGCGTCGGCAGGAGGTCGGCGGTCTTCTCCACCCGGTAGCCCTTCGCGCCGAAGCTCTCCGCGTACTTCACGAAGTCGGGGTTCTTGAAGGCGATGTGGCTCGGCCGGCCGAAGTGGCGGAGCTGGTGCCAGGTGATGAGCCCGTACTCCGAGTCGTTCCAGATCAGGATCACGATCGGCGCCTTCATCCGGATCGCCGTCTCGATCTCCTGCGAGTTCATCAGGAAGCCCGCGTCGCCGGTGACGGTCACGATCTTGCGATCGGGGTAGGCGAGCTTCGCGGCGATCGCGCCCGGCACGCCGATGCCCATCGACGCGAAACCGTTGGAGATGATGCAGGTGTTCGGCTCCTGCGCCTGGTACATCCGCGCCATCCACATCTTGTGCGCGCCGACGTCCGAGATGACGATGTCCTCCGGCGCGAGCGCCTGGCGCAGGTCCCAGACGATCTTCTGCGGCTTGACCGGGAACCCCTGGTCCTCGGCGTACTGCGCGCGGTCCGCGATCACCGCCTGGCGCACGCCCTTGAACGGGTTGACCGGCCGCGGCCTGGTGCGCACGGCGATGGCGCGGAGCGACTCGCCGATGTCCCCGAGCACGCCGGTCGCCACGATGTAGCGCTCGTCGACTTCCGCCGGCAGCGCGTCGATGTGCACGATGGTCTTGTCGCCGTCCGGGTTCCACATGTCGGGGTGGTACTCGACCATGTCGTAGCCGACGCAGATCACCACGTCGGCCTTCTCGAACGCGAACCACGGCAGGTCGCGCGCCTTGAGGCCGATCGTCCCGAGGAAGAGGTCGTCCGAGAACGGCACCACGCCCTTCGCCATGAAGGTGTTGGCGACCGGGATGCGGAGCACGTCGACGAAGCTCCGCAGCGATTCGGTCGCGCCCTGGCGGATGACGCCGTTGCCGGCGAGGATCACCGGGTTCTTCGCCGCCGCGATGATCCGCGCCGCCTCCTCGATCTTGAAGTCGGGCGTGGTCGAGGTGTAGGCCTTCTGCACCGTGATCGGCTTCTTGTCGACCTTCATCTCGGCGATGTTCTCCGGGAAGTCGATGAAGCAGCAGCCCGGCTTCTCGGTCACCGCCACCTTGAACGCCTTGCGCACGATCTCGGGAACGATCTCCGGCTCGCGGATCTGGGTCGAGTACTTGGTGATCGGGTGGAAGAGGTTCACCAGATCGAGGATCTGGTGGCTCTCCTTGTGCAGGCGCGTGGTCGCGCCCTGCCCCGCGATCGCCACCAGCGGCGCGCGGTCCATGTTGGCGTCGGCGACGCCGGTGATGAGGTTGGTCGCGCCCGGCCCGAGCGTCGCGAGACAGACTCCGGCGCGGCCGGTGAGGCGCCCGTAGACGTCGGCCATGAACGCCGCGCCCTGCTCGTGGCGGGTGGTGACGAACTTGATGGGGCTGTCGAGCAGCGCGTCCATCACGTCGATGTTCTCCTCGCCGGGGACGCCGAAGATGAACTCGACGCCTTCGTTCTCGAGGCATTTGACGAGCAGTTCTGCGGCGGTCATGGTGCTGGCTCCTGGGGACGCGCCCGGTGCGGGGCGGTCAATCTACCCCAACTCGCAGCCCGGCGTTCGCGAGCGACCGGGATGCGGCGGCCCGTGTGCTAGCATCCCCGCGCCGGCTGCGGGCCGCAATGCGAACAACAAGGAGGAGTCATGGCACGTCCCATCGCTACACTCGTGCTCGGAGGTCTGCTGGCGGCGTTCAGCGCCGTGAACGCGCAGGAGACGAAGCTCCGTCTCGCGCACACCCAGCCCGACACCGATTCCCAGCACGTCGCCCTGGTGCAGTTCGCGAAGCTCGTCCAGGAGCGCACCGGCGGCCAGGTGCGGATCGACGTGTTCCACGGCGGTCAGCTCGGCAACGACAACGCGATCCTCTCGGGCGTGCGCGGAGGAGTGATCGATTTCGCGCTCACCGGCAACCCGTTCTTCGCCGGCATCAACCCGCGCCAGAGCGCGCTCGACCTGCCGGGGATCATCCGCAGCTTCGGCCACGCCTACAAGGTGCTCGACGGCCCGATCGGCGGCGAAATCCGGGTCGAGCTCGAGCAGTACAACTTCAAGGCGCTGGGGTTCCCCGAGATCGGCTTCCGCAACCTCACCAACTCGCGCCGCCCGGTGGTGAAGCTCGAGGACATGGCCGGGCTGAAGATCCGCACCACGCCCAACCCGTCGCACCTGAAGGCGTTCCAGCTCGTCGGCGTCAACCCGGTGCCCATGGCCTACACCGAGGTGTTCAACGCGCTCGAGTCGCGCGCGGTCGACGGGCAGGAGAACCCGATCACCCTCATCCAGTCGGCGAAGTTCTACGAGGTGCAGAAGTACCTGACGCTCACGCAGCACGCCTACACCACGGCAGTGTTCGTGATGAACCTGAAGAAGTTCCAGTCGCTCACGCCGGCGCAGCAGAAGGTGCTCGAGACGACCGCGACGGAGGTGATCCGCGAGCAGCGCGCGGCGAACCGCAGGATCGAGGACGGCGACCTCGCCAAGCTGAAGGCGGCCGGAATGCAGATCGTCACCGATTTTCCGCGCGCCGAGTTCCGCGCCAAGGTCTACGGCCCGGTCAAGGCGGACTACGTGGCCAAGTTCGGCCCGACGCTCGTCGACGCGATCGAGAAGACGCCCGACTGAACGGGCGGCGTCAGGCCGTTTCGATCCGGTAGAACTTCAGCGCGTTGTCGCACATGACGGCGCGCTGTTGCGCCGGCGTCAGCGCGTCCAGGGCGCGCGCGACGCCGGTCACGAGCCCGGGGTAGTCGATCCGCAGGCCGGACACCGGGAAGTTGCTCGCGAACATCGCGCGCTGCCAGCCGAAGATCGCGACGGTGTCGCGGATGATGCGGGTGTTCTCCGCCCAGTCCCACGCGCGGTCGCGCACGCAGAACTCCGACACCTTGACGTGCACGTTCGGCTGCCGCGCGATCGTCTCCAGCCAGCCGCGCCAGCGCGCGAGGCCCTCCTCGCTCCGGTCCCAGGCGAACCCGTGATGGTTCAGCACGATCGGGAGGTCGGGGAACATCGCCGCGACCTCGGCCGCCTCCGGCAGATGCCACGCCGGGACGCGCAGGTCCCAGCTGAGGCCGTGCTTCCCGAGCAGCGCGAGGCCGCGCAGCCATTTCTCGTCCTGCATCGTCCCCGGCTGGCCACGCACGCTCTCGCCCGGGCCGCGGCTGGTCACCGGCTTGCTGCGGATGCCGCGCACGAGCGGATAGCGCAGGTGCTCGAGGAGGCGCTCCTCGGTCTCGGGGCGGTCGAGCCAGGCATGCCCGACCACCGCGTTCGGCATGCCGTAGCGCGCGTTCATCTCGTGCAGCCACGCCGTCTCGGCCACCTGCTCGGCGCGATCGCGCTCGGCCTCCACGTGGACGGTCGCGACGACGTTGCAGCCGCCGCTCACCGCACGGTAGTCGTCGGGCAGGAAATCGCGGCAAAAGGAAGCGTAGTCCCCGAGGAAGAACGCCTTGGGGTCGTACTCCTCCTGCAGCCACGGATAGCGGCCGCGCTTCAGGTCCCAGAGGTGGTGGTGCGCGTCCGCCACCGGCAGGCTGTACACGGGCTCGCTCATCGCGCGGGGAAGAACGCCGCGTCCTGCTCCGCCCGCAGGCGCCAGAGAGTCGAGTCGCGCGGCGGCTCGACCATGTCGGCGGTCAGGTACTCGCCGGCGCGGACCGCGCGCGCGAGGCGGTTGCCGGTCGCCATGTAGTAGGGCAGCGGCGTGCCGGCGCCGACCGGCCCGGCGTCCACCAGATTCGGCTGGAGGTCGGGGACCGAGTGCGTGTGCTGGTCGCCGATCGCCAGCACCGTTCCCGCCGCGAGATCCCGCGCCGCGCGCGCGACGAAGTCGCAGCGCGGCCGGAAGTCCGCGCCCGCGCTCGAGTGTCCGCACAGCGCCGCCGCGAGGATCGTGATCGGCGCCTCGACGCCCAGAAGATGCGTCGGGTTGTAGAGCAGGAGCCGCGAGCCCTTGCGGCTCGCCGGGATGCACTTGCCCTTCAGGACCTCGAACGTCGCGTCGTCGTGGATGTCGGCCACCACGAACACGCCGCCGGCGAAGCTCGCCTCGTCGGCGCGCCGGAAGCAGTTGAAGATGTCGATCGCGCCGTCGCCGGCGAAGAGCCCGCCGTCCTCGCGCCGGCAGAAGAGATCCGGCAGCTCGATGGTGCGCGCAACCGGCGCGTGCATCGCCGCCTGGTCCGGCTTGAGCCCGGTGGCGTTGGCGACGATGCCCATCTCGCAGAAGTCGGGGGCGGACTTCTGCGGCAGCGCCGCGAGCACCTTCGCCCGCGTCGCGATCGCCTCCGGACGCTGCGCGTCGGGCAGGTCCCAGACGGCGCGGATTTCCGGCACGCGCACGGACTTCGTGCGCGTGCTCACGGTCTCGGCGGCGGGGTCGTAGACGAAGTCGTACTCGCTCGCCTTCCCCGCCGCGACGACCTCCAGCCCGAGCTCGCGCGCCCACGCCACGAGCTTGATGAGCAGGCTCGGCTGGTCGCCGTCCACCTGGGAGTAGACAAGACCCGCCGCGCGCGCCTTGCGATAGAGCACCGGCCCGATCACGGAGTCGGCCTCCTTGGACGCGAGCACGACGTGCTTGCCGTTGCGGATTCCCGCATCGGCGGTGCGTGCCGCGGTCTCGGGATCGCCGGTCGCATCCACCAGCACGTCGAGCGGCAGCTGCGGCAGGATCGCGGCGTCGGCGGCGATCACGCGCTTGCCGGATTCCAGCGCGGCGAGCGCCTGCGCGACCGAATCGCACACCGCCAGCTCGTCCCGTGCCAGGCCGGCGCGCACCAGGCGCTCGCACGCGCGCTCGACGTCGAGGTCGGCAAGCGCGCTGATCTTCAGGTGCTCGAGGCGGCGGTCGCGCGCCGCCAGCGAAACGCCGAACTCGCCGACCCCGACGACCCCGGCGCGGACGGGGCGGGTTGCGACCGAAGCGAACAGCGATTGATAGTTCATTGGACCTCGTAATCCGCGGGGGCAGTCACAGCCCGACTACTAAAGGGCTGCGAGGCTTCTGCGGCGGCGCGATACGCGGCGTGGATGGCGGCCTCGTGCGCGTGCTGCCCGCCGGCGATCACCTGCCTCCCGCCGACGAACACGTCCCGGATGGGATTCGCGTTGCCGCCGAACACCATCGCGTCGGCGAGCTCGTCGGGACCGCGCCCGCAAAGGAACGGCGCGTCCGCGTCGATCACCAGGAAATCGGCCCGCTGTCCGCGCGCGAGGCCCGCGATCGGGCGACCCGATACGCGCGCGCCGCCGGCCAGGGCACCCTGGTAGAGCGCGAGGCCCGGCGACGGCGTCCCCGCGGACGCCGCGACGCTGCGCCGCCGGTGCAGCAGCCGCTGCCCGTACTCGAGCCAGCGCAGCTCCTCGATCGCCGACGTCGAGACGTTGCTGTCCGAGCCGACGCCGAACGCGCCGCCCTGCGCAAGGAACGCGGGCAGCGGGAAAAAGCCGTCGCCGAGGTTCGCTTCCGTCGTCGGGCACAGTCCGGCGACGGCGCCGGAGCGGGCGAGCGCCGCAGTCTCCGCGTCGGTGAGATGGGTCGCGTGAACGAGGCACCAGCGCGACGACACCGCCTGGTTCGCGAGCAGCCACTCGACCGGGCGCTGGCCGCTCCAGGCGAGGCAGTCGTCCACCTCCTTCGTCTGCTCCGCGATGTGGATGTGGACCGGCGCGGCGCCGTCGATCGCGTCGAGACCGCGAATCGCGTCGCGCAGCGCATCGGGCGGTACGGCGCGCAGCGAATGCGGGGCGATCCCCACGCGGACGTTCGGATCGCCCGCGCCGAGATCGCGCAACGCTTCGACAATCGCCAGCAGCTCGTCGACCGTGGTGACGAAGCGGCGCTGGCCTTCGTGCGGCGGAACGCCGCCGAAGTTCGCCGTCTGGTAGAGCACCGGAAGCATCGTCAGGCCGATGCCGGCGCGCGACGCGGCACGGACGAGCCGTTCCGACATCTCGGCGCGGTTCGCGAACGGACGGCCCTCCGGATCATTGTGGATGTAGTGGAACTCGCACACCGAAGTGAAGCCGCCCTGCAGCAGTTCGACGTAGAGCCGAGTAGCGACCGCCTCGAGGTCGTCCGGCGTGAGTCGCGCGGCGAACCGGTACATCACGTCGCGCCAGGTCCAGAAGCTGTCCGCCGTGGCGGAGCGCCGCTCGGTCAATCCGGCCATCGCGCGCTGGAAGGCGTGGCAGTGCAGGTCGCACAGCCCCGGCATCACCGGGCCCGCGAGGCGCATCGCGCCGGCGTCGGAGGCATCCGCGGACACCGTGGCGAGAGCGCCGCCCGCGTCCACCTCGAGCCGCACGCGCCGCGCCCAGCCGCCGGGGAGCAGCGCGAGGTCGGCGAAGAAGGCGGTGATTGGACTACCTCGCGCGTCCCGCGCTCGGGATTCGCCCTTGGGGCGGCCCGGCGGGCTCATGCGGCGACGAGCTCGGCCGGCGTCCGCGCGACGCCGCCCTTCACGACCGCATGGAGCGGATTCACCCCGATCCCGTAGGCGAGCTCGGCGGGCCGGTCGACGTCCCAGAGGACGAAGTCGGCGACCTTCCCCGCTTCCAGCGTCCCCGCCTCGCGCGCTAGCCCGAGCGCGCGCGCCGCTTCGCGCGTCGCGCCCGCCAGCGCTTCCTGCGGCGTCAGCCGGAAGAGCGTGCACGCCATGTTGAGCGCGAGGAGGAGCGAGGTCATCGGCGACGATCCCGGGTTGCAATCGGTCGCGACCGCCATCGCGACGCCGTGCCGGCGGAGGAGCTCGATCGGCGGGACCTGCGTCTCGCGCAGGAAGTAGAACGCGCCGGGCAGCAGCACCGCCACCGTCCCGGCCTGTGCCATCGCGGCGACGCCGTCCTCCCCGACGTACTCGAGGTGATCGGCCGAGAGCGCACCGTAGCGCGCGGCGAGCCGCGCGCCGCCCTGGTCGGAGAGCTGCTCGGCGTGGAGCTTCACCGGCAGGCCGAGCTTCTTCGCCGCCTCGAACACGCGCTCGGTCTGCGCCGGGCTGAACCCGATCCGCTCGCAGAAGGCGTCCACCGCGTCGGCGAGCCCCGCGCGCGCGATCTCGGGCAGCATCCGCTCGCAGACCTCGTCGATGTAGGCGTCGGCGCGACCGTCGAACTCGGGCGGCAGCGCGTGCGCACCGAGGAAGGTCGTGCGCACCGTCACGGGGAGCGCGTTCCCGAGCGCGCGCGCGGCCCTGAGCATCTTCGCTTCCGCGCCGGCTTCGAGGCCGTAGCCCGACTTGATCTCGACCGTCGTCACGCCCTCGGCGGCGAGCGCCCTCAGGCGCGGCTTCGAAGCTTCCAGCAGCGCCGCTGCCGAAGCGGCCCGCGTCGCGGCAACGGTCGAGCGGATCCCGCCGCCCGCGCGCGCGATCTCTTCGTAGGTGGCGCCGTTCAGCCGCTGCTCGAACTCCCCGGCGCGGCTGCCCGCGTAGACGAGGTGGGTATGGCAGTCGACCAGGCCGGGCGTGATCCACCGGCCGCCCGCGTCGTGCTCTCGGGCGGCGGCGGTTCGGAGCGCCGCGGGCAGGTCCGCGCGTGCGCCAACCCACGCGATCCGACCGCCGCGGACGGCGATCGCGCCGTCCTCGATCTCGCCGTAGCCCGGCCCCGCGACCATCGTCGCGAGCCTGGCGTTCACCCAGATCGCCTCGGCGCCGTTCACGACAGCATCGGCAGGTCGAGGCCTTTTTCCTTCGCGCACCGGATCGCGAGGTCGTAGCCGGCGTCGGCGTGCCGCATCACCCCGGTCGCCGGATCGTTCCAGAGCACGCGCGCGAGCCGCTTCGCCGCGGCCTCGGTCCCGTCGGCGACGATCACGACGCCGGCGTGCTGCGAGTAGCCCATGCCGACGCCGCCGCCGTGGTGGAGCGACACCCAGCTCGCGCCGCCGGCAGTGCTGAGGAGCGCGTTGAGCAGCGGCCAGTCGGACACGGCGTCCGATCCGTCCCGCATCGACTCCGTCTCGCGGTTCGGGCTCGCGACCGAGCCGCCGTCGAGGTGGTCGCGGCCGATGACGATCGGCGCCTTGAGCTCGCCTTTCGCGACCATCTCGTTGAAGGCGAGCCCGGCGAGGTGGCGCTCGCCGAGGCCGAGCCAGAGGATCCGTGCCGGCAGCCCCTGGAACGCGATGCGGTCCTTCGCCATCTCCAGCCATCGCTTCACCGACGCGTTGTGCGGGAAGAGCTCCAGCATCCTGCGGTCGGTCCGGTAGATGTCCTCGGGATCGCCGGAGAGCGCGACCCAGCGGAACGGTCCCTTGCCCTCGCAGAAGAGCGGCCGTATGTACGCCGGCACGAAGCCGGGGAAGTCGAAGGCGTTGGTGACCCCGACGTTCTTCGCCTCCTGGCGGATGTTGTTGCCATAGTCGACGCACGGGATCCCCATCGCCTGGAAGCCGAGGATCGCACGTACGTGGTTCGCCATCGACTCGCGCGCGGAGGTCGCGACCTCCTCCGGATCCTTGGTGCGCAGCTCGCGCCAGCGCTCGAGCGTCCAGCGCTCCGGCAGATATCCGTTCGCCGGGTCGTGCGCCGACGTCTGGTCGGTGACGAGCGCGGGCCGGAAGCGGGAGTTCTGCGCGCGCTTCAGGATCTGCGGCACGATCTCCGCCGCGTTCCCGAGCAGCCCGACCGAGATCGGCGTCTTGGCGTTCTCGAGGAGGGCGATTGCTTCGTCGAGCGTGTTCGCCCGCGCATCGAGATACCGGGTCTTGAGGCGCATGTCGATGCGCGTCGGGTCGCACTCGATCGCGAGCATCGAGGCGCCGGCCATCGTCGCGGCGAGCGGCTGCGCGCCGCCCATGCCGCCGAGGCCGGCGGTGAGGATCCACTTGCCCGACCAGTCGCCGCCGTAGTGCTGGCGCCCCGCCTCGGCGAAGGTCTCGTAGGTGCCCTGCACGATGCCCTGGCTGCCGATGTAGATCCACGAGCCCGCGGTCATCTGGCCGTACATCATCAGGCCCTTGCGGTCGAGCTCGTTGAAGTGCTCCCAGTTCGCCCAGTGCGGCACGAGGTTGGAGTTCGCGATCAGCACGCGCGGCGCATCGGGGTGGGTCTTGAAGACCGCGACCGGCTTCCCCGACTGGACGAGGAGCGACTCGTCGTCGCCGAGTCGCCGGAGCACTTCGACGATCTTGTCGAAGCACTGCCAGTCCCGGGCCGCGCGGCCGATTCCGCCGTAGACGACGAGCTCCTGCGGCCGCTCGGCGACCTCCGGGTCGAGGTTGTTCATGAGCATCCGGAGCGCCGCTTCGGTGAGCCAGCTCTTCGCAGTCCGTTCGGTGCCGCGCGGCGCGCGGATCGTCCGCGTGGGGTCGATGCGAGGGATCCTGGATCATCACTCGAGCTCCTCTTCGCTTGTTCAGAAATGGCCGGTAAGGCGATAACGCGACGCGGGGTGCGCAAGCTTCGCGACCGAAGCGACCAGGCCCTGCGACCACGTCTGGCGATGCAGGACGAGGCAGGGCTCGTTCGCCCGCGTGGCGAGCAGTCGCGGGTCGCGGCGTCGGGCATCGCGGCCTCGATCGCGTACTCGACGCGCTCGAGCGGGGCGACGCGCATCAGGTACTCGTTCGGCGTCATCCGGCCGAAGTTCTGCTGCAGGTAGTCGGCCGCGACGGCCGGGTTGACGAAGCGATCCTCGAGCTGCACCGGGACGCCGTTCTCCCGGTGCAGGATCAGCGGAGTGGTAGAGCGTCGATCCGGACGTGACCCCGAACCGCGGCCCCTCCTCGCCCGCCTTCTCTCCGCGCAGCTGCAGCACCTCGGCCGCGTGCAGGTGGCCGCGAGCGCGGATCTCGTCGGCGATGTTCATGGATCTCGACCACCGTCGACTGATACTTGCTCGCGGCGACGAACGTCCCCACGCCCTGGACGCGGGTCAGCGCCTGCTCGGCGCTCAGCTCGCGCAGCGCCCGATGCACGGTCATGCGCGAGAGCCCGAACTGCTTCATCAGCTCCGCCTCGGACGGGTACCCGGTCTCCGTCGGCCCACGCACCATTCTGGATTTTCTCGAGGATGTAGTTCTTCACCGTCCGGTAGGCGGCTTCGGGCTGGTTGGTGAGATCGGCTGCTCGTTCATCGATGCTCCAGGGCTTCCCTAGGGCTATGCGGCACCGCGCGGTGCCGCATCGTACGCTTCGATGAGCCCGACGACGAAACCGGCTGCGGCATTCTTCAGCCCGAGAAAGGCGTCGATCAGCTCCAGGTTTCCGCGTGCTCCGCGGCCACTCCCGCCCGGACTTTCGAGCCCGATCGAGGACGTAGATCCGGTCGGCCACCTCGAGCGCGCGGGTGGTGTTCTGCTCGACGAGCAGGATCGTCGATGCCGGCGCGCTTCAGCTCGCCGATCGCCTGGTAGCAGATGTCGACGTTCTTCGGCATCAGGCCGAGCGAGACCTCGTCGATCATCAGCAGCTCGGGCTCGGCCATCAGCGCGCGCCCGATCGCGGCCATCTGCTGCTCGCCGCCGGACAGCGACCCGGCTTGCGAGGCGATGCGCTCGCCGAGCCGCGGGAAGAGCGCGAGCACGGCGTCGATGTTGCGCCGGGGTGCGTTCCTTGGGCCGGCTGTAAGCCGCCGACGACGAGGTTCTCGCGCACGGTCAGGTCGGCGAAGAGCTTCCGGCCCTCGGCGCGATGGCGATGCCGGCCGCGACGCGCTGCTGCGGCGAAAGCCCCGTGATGTCCTTGCCGTTGAGTACGACCCGCCCTTCCTGCGCCGACACGTGTCCGGCGATGGCACTGGATCGTCGAGGTCTTGCCCGCCCCGTTGGCGCCGACGAGGGCGACGATGCTGCCCTTCGCCGACGCTCGAGGTCGAGGCCGGTGACGGCGCGGAACTGCGGCCATAGCCGCAGGAGAGCTTCTCAAGCCGCAGCATGGGCCGCTCCTTCCCCGAGGTAGGCCGCGACCACGCGCGGGTCGCTCGATCACCGTCGGCGCTTCGCCGTCGGCGATCTTGCGGCCGTTGTCCATCACGACGAGGCGCGGGCATACCCGCAGCACCTCGGCGAGGTTGTGCTCGATCAGGATGATCGTGATCCCGCTGTCGGTTCAGCTCGAGGATGGTGCCGGCGAGCGTCTCCGCTTCGGCGTGGTTCAGGCCCGCGAGCGGCTCGTCGAGCAGCAGGAGCTTCGGGTCGAGCGCGAGCGCGCGCGCCACCTCGAGCCGCTTGAGCACGCCGAGCGGCTGGGTCGCCGGGTTCTGATCGGCGAGGTGTGCGATCCCGACGCCGGTCGAGGAGCTCGCCCGGCGCGGTCGGACTCGGCCTCCCGGCTTGACGCGGAACATCGCCTTGAACGGCACGCCGGTCTTCGCACGGCCCGCCGACGAGCATGACGTTCTCGCGGAGCGTCATGTTGCGGAACGGGCGCACGATCTGATGCGAGAGGCCGAGCCCGATGCCGGCGCGGCGGATCGCCGACGGGGTCGAGGTGATGTCGATGCCGTCGAGCAGCGACGCGGCCGGGCTTCGGCCGCACGACACCGGTGATCACGCGCAGCATCGTGGTCTTGCCGGCGCCGTTCGGGCCGATCAGGCCGGCGAGCTCGCCTTGTCGCCACGTCGAACGACACGCCGTCGATCGCGGTGATGCCGCCGAACCGCACCGTGACGTCGTCTACCTTGAGGAGCGGGCTTCCCGCCATGGCCGTGCTCACGCGCGCCTCCGTGCCAGCTCCGCCGCGACCACGCCGGCCAGGCCGCCGGGCGCGAAGCGCATCACCACGAACAGCAGCGCGCCGTAGACGAGGAGCTTGTAGTCGTTGATGAAGCGGAACCATCTCGGGCATCAGGGTGAGCAGGACCGCGGCGACGATGCCGCCGACGACCGAGCCCGATGCCGCCGATGACGACCATCGACAGGATCGTGATCGAGACGATGAACCCGAACGCGTCGGGGGCGATCGACTTCAGGTAGTAGGCGTAGAGGCCACCGGCAAGGCCGGCGAGCGCCGTGCCGAGCGCGAACGCGACGAGCTTGTACTCCGGCCGAGTTGATGCCGATCGTCTGCGCCGTGTCCTGGTCCGCGGCGACGGCGTCGAACGCGAATCCGAGCCACGACCGCTTCACGTACAGGCAGAACGCCGTCACCGCGACCGTCGCATGCGACCACCAGCGCGAGAAAACCGATCGGGCCGAGGCCGTGGTCGGGAATGGCGGAGATGCCCACTTCGCCGCCGAGGCACTCGTGCGTGCGGACGACGCCGACGAAGAGGAACCGCACGCCCATGGTGGTGATCGCGAGGAAATCGTCGCGCACGCGCAGGCTGCAGAACCCCACGACGTAGCCGATCGCCGCCGCGACGAGCACGCCCGCCGGGAGGGCCGCCGCGAGCGGCAGCCCGGCCTTCGCCGCGAGCGCCGTCGCAGTACGCGCCGATCCCGAAGAAGGCCGCGTGGCCGAGGCTGATCTGGCCGCAGAAGCCGGTGATCAGGTTAAGGCTCAGCGTCGAGGATCACGTTGATCGCGATGATGGTCGCGAGGGAAAGCTCGTACGCACGCCATCTCACTTCCTCCCGAACAGGCCCTGCGGCCGCACCAGCAGCACCAGGATCAGAAAGGCGAAGGCGATCGAATCGCGGTCGAGGATCTTGCCGAGGTAGATCGAGCCGAAGGCCTCGATGACGCCGAGCGCGAGCGCCGCGACGAGCGTGCCGCGGACGTCGCCGAGCCCGCCCAGCACGATGATCGCGAGCGCCTTGTAGCTCGGCACGCCGCCCATGGTCGGCTCGATGAGATTGTTGAGCACACCGACCATCACGCCCGCCGCGGCCGCGAACGCGGCACCGACGAAGAAGTTGATGTAGCGAACGCCCTGGATGTTCACGCCGAAGGAGGCCGCCATCGCGGGCTGGCTCACCGTTGCCCGCCAGGCGATGCCGGTCCGGGTTCGCGTCGCGAACAGCGCGAGCGCCGAGAGCAGGACGACCGCGCCGACGAGCACGACCAGCTCCGCATACTTCAGGTTCATGCCCGCGATGGACACCGCGCCCTGGAGGGGCGGCTCGGCGTACGACAGCCCGTAGGGGCCGAACACGAGTCTGAACACCTCCTCCATCGCGATGAAGAGGCCGATCGAGGCGATGAGTGCGACGTAGGGCGGCTGGTCGAGGATCGGCTGATAGCACAGCCGGTACATCACGACGCCCGCGACGCCGGTTGCGAGCATCGCGAGGGGCAGCGCGAGCGCGAAGCTGCCGGTCGCGTTGGTCAGCACCAGGCCGAGGTAGCCGCCGAGGGTGAACAGGCCCGCGTGCGCGACGTGGAGGATCCGCAGCAGCCCGTACACCATCGCGAGGCCGACCGCGATCAGGGCGTAGAGGGCGCCGTTGATCAGCCCCTGGACAGCCAGCTCCAAAACGAGGTTCATGATCTCGCTCCGTGAGGTGGAGGAGCGCGGCGCATCGCCGCGCGGCCGGGTTCAGTTCGTCGGCGGTGCGAGCAGGACCGGGTCGTCGATGACCACGTAGCGGCGGAAGTCGCCGTCCTTGACGACCTGCACCTGCATCGCCTTCTTCACCTCGCGCTGGCTGTTGAAGCTGAGGGTGCCGATCGCAGTCGGCAGGTTCGTGGCGGCGAGCGCATCGCGGATCGCTTTCGGATTGTCGGGGCCGGCCTGCTTCATCGCCGCCGCGACCACGTTCACCGCGGCGTGCGTCGAGGCGGCGACCATGTCGGCCTTGAAGCCGGCTTTCTTCGGGAACTCGGCGAGGAAGCTCTTCGTTTCCGGGCTCGCCGACTCGCGATCGAGCGCGGTGGTGACGAGCGTGCCTTCCGCGGCCTTGCCCGCGATCTCGATGAACTTCTGCGAGTCGTAGCCTTCCTGGCCGACGACGGTGGCGGTCACGCCCGCGGCGCGGAGCTGGCTCACGAGCGGCCCGGCGTTGAAGTAGTAGCCGGTCGCGTAGATCACCTCCGGGTTGTCCGCCTTGATGCTCGCGATGAGCGGTCCGAACTGCCGGTCGGTGATCGAGTACTCGTACTCCTTGGTGATCTCGACGCCGAACTTGGGCGCAGCCTCCTTGAAGCCGGACGCGAGCGCCTTCCCGAAGTCGTTCTTGAGCGTGAGGAGGACGACCCGCTTCTTCTTGAGGTTGTCCCCGACCAGCTTCGCGCCGCCGCGGCCCTGGACCTCGCCGACGCTCGCGGTGCGGAACGCGAAGTCGCCCGCCTTGGTGATGTCGGGATGGATCGCGTACGCCGTCACGTAGGGGATGCCGTTCTGCTGGAAGATCGGCGCGGCCGACCGCGACGGGCCCGAGTAGCCGCCCGAGACCGCAACCTTGACGCCGTCCTGGCCGATCAGCTTGTTGGCGATCGGTACCGCCTGCTCGGGTTTGCCCTGGTCGTCGTACACGACGAGCTCGAGCTTGCGGCCGTTGATGCCGCCGGCGCGGTTGATCTGCTCGATCGCGAGCTCGGCGCCGAGCTGGGCCGACTTGCCGTCGGCGGCCGTGGGACCGGTGAGCGGCGCGTGGAAGCCGATCTTGATCGTCGCCTGCGCGGTCGCGGCCAGCGGAACGAGCAGCGATGCGGAGAATGCTGCGACTGCGAGCGTGCGTAGGGCGGTTGCATGCATGGTGGGGTCCTCCTCGGGTTGAGCGGCGCTACATGCCTGTTCTTGTATATACAAGTCTATGTAACCAACCGATGCTTGTCAAGCCCGCGATGCCCGGCCGCCGCTTCCCGGGTAAGGTCCGAAGTGAGGTGGTGAGGTAAGTGGCTGATTCCAAGAAGAACGCGGCGGTGGCGATGCGCAAGACCGGCGATGAGCAGGCAATCCGCGACCGGGTGTGGCGCGCGCTCGCGCTCAATCGCGAGCCCGGGTTCCACTTCGCGGGGAATTTCCTCGACGTGTCGTTCGACCACGTGTCGCCGGCGGCGAGCCGCCTCTCGCTCGAGCCCGGCCCGCACTGCGTGGACGCCGGCGGCCAGGTCGACCTCGGGTCGCTCGCGATGCTGGCGGATCTCGCGCTCGCCGCGACCGTCCGCGCGAACCTCGAGCGCGCGCAGCGGCTCGCGACCGTGAGCATGAACCTGGAGCTCACCGGCGTGCCGCGCGCCGGCCGGCTCGAGGCCGCGGGCGAGTTCCACGGCTTCTTCCGCGAAGGATCCGGACGCCTCGGTCAGAGCCGCGTCGTCGTGACGAGCAGCGCCGGCGAAGTCGCGTTCGGCAGCGGCTCGTTCATGGCGCTCCGGCCGCCGGCGGGCGTGACGATGTATCCGGCGCCGAACCGGCGTCGCGACGATCCGCCGCCGCTGCCGCTCGCCGAGAGCGACCTCAAGCGCGATGAGATCAGGATCCTCCGCCAGGCCGACGAAGCGCTCGCGCGCCTCGCTGCGGACGGCGGCGCGTTCGTCCCGCGCTTCTGGGGTTACCAGCCGCGCCGAGTCGCCGGCGGCGCCGCCGCGGCGATGAAGAACGGCCCGCACATCGGCAACCGCGTCGGCCACGTGCAGGGCGGGATCCAGCTCGGGCTGGCGGCCGTCACGGCGAGCGCAGCGCTGCCGGCGAACTGGGCGCTGACCGGGATCTCCGGCTGGTTCATCAGCCCCGGCGAAGGCGCCGCGCTCCGGGCGCGCGCCGAGATCGTCCATCACGGGCGGTTGACGGCAGTCGTGCGCACCCAGCTCACCGGCAAGGAGAAGCGGCGGGTGCTCGAGGTCGTGACGACCCACGCGTGCCGTCCGGCGCAGGAGCGGTGATGCGGCTCGGGCTCCTCGTCGCCGCGGCCGCCCTGGTCGCGGGCGGCTGCGCGTCGCCGCCGGCGGAAAGCGACCTGCGGCACGGGCGCGTCGCGCGCGTCGACCCGGTCGCGCTGCAGGGCGACCATCAGCTCGGCGTCGGCGCGGTGCTCGGGGCCGTGGCCGCCCGCGCGCTCGGGCAGCCGTTCGCGACCGCCGACGGCCGCGCGGTCGCTCAGGTCATCGGCGCGCTGGGCGGAAGCTACGCGGGCGGCGCGATCGAGGGCGACTACCCGGCCCGCCGCCCGGGCGAGCACCTCACCGTGAGCCTGAATCGCGGCGTGGCGGTCGGCGTCGCCCAGCTCGGGACGTCGGGCCTGCGCGTCGGCGACTGCGTTCGCATCGACGGCGCCGGCGAGACCGCGCGCGTCGCGCGCGCCGCTTGCGTGGGCGCTGCGCCCGCGCCCGCTCCCACCGCCCAGGCAGACGCGCTCCGCGACGAGCTCCGCGACCGTGTTCGCGAGCGGATGGCGCGCGGCGAGCCGCCGGCGCCGGTGACCGCGAGCCGCGCGACGCGCGCCCCCGGGGAGACCGGCATTCGTTACGGCCGGGTCATCCGGGCCGATGCGGGGGTGGTCCGCGCCGAGCACGAGCTGGGGCTGGAGGGCGCGATGAACGGCGTGTCCGGTGCCGCGCTCGGCAACCCGGCCGGCGACGGCGATGCGCGCGCCTTCGCCGACGTCGCGAACGCGCTCGGCAGCCTCGGCGCGAGCACGACCGACATCCTCTATGCCACCCCCCAGCCCGGGCAGCTCGTCACCGTTCGGCTCGACAACGGCGTCACCGTCATCGTCACCCAGCTCGAGGACGAAAAACTGCGCGCCGGCGACGTCGTTCGAATCGAGGGCGCGGGATCGACCGCGCGGGCGGTCCGCGGGTAGGCGACGCGCAGGCTACTTCAGCCGGCCGTCGACGGTGACGCCGGCCGCAACGAGGTTCGCCACCTCGGCTTCGCTGTAGCCCGCCTCGCGCAGGACCGCGACCGAGTGCTGGCCGAGCTTCGGCGCGGGCTGCCAGTCCTGCCGCGTCCCGCTCGACCACTTGTTCGGCAGCCGCATGCTGCGGATCTTCCCTTCGGTCGGATGGTCCTTCAGCTCGAAAAACCCGACATCCGCGAGATGCGGATCCTCGAGCAGGCCGTCGAGCGTGCGATACGGCATCGCCGGGACGTCGTGGTGCTCGAGGATCGCCACCCACTCCGCCGTCGTCCGCGCCTGCAGCGCGTCGGCGCGCAGCTTGAAATACTCGCCGACGTTCGCGAACCGCGCCTGTACGCTCGCGAACCGCGGGTCGTGCTTCAGCTCCGGCCGGCCGATCGCGGCGAAGAACGCGAACGCCTGCTCGTCGGTGTTGGCCGAGATGCAGATCCAGCCGTCCTTCGTCCTGATCGGCTTGCCGAGCGGGTCGAGCAGGCGCGGATCGCCGGTCTCGCCGAGCGGCGGCTCGAAGGTCTTCAGGTACAGGTGCTCCTCGAGCACGAACTTGACCAGGTTCTCGAACATCGGGATCTCGATCGCGCAGCCCTCGCCGGTCGTGGCGCGCCGATACAGCGCCATCGCGATCATCTGCACCGCGATCAGCCCCGAGATCTTGTCGACGACCACCATCGGCACGAAGCGCGGCTCGCCGGTCGCGCGGTGGTGGAGCGCCGCCATCCCGCCCGCGCCCTGGATGATCGTGTCGTAGGCGGGCTTGTCGCGGTAACGGCCGTCCTGCCCGAACCCGAACATGCCGCAGTAGACGATCTTCGGGTTCACCGCCCGCACGTCGTCGTGCGAGAGCTTGAGCCGGGCCATCGCCGCCGGGCGGACGTTCCAGACGAGGACGTCGGCGCGCGCAATGAGCCTGAGCAGCGCCGCGTGTCCCGCCGGCTGCTTCAGGTCGAGGACGATCGAGCGCTTGTTGCGGTTCAGGTGCAGGAACTTCGCGCCCATGCCGGGCGTCACCGACTTGCCGTTCATCACCCGGATCAGGTCGCCCGCTTTCGTCTCGACCTTGATCACGTCGGCGCCGTGGTCGGCGAGGATCTGGGTCGCGAGCGGACCGACCACGACCGAGGTCAGGTCGAGCACCCGGACGCCTTCGAGCGGGCCGCCGCTCACGAGCGTCCCATCTCCAGCTCGGCGTCGAGCGCGAGCTCGCCGTCCGCGTCGAGCGCCCACACCCGCGCCTTGTCCGCCGTCCGCCCGACGGCCGCAGAGCGTCGAGCGGCCGGTTCACGAACAGCGCCTTCACGTTCCGTGACGCGGACGACTTGATCGCCATCCCGGTCTGCGACGTCGCGAACTCCCACAGCAGCGACGTCGTGAGCCCGCCGTTGACGACGAGATCGGGATAGCCCTCCTCGCCCGGGTGTAGGCGGCGTCGTAGTGGATCCGGTGGGCGTTGAACGTGATCGCCGAGTAGCGGAAGACCATGGTCGGGTCCGGGGTCAGCGCGCGCGTCCACTCCGGCGTATCGGGTTGCAGGGCCGGGGATGCGCCACCGCCGGCGGGGGCCGCAGGCGACGACTCCCGATAGACGAGATCCTGCTCCTCGACCACCGCGAGACCGCGCGGCGAGGCGATCTCGTGACGGACGGTGACGAAGCACATCGCGCCGGAGCGTCCCTGCTTGGGCGTGATGCTCTGGATGCGCGACACCCGGCTCACCTCGTCGCCGATGCGGAGCGGCGCGTGGAACCACACGCGTCGCCCGGCGAACATGCGCCGCGGCAGCGGGACCGGCGGAAGGAACTGCCCCTTCGCGGGATGGCCGTCGGGCCCGAGCATCGATTGGCGCGCCTCGCGGCCGAACAGCACGACGTACCAGCGCGCCCGGGATCGGCTGCCCGCGCCGGTAGTCGTCCGGCGTCAGGTCGAGCAGCGCCGCGAGGCGACGCACGGCGGGCAGCGTGAGCTCGTCGTGCGCCTGCTCCTGCCTGCCGACCCATTCCTGCAGCATCGTTCAGCCCGGGCGACCGAGATCGATCAGGGTCGTCAGCTCGAGATCCTCTGCGAACCACGCCGCGATCGCCGCCTTGCGCTCGCCGACGTACTCCGGCTGGCCGGCGGCGTCGAGCCGCATGCTCAGGTCGTGGCCGGGGACAGCACGGTGCCGGGCACTTCGCGCCACACCGACCAGATCGACCTTCACCGTCGCCTCGCTCGCGGCGAAGTCCTCCGACGAGTCGACCTTGCCCGACACGAGCTCGGCGCGGTTCTTCGCGGCGTCGCCGGTGAAGAGGATCGGGACCGGGCCGCCGGTCAGGTAGAAGAGCAGATGCCCCGGCGTGTGGCCGGGGGAGGCGAGCGCCTTCAGCCCGGGCAGGAACTCGTCGCCGTAGGCGAGGCGGCGGACCCGCTCGGAGGACGCGAGCTCGCGTACGTACAGCTCCGGTAGCGGGTTGAAGCCGGGCGGCTGGCGCGCCGCCCACTCGAGCTCCGCCGTGCCGATCCAGATCGTCGCGTTCGGGAACAGCGTGAAGTTCACTGCGTGGTCGTAGTGCGCGTGCGTCAGCACGACGTCGGTGACCGCGGCCGGGTCGACGTTTCGCGCGCGGAGCTGCTTCGCGAGCTCCTTGCGCACGCCGAAGGCGCCGACGTCCACCAGGATCGTGCGGCCGTCGCCGCGGAGCAGCGTCACGGTGCTCCATCCCAGCCCGCCGTGACACACCGCGCGGCCGGGGTAGCCCTGGACGAGGACGTCGACCTGGTACACCGGCGCCCTCAGCCCTGCAGTGCGCTGCGCACGCCCTTCGTCCACGCGTTCGCCGCCGCGCTGAGAAACCCGATGTCGCTCTGCGTGGTGAGGAACCGGCAGCCCTTGCGGACGAGCTCCGCCTGGCGCGCGACCTCGCGGTGACCGCCGATGCCGGCGAACTTGCCGTGCGCCTTGCAGACCGTGATCAGGCGCTCCTGCGCCGCGATGATCTCCGGATCGGTGAACTGGCCGGGCTTGCCCATGTTCGCGAGGAGATCGTTGCTGCCGAGGTGCAGGACGTCGACGCCCTCGACCGCGGCGATCGACTCGAGGTTCGTCATCCCCTCGACCGTTTCGATCATGCAGACCACGAGGCAGACGTCGTTCAGCGCCTGCACCGCCTGCGCGACCGGCACCGACCGGTAGTCGAAGTGCGGGTAGCCGCCGCTCACCGAGCGGCGCCCGAGCGGCGCGAACTTGCACGTGTCGACCGCCTTCCGCGCGTCGGCCGCGGTGGCCACGTCCGGAAACACGATGCCGGTGACGCCGTTGTCGAGCAGCAGCGAGACGTCGGGGTCGTTCACGCCGCGTACGCGCACGAGCGGCGCGATGCCGATCGCCAGCGCCGTCTGCGCGATGTGGACGATCGTCTCGAGGTTGAAGATCGAGTGCTGGATGTCGATGAAGATGAAGTCGTGCCCGGTCGCCTTGGCGATGCGCGCGATGTCGGCCGAGCGCCCGAGGCGCACGTTCATGCCGAGCGCAGCCTCGCCGGCGCGCATGCGCTCCTTCGCCGGGTTCGTGAGCTTGATGTCGGATGTCATTCGCGGGATCTCCGGGGGTCAGGCGACGCGGTTCTTCGCCGGGATGTTGCCGTCGAGGCAGGCGAGCAGCGTTTCCGCGACGGCGATCGAGCTCTTCGCCTGCGTCTCGAGCGTGCCGCCGCCGGCGTGCGGCGTCGCGACCACGTTCGGCAGGCCGATCAGCGGATCGCAGGTTGGTGGGCGGCTCGGCCTCGAAGACGTCGAGCCCGGCGCCGAAGATCTTCCCGGCCTTGAGGGCGTCGTGGAGCGCCTGCTCGTCGACGATGCCGCCGCGCGCGGCGTTGACGACGATCGCGGTCGGCTTCATGCGCGCGATGCCGGCGCGCCCGATGATGTGCCGCGTCTCCGCCGTCAGCGGCACGTGCGGCGTCACGACGTCGACCTGCGGCCACATCTCGTCGAGCGAGGCGAGCCGCTCGTGCGGGATGTCGGGCCAGTGGCCGGCCGGCACGTACGGGTCGTAGGCGAGGATGCGCGCGCCGAACGCGTCGCGGAAGAGCCGGGCCGTGCGCGTGCCGATGTTGCCCATGCCGATGACCCCAACCGTCTTGCCGCCGAGCTCGAGGCCGAGGAACCGCGCGCGGTCGATCGTGCCGTCGATGCGGACCCGGCGATCGCACTCGGCGACGCGCCGCGCCACCGCGAGCGTGAGCGCGAGCGTCAGCTCGGCCACCGCGTCGGCGTTCACACCCGGGGTGTTGCAGACGACGACGCCCTTGTCGCGGGCCGCCGCGAGGTCGATGTTGTCGACACCGACGCCCTGCTTCACCACCGCCTTGAGCCGCTTCGCGCGGGCGAGGTCCGCCGCGGTGATGCGCGACAGGCGGATCATCAGCCCGTCGGCGTCCTCGTGCCAGTTGACCGACCTTCGGATCGTCCCAGCGGACGACCTCCGCGCGCCGCGCGACGAGCTCCACGCCGCCGGGATAGAGCTGATCGAGAACGTAGATCTTCATTGCCTGGTCACTCCGCTTTGATGCCGGCCTCGCGCGCGAGCCGCGAGAACTTCTCGACCTCGGCCTTCACGTACGCCGCGAACTCGTCGGGCGAGGGACTCGCGACGAGGTCGATCGCGCGCTCCGCGAATCGCTTCACCAGTTCCGGCGAGCCCCATGCCTTGTTCACCTCCGCGTTCAGGCGGACGACGATATCGCGCGGCGTTCCCGCCGGGCGCGAGCATGAGGTTGATGGTCACGTCCTCGTACCCCGGGTAGCCGGACTCCGCGATGGTCGGCAGATCGGGGAAGAGCGGCGAGCGCGTCAGCGTGGTCACCGCGATCGGCCGCAGCTTGCCGGAGCGCGCTTGCGGACCGGTCGTGCCGATCTGGTCGAAGAGCATCATCGTCTGCCCGCCCATGACGTCGGTGAGCGCCTGCGCGCTGCCCTTGTAGAAGATGTTGTTGAACTTGATCCCGGCGCGGCGCGCGAAGAGCTCGGCCGCCATGTGCCCGGTCGACCCGTTGCCCGAGCTCGCGGTCGTCACCTCGCCGGGCTTCGCCTTGGCGAGCGCGACGAGCTCGGCCAGCGACTTCGCCGGCACGCTCGGATGCGTCGCCACCATCATCGGCGCGCGGCACGTGATGCTGACCGGAGTGAAGTCCTTGATCGGGTCGTAGCCCGGGTTCGCGAGGATCGCGGGCGCGGAGAGGAACGTGGTCGAGGTCGTGAGCAGCGTGTAGCCGTCCGGCGCCGACCTTCGCCACCGCCTGGGTGCCGACGAGCGAGCTCGCGCTCGGCCGGTTCTCCACCACGATCGACTGCCCCACGCTCTTCGACATCGACTCCGCGAGCGTGCGCGCGACGATGTCCACCGTGCCGCCGGGCGCCACCGGCACGATGAACCGGATCGGCTTCTCCGGATACTGGGCGAGGCTCGCGCCGAGCGGCGCGCAGGCGAGCACGAGCACGCTCGCCGCGCGCGACAGGTGTCCAGGGGTCATTCTTTCCTTTCCTCCAGCGGGTTCAGAAGTCGTACAGCCGCGCCGGGTTGTCGACGAGGATCTTGCGCAGTCGTGCCGGGTCGCCGATCCATTCGGCGAGGCGGTTCAGCGCGCGCCCGTCGTCGATCGGAAAGAACGGCTCGACGACCTCGGGTGTGCGGGGGCTGAGGCCGCCGCCGGGGTGCGGCCAGTCGGTGCCCCAGAGCATGCGAGCGGGATTCGCATCGACGAGTGCCTGCGCGAACGCGCCGGCGTCCGCACAGTCCGGGTGCTCGGAGATGCGGTAGGCCGCCGAGAGCTTCACCCAGGCGCTGCCCTTCGCGGACGAGCGCGAGCAACACGTCGAAGCCTGGTTGCCCGACGCCGCGCGCCGCGGCGGGACGCCCGAAGTGATCGATCACGAGCGGCGCCGGCAGCGCGCGGATCGTGTCCGCAACCGAGACCAGCACCGGCAGCGTCGTGTAGGTCTGGACGTGCCAGCCGAGCGACCCGACGCGCGCGGCGGCCTCCTCGAGCAGGCGCCGCGCGACACCCGGGTCGTGCGTGCCGGCCGACTCGAGGTTGACGCGCACGCCGCGCACGCCTGCGTCATGCATCGCCTCGAGCTCGCGATCGGTCGTGGCGGCGTCGATCACCGCAACGCCGCGAGCCTGCGAGCCGCCGGCGGAGAGCCGCTGCAACGCGTCGAGCAGGCAGGCGTTGTCCGTACCCTGCGGGCTCGCCTGCACGACGACCACGCGCGAGAGGCGCAGTGCCCGCTGGAGGGCAAGCAGGTCCTCGACCGACGCCGGCCCCGGGGTATAGCGGCGCCCGTCCCAAAGCGGGAACCGATCGTACGGCCCGAAGACGTGCACGTGGGAGTCGCACGCGCCGGCGGGGACGTCGAACGCCGGGACGGCATGCGTGACGCCGTGGATCGCGGCCATCGGGCTACTTGTACTTCCGCGAGAAGAGCTCGGGCACGCTGACGCCGGCTTCGACGTCCGCCCGACGGCGCGCATCGCCGTCCTCGACGCGGCGCACCTCGGCGAGCACCGCTTCGGCGTGCTTGAACGGGACGAAGCACACGCCGGCCTCGTCGGCGACGACGAGATCGCCCGGCTCGACGCGGACGCCCGCGACGTGGACCGTGCCGTTGATCGCGACCGTGCGCAGCCGCCATTTGCCGGTGATCGGCGTCACGCCGCGCGCCCACACCGCGAGCCCGGCGGCGCGCGCCTCGTCCGGATCGCGCACCCCGCCGTCGACGATCGCGCCGATCTCGCCCTGGCGCCGGCCGATCGTCGCCGACAGCCCGCCGAGGTTCGACACGCCGGGCACGCCCTCGATCACCAGCACGTCGCCCGGCTGCGCGAGGTTGTGCGCCTCGCCCTCGCCCTGCCCGTTCGCCTTGTCGCGCACGGCGCGGTGCGGCGCGAGCTCGTGGGCGACGTTGCGCACCGTGAGCGCGGGCCCGACGATCTTCGCGCCGGGCGTGAGCGGTGCCAGCACGCTCGCCGGGATCGCGCCGGGAAGGCCGAGCTCGTCGAGCGCATCGGATACGGAGCCGGTGGGACCAGCGAGGCCGCGGAAGCCTTCGAGCACCGCTGCCGGCAGGCGCGGCAGCTCGAAGAGATGGATGGCCTCGCGCGGCACGCGGCCGAGCAGTTTTCGTTCCGTGGTCATGGCGTCCCGATCCCGAGCGCGTTGAGCCGGACGGGATTCGCCGGCCGTCCCCGGTTGCATGATCCGCCGCGATCGAATAACAATCCGGTCGCCGTCCGTCCGGGTATGGTACTCAGATGATGGCTCTCCGGCACGGGCCGGACGTCGAAAGGTAGGCACCATGGGAATCTGGCTGCGCTGCGGCGCCGCGCTGCTGCTCGCGACGCTGGCGTCGGTCGCGGCGGCGCAGGGCTATCCCACGCGGCCGGTCCGGCTGATCATCCCGTTCCCACCGGGCGGTAGCAACGACATCGTGGGCCGCATGATCGCCGCGCAGCTCGGCGAGCGGCTCGGCCAGACGATGGTCGTCGACAACCGCGGCGGCGCCGGCGGCACGATCGGCACCGAGCTCGCCGCGAAGTCGCAGGCCGACGGCTACACGCTGCTCCTGATCTCGACCGCGTACGCCTTCAACACATCGATCTACAAGAAGCTTCCCTACGATCCGGTGAAGTCGTTCGCGCCGGTGGCGCTCCTCGGCAGCGGCCCGGGCGTGCTGGTCGTCAACCCGGCGCTGCCGGTCAACTCGGTCGCCGGGCTGATTGCGTTCGCGAAGGAGCGGCCGGGCAAGCTCAACAACGCCTCGGCGGGCGTCGGCAGCTTCCAGCACCTCGCGAGCGAGCTCTTCCGCATCCAGGCCGGCATCGAGTGGCTGCACGTCCCGTACAAGGGCGGCGGCCCGGCGATGATGGATCTCATGGCCGGGCAGGCGGACGCCTCGGTCGGCTCGCTCATCCAGATGCTGCCCCACATCCGCAGCGGCAAGCTCAAGGCGCTCGGCACCACCGGCGCGAAGCGCAGCCCGGTGCTGCCCGACGTGCCGACGGTCGCCGAGGCCGGCGTTCCCGGCTACGAAGCGACGAACTGGTGGGGCTTTCTTGCGCCCGCCGGGACGCCGCCGGCGATCGTCGAGCGCCTGCACCAGGAAGTCGTGGCCGTCCAGGCGTCCGCGGAGACGAAGCGGCGCTTCGACACTGAGGGCGCCGAGGCGCTGCAGATGAGCCCGGCGGACTTCGGCGCGTTCATCGCGGCCGAGACCGCGAAGTGGGCACGCGTGGTCAGGGAAGCTGGAATCAGCGCGGAATAGGAGGCGGCATGCCGGTCCGGAAGCAACTCGCACCCTTCATCGTCGCCGTCGCGGCCGCGCTCGTTGCGGTCGCCGCAGTCGCGCAGACGCCCGAGCCGTTCCCGTCGCGGCCGGTGCGCATCATCGTGGCGTTCCCGCCCGGCGGCGGCACCGACATCGTCGCGCGCGTGCTCGGACAGAAGCTGAGCGAAGCGTGGGGCCAGCCGGTCGTGGTCGAGAACCGCGCCGGCGCGGCCGGAATCATCGGCACCGAGCTCGCCGCGAAGTCGGCGCCGGACGGCTACACGCTCTTCATGGGCACGCTCGGCAATCTCGCCGTCAACCAGCATCTCTACCCGAAGATGACGGTCGATCCGCAGAAGGATTTCGCACCGCTCACCCAGGTCGTCGCCGTCAACTTCGTGATGGTCGCGCACCCGTCGCTGCCGGCGAAGACCGTGCCGGAGCTGATCGCGCTCGCGGCCGCGCAGCCGGGCAAGATCAACTACGCCTCGTCGGGCGCGGGCGGCGCGCCGCACCTCGGCGCCGAGCTCTTCCAGAGCATGGCCAACGTGAAGATGGTGCACGTGGCGTACAAGGGCAGCGGCCCCAGCTTCAACGACCTCCTCGCCGGCCAGGTCTCGCTCACCTGCGACAGCCTGGTGCAGGCGCTGCCCTACATCCGCGCCGGCCGGCTCAATGCGCTGGCGGTGCTCGGCCCGAAGCGCACCCCGCTGCTGCCCAACGTGCCCACCGTCGGCGAGTCGGTGCCCGGCTTCGAGCTCACCAACTGGTTCGCGCTCGTGGTGCCGGCCGGGACGCCGCCGGACCGCATTGCGAAACTGTACGCCGACGTCTCGGTCGCGCTGAAGCACAAGGACGTCGGCGAGAAGTTCACCGAGATGGGCGCCGATCCGGTGGGGAGCACGCCGGAGCAGTTCGGGGCGTTCATGCGGTCGGAGTCGGCGAAGTGGGCGCGGCTGATCAGGGAAGCCAATATCCGCGCCGAGTAGCGGAGGAGGAGATGAGAATGCACATGCAGCGATGGGCCCTGCTTCTCGGGCTCGCGATCTGGGCGGGCGGCGCGAGCGCGCAGCCCTATCCGTCGAAGCCGATCCGGATCGTCCTGCCCTACGTGGCCGGCGGCAACGCCGACATCACGGCGCGGACGATCGCGCAGAAGCTGGGCGAATCGCTGGGCGTCAGCGTGCTCGTCGACAACCGCCCCGGTGCGAACGGCGGGATCGGGACCGACGTAGTGGCGAAGTCCGCCCCCGACGGGTACACGCTCCTGCACACCGCGAGCGGTCCGATCGTCGTGAACCCGGTGCTGTACACGAAGGTCCCCTACGATCCGGTGAAGGACTTCGCACCGATCGTCCAGGTCCACACCTTCCAGTACGTGCTCGTCGTACGGTCCGACTCGCCGATCAAGTCGGTGGCCGAGCTCACCGCCGCGGCGAAGGCGCGGCCCGGCGCGCTAAGCTATGGCTCGACCGGCATCGGCGGGGGGAACCATCTCGCGGGGGAGCTCTTCGCCCTGATGACCGACACCAAGCTCACGCACGTCCCGTACAAAGGCAGTGCGGCGGCGCTCGCCGACCTCCTCGGCGGTCAGCTCTCGTTCATGTTCGATACGCCGATCACCTCGGTGCCGCACCTCAAGACCGGCAAGCTGCGCGGCTACGCCGTGACCAGCCTCAAGCGCGCCGCCGCCATGCCCGACATCCCGACGCTCGACGAGCTCGGGCTGAAGGGCTTCGAGATCACCCAGTTCCAGGGCCTGCTCGCGCCGGCCGGGACCGATCGGGCGATCATCACGCGGCTGAATCAGGAGACGGTCAAGGTGCTCAAGCAGCCGGACGTGATCGAACGGCTCGCGACGCAGGGCGGCAACGAGATCGTGGGCAGCACGCCGGAGGAGTTCGCCCAGCTGATCAACGCCCAGCTCGCCTATTACGCGAAGCTCGTCAAGGACGCCGGCGTGAAGGCGGAGTAGGCATCCGGATGCGAATCGTCGTCCTGCCCGGCGACGGGATCGGGCCGGAGATCACCGCGGCGACCGTCGCGGTGCTCGAGGCGGTCGACCAGCGGCTGTCGCTCGGCCTGCAGTTCGAAGCGCACGAGATCGGTTTCGCCAGCCTGAACCGCGCCGGCACGACCTTCCCGGACGAGGTCCTCGAGGCCTGCCGCCGCGCCGACGGCATCCTGCTCGGGCCGGTCTCGCACCTCGACTATCCGCCGCGCGAGCAGGGCGGCATCAACCCGTCCGGCCACCTCCGCATCAAGCTCGACCTGTACGCGAACATCCGGCCGAGCCGCTCGCGCGCCGGGCTGCCGCACTGGGGACGCACGCCGATGGACCTCGTCATCGTGCGCGAGAACACCGAGGGTTTCTACAGCGACCGCAACATGCACCTCGGGATCGGCGAGTTCATGCCGACGCCCGACGTGGCGCTCTCGGTGCGCAAGATCACGGCGCAGGCTTCGCACCGCATCGCGAAGAGCGCGTTCGAGCTGGCGCGCACGCGCCGGCGGAAAGTGACGGCGGTGCACAAGGCGAACGTGCTGAAGATCACCGAGGGCCTCTTCCTCGGCGAGGTCAGGAAGGTCGCGCGCGACTATCCGGAGGTCGCCTGCGACGAGCAGCTCGTCGACTCGATGGCTGCGCTGCTGGTGCGCGACGCGGCGCGGTTCGACGTCGTCGTGACGACCAACATGTACGGCGACATCCTGTCCGACGAAGCGGCAGAGCTCTCCGGAAGCCTCGGGCTCGCCGCGTCGATCAACGCGAGCGAGCGTCCACTGCATGGCGCAGGCCCAGCACGGCTCCGCGCCCGACATCGCCGGGCAGGACCGGGCGAACCCGGCATCGCTCGCGCTGTCGGCCGCGATGCTGCTCGGGTGGCTCGCGCGCAAGCACGGTCGGGACGAGTACGCCTCGGCCGAGCGCCTGATCGACGCCGCGATCGACGAGCTCATCGCGGTGCCTGCCACGCGCACGGCCGATCTCGGCGGGGCGCTCGGTACCAGGGCGTTCACCGCGGCGTTGTGCGATCGCATCAAGACGACCAGCGGTCGGGGTTGACTGCGAGCCGCGCTCCGGCCGTGGCATACTTTGATGCACCGCCGCAGCAGCGGCAACGCACGGCAAGGAATGGACGATCCGATCCACCCGGTCCAGATCGAGGGCTTCCGCCGGATGACCCCGGCGCAGAAGCTCCAGATGGTGTGCGACCTGTACGAGGCCGGGATCCAGCTCCGCGCGGCGGGCCTGCGCATGAAGCATCCCGACTGGCCGACCGAGAAACTCGAGTTCGAGGCGCGTCGGTCGCTGCTCTATGCCGGCACGTAACCCGCTTGCGCCATTCGTCGATCCGCTCGAGCGCCTCGGACTCCCGTACTGCGTCACCGGATCGGTTGCCGCCAGCGTCTACGGCGAGCCCCGCCTGACGGCCGATATCGACGTCGTTCTGCTGCTCGGGGCGGGAGACATCGCCGCGCTTCGTGCGGCTTTTCCCGAGGACGCGTACTACGTGCCGCCCGATGAGACCCTGCGGTTGCAGACGGCACGCGCAGCGCGCGGGATGTTCAACCTCATTCATCACGCCACCCAGTTCAAAGCCGACATCTACGTGGCGGCGAGCGATCCGCTGCACGCGTGGGCGCTTTCGCATCGGCGACGGATCAGTCTCGAGGGCAGCGCGATGTGGCTTGCGCCGCCGGAGTACGTGATCCTGCGCAAGCTCGAATACCTGCGCGAGGGCGGGCAGGACAAGCATGTCCGGGACATCCGCTTCGTTCTCGCCGGCACCGAGGTCGATCGGGCCGTCCTCGACCGCGAGGTGGCGCGCCTCGGACTCGAGGCCGAGTGGCAGCGGTGCACGAGGCAGGAATAGGAGACCATGATGGCCAAGGCAGGCGCGCAGCAGCGAATCCACGCAACCCTTGTTCCCGGCGACGGCATCGGCCCCGAGATCACGGCCGCGGTCGTCGAGATCCTCGACGCGCTCGGCGCGCCGTTCGAATGGGACACCCAGCAAGGCGGGATGGCGGCGATCCAGGCCGCCGGCGATCCCCTCCCCGCCGCGCTCCTGGACAGCATCCGGCGCACCAAGCTCGCGTTGAAGGGGCCGCTCGCCACGCCGGTGGGCGGCGGCTTCCGATCCGTGAACGTCCGCTTGCGCGAAGCATTCCAGCTCTACGCCAACCTGCGCCCGGCGCGCACCGTCGTCCCGGGCGGGCGCTACGACAACATCGACCTCGTGCTCGTGCGCGAGAACCTCGAGGGGCTGTACGTCGCGTTCGAGCACTACATCCCGATCGACGGCGACCCGCACGCGGTCGCGATCTCTTCCGGCGTGAACACGCGCGCCGGGTCCCGGCGCATCGCCGAGTTCGCGTTCGACTACGCGGTGAAGCACGGCCGCAAGAAGGTCACCATCGTCCACAAGGCCAACGTCCTCAAGGCGCTGACCGGCGTGTTCCTCGAGACGGCGCAGGACGTCGGGAAGAAGTACGCCGGGAAGGTGCAGGTCGACGACCGGATCGTCGACGCGTGCGCGATGCAGCTCGTGCTCAACCCGTGGCAGTTCGACCTGATCGTCACCACCAATCTTTTCGGCGACATCCTGTCGGACGAGATCGCGGGACTCGTGGGCGGGCTCGGGATGGCGCCGGGGGCGAACATCGGGGTGGACGCGGCGATCTTCGAGGCGGTGCACGGCTCGGCGCCCGACATCGCCGGCAAGGGCATCGCCAATCCGCTCGCGCTGCTCTTCGCCGCGGCGATGATGCTCGATCACGTCGGGAAGGACGACCTCGCCGCGCGGATCCGCACCGCCGTCGACAAGGCGCTGCGCGACGACAACGTGCGCACCGGCGACCTCGGCGGGAAGGCCACTACGAAGGAACTGACTCGGGCGATCATCCGGCGGCTCGCTTGAGCCGTCACCCGGCGGGAGCCGGGGTCGAGGCTAGTTCGCCATCCGCTCGTGCATCCACTTCGCCGCGGCGAGCGTGCGCGCGTCGTCGGCGAAGCGGCCGATCACCTGCAAGCCGACCGGCATGCCGTGCGGGCCGCGCGCGACCGGCACGTTGATGCACGGCACGTGCAGCAGCGTCCACACCCGGTTCATCACCGGGTTGCCGGTCGAGTCGAGCCCCTCCGGCGCCTCGCCGGTCGCGCTCGGCGCGATCACCACGTGGCACTCGTCGATCGCCCCGGAGAACCCCATCCGGCAGGCGCGCGCCAGCAGCCGCGCCCGGTCGTAGCGCTCCGAGGTGACCTGCCGGCTCGCGTCCAGCAGCTCGCGCAGCCGCGTGCTCAGGCGCACGCCGTGCACGGTGTACTCGTGCGCGAGGTTGTGGGCGATCTCGTAGCCGAGGATGTCGCCGTGCGCGTCGCCCAGGCCGGCGAAGTTCTGCGGCAGCTCGACCTGGATCACCTGCGCACCGGCGGCGGAGAGCTTCCGCGCCGCCGCGTCCATGGCCTCGCCTACCTCCGGACGCGCCTGGTTCCAGTCGTGCGTGCGGCAGAAGCCGATGCGCAGCTTCGGCACCGCCGGCAACGAGACGAGCTCGTCCCGACCGGTGAGCGCGCCGACGAAAAGCGCGGCGTCGTCGACCGTGCGCGCGAGCACGCCCATGGTGTCGAGGCTCTCGGCGAGCAGCTTCACGCCAGCGCGGCTCAGCGTGCCGAAGCTCGGCTTGTAGCCGACGATGCCGCAGAAGCTCGCCGGCCGGATGATCGAGCCGACGGTCTGCGAGCCGAACCCGAGCGGCACCATCTCGTCGGCCACCGCCGCGGCGGAGCCGCTCGAGGAGCCGCCCGGCGTGTACTCGTAGCCGCGCGGGTTGCGCGTCGCCGCCGGCGTGAACGTCGCGAACTCGGTGGTCACCGTCTTGCCGACGACGACCGCGCCGCACGCGCGCGCCGCCGCGACGCACGCGCTGTCCCAGGCCGGACGATGCCAGGTGTAGATCGGGGAGCCGTACGCGGTCGGCATGTCCGCGGTGTCCATGAGGTCCTTGACCCCGATCGGAATGCCGTGGAGCGGGCCGCGGATCGCCCCCGCGTCGAGCACGTGGGCCTGCCCGCGCGCCCGGTCCGGGTCGAGGAAGGCCCAGGCGTGGATCGCCGGCTCGCGCTCGGCGATGCGCGCAAGGCAGTCCTCGACGACGTCGATCGCCCGAATCTCGCGCGCATGCATCCGCCGGGCGAGCTCGGTTGCCGAGGCGCGCGCGAGGCCGGACGCTTTCATGGCGTGAAGTCCCGGTGCTGCTGAAGGCGCAAAGATAAACCTCCCGCGGGACTTCCGCTCGCGCGCGCCGTCCCCCGCCCGGGGACTACAGGGCGGCGACCGGCTGCACCTCGACCAGGAACGGCTCGCCCACCAGCCGGTCGATCATCAGCAGCGTGTTCGGCGGGTACTTCCCGTCGGGAAAGAGCCGCGGGAACTCGCGCTTGCGGAAGGCCATGAACTTCGGGATGTCCTGCGAGTGCACGAGATAGGTGGTGAACTGCACGACGTTCCTCCAGCCTGCCCCGCACGAGGCGAGCGCGGCCTCGATGTTCTTGAAGACCTGCACGCACTGGGCGTCGAAGTCGTCGGCGCCGACGATGTTGCCCGCCTTGTCGGTCGCGAGCTGGCCGGCGATGAACAGCCACTCGGAGGCGTTCTTCACCCGCGTGATCTGCGAGTACTGGCCGAGCGGCTTGCCGAGGCCGTCGGGGTTGAAGATGGTGATCTCTGCCGGCACGTCCTGCCTCCTTCGTGATCCGTCGGGTTTGGTCCGGGCCTAGAATAGCGCACCGCCCGGAAGGTACGCACATGAACGCCCAGGCCGCGCTCCGCATCCAGGAAGTGAATCCCGCCAAGCTCGCGATGCTGTATCGCAAACAGTTCGAGCTGTGCCGGGTGAAGGGCGGCGAGACGATCGCCGTCGTGAGCGATCTCGGCACCCGTCGCGAATACGTGCAGGCGGCGTTCGCCGCGGCCGACGACCTCGGCGCCGACGTGTACGAGCTCTGCGTCAACTCGATCCCGTCGTGGACCAAGGTGGGCGTGCCGACGATCGGCAAGTGCAAGGGCACGCTCGAAGCGGTGAGCGCCGCCGACATGCTGGTGATCTTCCACGTCCCGCTCTTCACCAAGTGGCTGAAGCAGGTGACGAGCGGCGGCACCCGGGTGCTGATGATCATCGACGCGCCGGATGACCTCGAGCAGCTGATGTCGCCGCCCGGCCTCAAGGAGGCGTGCAAGCACGCGGAACTCGTCTACCGGAAGACGAGGAAGGTACGCGTCACGAGCGACGCCGGCACCGATCTCTCCTACGAGTGCGGCCAGTATCCGGTGATGACGCAGTGGGGCTACGCCGACGAGCCGGGTCACTTCGACCACTGGGGCGGCGGGCACATCCACACCTTCCCGAACGAAGGGAGCGCGAACGGTACGGTCGTCCTCCAGCCCGGCGACATCGTGATCCTCCCGTACTGCCGCTACGTCGCCGACCCGGTGCGGCTCGAGATCCGCGAAGGTCACGTCACGCGGATCGACGGCGGGCTCGACGCGAAGCTGATGCGCGACTGGCTCGAGGACGGCCGGAAGGACGCCAACGACCGCGACCCGTTCGCGGTTTCGCATCTCGGCTGGGGACTCAATCCGCAGGCGCTCTGGTACGGCATCGCGCTGAACGGCGACGAGCCCGAGCGCCACCGCGCCGCGGCGCGCACCTTCCCCGGCAACTTCCTCTTCTCGACCGGCCCGAATACGCAGGGCGGCGGCAAGCGCGACACGAAGGGCCACTACGACGTGCCGATGCGCGACTGCACGGTGGCGCTCGACGGCAACGCGATCATCGAGACGCGGCCGGATCGTCGACCCGGCGATGAAGGTCGCGCGCGTGGCCCGCTAACCGGTTCCCACGCATGGGTGGCACCGGGCGGACGGCCGAGGAAGGACCAGTGGCGCCCGAGTACGGAACGGTGCTCGGGATCCTCACGCCGCAGGCGAACACTACCGTCGAGCCGGAGATGCACGCGCTCCTCGGCGGCGCGGCGGGCTACTCCGTGATCACCGCGCGCCTCACCAGCGCGCTCGCCGATTCGCGCGCGCGGCTCGTCGACTACTTCGACCGGCTGGAAGCGACGCTCGCGCAGTTCGACGTCGCGCCGCTCGCCGCCGCCGGGTTCGCGTGCACCGGCTCCGCCTACCTCGTCGGCCGCGCGGACGAGGAGAAGCGGCTCGCGGCGGCGAGCCGCGCGGCGGGGTGCCCGGTGCTCTCCGCGGCGCAGGCGATTCTCGCGGTACTCGCCGAGCTCGGCGCGAAGCGCATCGCCCTCGTCTCGCCCTACCCGCAGTGGCTCACCGCGGCCGCAGAGCAGTACTGGCGCGACGCCGGGATCGCGCTCACCAGCGTCGCGGGCCTGCCGCAGGAGCTCGCCGACACGCGCGGCATCTACCGGCTGACGACCGCCCGCGTGCAGGCACTCGTCGCCGGACTGGACGTGCGCGGCGCCGACGCGGTGCTGCTTTCGGGCACCGGCATGCCCACGTTGCGCACCATCGCTTCGCTCGCGGCCGGACTTCCGGTCGTTTCTTCCAACCTCTGCCTCGCCTGGCTGCTCTCGCGCAGCGCCGGCGGCGCGCAACCGCTCGCGCGGTGGCTCGCCGCCGATGCGCCCTGGCGAGGCCGGCTCGCTTCCTGAGAGGATTTCGGCATGCGCCTGTCCCGTCTGCTCGCCGTCCTGCTCGCGATCGCCGCGCTCGCGCCCGGCGCCTCGCCGGCGCAGCATCCTTCGACGAGCTCAGGACAAGCCTGGCCGACGCGCCCGGTGCGGATCGTCGTGCCGTTCCCGCCGGGCGGCACCGGCGACCTGCTCGGCCGGCTCGCGGCGCGCGAGCTCCAGACGGCGCTCGGTCAGCCGGTGGTGGTGGAGAACCGTCCCGGCGCCGGCGGCGCGATCGGCAGCGAGACCGTCGCGCGGAGCGACGCCGACGGCCACACGTTGGTGCTTTCCAACATCGCCTCGCACGCGATCGGCCCGGCGGTGAACCCGAAGACCCCGTACGACCCGGTGAAGGACTTCACCCACGTCGCGCTCATCGCCGCGGTGCCGAGCGGCATCGTGGTCGCGGCGGCGAGCCCGTACGCCTCGCTCGCAGCCCTGCTCGAGAAGGCGCGCGCCGCGCCCGGCGCCGTGCGCTTCGGCTCCAACGGCAACGGGACCTCGTCACACGTCAAGCTCGTGATCCTCAATCGCACCGCAGGCGTGGACATCACCCACGTGCCCTACAAGGGCTCCGCGCCGGCGACGGCGGACCTGATCGGCGGGCAGATCGACGGCCTGATCGCGGCCGTTCCCGACGTCGGCCGCAACGAGCGGCTGCGCATGCTCGCGGTCACCTCGGAGAGCCGCGCCGCGCGCTGGCCGCAGGTGCCCACGGTGCGCGAGCTCGGGCTCGCGCCGCTCACCGCCACCAACTGGTTCGGTCTCTCGGGCCCGGCGAACCTGCCGGGTGCCGTCGCCGACCGGATCAACGTCGCGCTCGTCGCCGGACTCAACTCGCCGGAGACGGCCGAGCGGCTGCGCGACCTCGGCGCCGAGCCGAACCGCCTGACGCGCGCCGACTACTCTGCGATGATCGCCGCGGAAGTCGCGCGCTGGGCGGAAGTGGTGCGGGTCGCGAACATCCGCGCGGACTGAAGCAGAGAGGACGACGTGAGAGGATCGCTGCGCACGCTGCTCACCCTCACCGCGGTTTTCGCCGCGAGCGCCCTGGCGCAGGAGTACCCGGCGAAGCCGGTGCGCATCGTCGTGCCCTACGCGCCCGGCGGCGGCACCGACACCGTGGCGCGGCTCGCCGCGGCGCGTCTGCAGGCGACGTTCGGCCAGCCGGTCGTGGTCGAGAACAGGCCGGGCGCCTCGGCGAACATCGGCACCGAGTTCGCCGCCCGCGCCGCCGCCGACGGCTACACCGTGCTCGTCACCGCACCGAACTTCTCCACCAGCGAAGCGCTGTCTCCCAGCCTCGGCTGGCGCACCGAGGATTTCGCGCCGGTGATCCACCTCGTGCGCTACGCCAACGTGCTCGTCGCGTCGACCGCGTCGCAGTTGGGGGGCTTCGACGACTTCCTCGCGCGCGCGAAGGGGGCGGCCAGGCCGCTCAGCTACGGGACGCCGGGCGCCGCGTCCTATACCCACCTGGCGATGGAGCTGCTCAAGCTCCGCACCGGCGCGAACCTCGAGCACGTCGCCTACAAGGGCTCCGGGCCGCTCAAGAACGATCTCCTCGGGGGCCATGTGCCGCTCGGCGCCGACGGCCTCGGCGGGCAGATGGATCTCATCCGCGCCGGCAAGGTGAAGGCGCTCGCGGTGCTCGCCCCGCGCCGCGCCGCGCTCGCGCCGGACATCCCCTGCCTCGGGGACTTCGGCATCGGCGACGTGGACGGCACCGGCTGGTACGGCGCACTCGTGCCCGCGGCGACGCCCGCGCCGGTCATCGCGCGGCTCAACCGCGAGTTCGCCGGCGCGCTCGGGCATCCCGAGGTTCGCGAGCGGCTCAACGCGCTCGGCGTCGAGGCGGTCGGCGGATCGCCCGACGAGTTCCGCGCCTACCTGCTCGCCGAGCGCCGCAAGTGGGCGGCGGTGATCCAGACGGCCAACATCAAGGCCGACTGAAGCCCGGCCCGACGCGCTCTTCCCACCGGGCGGAAGACCGTCACCCGCGGCGCCCGTATGGCGCCGGGAAGCGTCCGCCCTTGGCCGATTTCAGCCAGCTGTCGAGCGCCGCGAGCATGGTCGGTCCGCCACAGTGCAGCAGGACGAAGCTGAGCGCCTCGGCGAGCTGCTCGCGGCGTGCGCCGCGCCGGAACGCGCGCTCGAGGTGGATGCGCATCGCTGCGCCGGAGCGGCGCCCGGCATGCGCCACCGCCGCCGCGATTTCCGCGAGCGCCGGCCGGACGCGGCCGCGCGCGGCCTCGAACGCGCGCAGGTAGCCCTCGACGGCGCCGCCACGCGGCAGCCACTCGGCGAACGCCTCGTCCGCGAACGCCGCGGCATCGAAGCTGTCGCAGACCGCGCCGATCGCCACCGCGTCGGCGATCGCCTGCCGGCTCATGCCGGCCTGCACCGCGCGGCGGAAGTGCAGCGTGCCGACGCGCGCGCGCGTGGCGACGATGAGCGCGAGCCACACCGTTTCCTTCTCCGCCGGCGAGAGCACCCGGCCGACGAGCGTCATCCGGGTGTAGAACGCGTCGTACGCGGCGAGCAGCGCCGGGTCGAGCTCCGCCATCAGGCGGTGGTAGGTGAGGACGTAGCCGCGCTTGCGCCGGACCTCGGCGAGCGCCTCGCGCCGGCGCATTGCGGTGTTCTCTTTCTTCCGGCTCATCGCCGCCGAGTTTAAGCGGGATCACGCCGGCGAACACGGGCCGCGCCCGCCCCTTGCTTCGCGGCGCGCGAGCGCCCCGGAGCGGCATGCTACGGTACGCGCTGGCAACGGCCCCGACAAAGGAGACCCGGCATGACCTTCCGCTGCATCGCATACGCTCTGGCAGCGAGCCTTCTCGCCGCCCCCGGCGCGACCCTCGCGCAGTCCGCCTGGCCGACGAAGACGGTCCGGATCGTCGTGCCGGTCACCACCGGCGGACCGAGCGATCTCGTGGCGCGGATCCTCGCCGACAAGCTCGCGCCCGCGCTCGGCCGGCCGGTGATCATCGACAACCGTCCGGGCGCCTCGCAGACGGTCGGCGCGGCCGCGGTCGCCAAGTCGGACCCGGACGGCTACACGCTGCTCCAGGCGGCGGCGAACATGGCGATCAACCCGTTCCTGATGTCCGACCTGCCGTACGACACCGTCAAGGATTTCGCGCCGGTCTCGCTCACCCACCTCACGCCGTATGTCTTCGTCGTGAGCGCGCAGCTGCCGGTGAACACCTTGCCCGAGCTCTTCCGGCACATCCGCGACAACCCCGGCAAGATCACCTACGGCACGACCGGCCAGGGCAGCCCGCAGCAGCTCGCGACGCTTCTCCTCGCGCAGATGGTCCCGCTCGGCGAGATGACGGAAATCCAGTACAAGGGCAGCTCCGCCGCCCATCCGGACCTGATCTCGAATCGGATCACCTTCATGATCGATCCGCTCGCCGCATCGGCCCCGCATATCAAGTCCGGCACGCTACGGGCGCTCGCCGTAACGACGCCGCAGCGGAACCCGGCGTTCCCGAACGTGCCGACCGCTATCGAGGCCGGCGTGCCCGGCTATGACTTCGCGAGCTGGGGTGGGCTCTTCGCGCCGGCGCGCACCCCGCGCGAGATCGTGACGAGGCTGAACGCGGAAGTGGCGAAGGCGCTGCAGAGCGAGGACCTCCGCCGGCGCTTCGAGGAGATGGGGCTGATCGCCAAGCCGAGCGCGCCGGAGGAGTTCGGCCAGTTCCTGCAATCGGAGATGAATCGCTGGAAGGGGCTGGTGAAGAAGCCATGACCACACGCCCCGACGCCGACCTGATCCGGACGCTCGAGGGCGCGCACTACCACCCGCTCTGGGACCGCTACAAGAGGATCACGCCGATCGCGCCGCGCGACCGGGACGCGCCGATGCACTGGCGGTGGCGCGATTTCGAGCCGCTGGCGGCGCGCGCGGCGAAGGAGGTGCCGATCGAGGACGTCGAGCGGCGCGCGATCATCTGCGTCAACCCGGCATTTGCTGGCGAGACGGTCACCACGTCGAATCTGATCGCCGCGTTCACCGTCCTCGAGCCCGGCGACCACGCGGTGCCGCACCGGCACACCGCCGCGGCGATCCGGTTCGCGACGCGCGCCGAAGGCGCGGTGACGATCGTGAACGGCCAGCGCTGCGAGATGAAGCCCGGCGACCTCGTGCTGACCCCGCCGATGTGCTGGCACGGCCACGTCAACGAGTCCGACCACCGCACGTACTGGTTCGACGCCGCGAACATGCCGCTGATCTGCGGGCTCGAGGCGAGCTTCTTCGAGCCGGGCCGGCGCGACGACGGCGACTTCTGGAACGTCGGCGCGGGCGGCGCGCGGCAGTACCGCTATCCGGGCGAGGAAACGCGCCCGAAGCTCGATCAGCTGGCCGCGGGCGCGGACGGCGCGAAGTGGCTCCGCTACACGAACGCGGCCGGCGGGCCGGTGATGCCGACGCTCGACTGCTACGCCGCGCGGCTCGCGAAAGGCGCGCCGACGCGCCTGACGCGGACGACCTGGAACGCGGTCGTGCTGGTGGTGTCCGGCGAAGGCCGCTCGACCGTCGGCGACAAGAGCTTCGAGTGGTCGCAGCACGACGTCTTCACCGTGCCGCACTGGACGTGGGCGAGCCACACGGCGCGCGGCGCCGACGCCGATCTCTTCCTCGTGACTGACCGCTCGGTGTACGAGGCGCTCGAGCTCGCGCGGTCCGAGACGCAATAACGCTGCCGTGAACGCCGGGGGCATCGGCGCCCGCGGGGTGTGGGAGGCAATCCGCAGCGGCCGGAAATGAAAAAGCCCCCGGGGGTGTCCCGGGGGCTCGTCAGGGAAGCTGCCGGTAGGCTTAGGCGGCCTTCTTGATGGTGGTGACCGCGGCGGTCGCGGCCGCGATGTTCGCCTCGGCGATCTCGGTCGCCTGCTTCGTGGCCTTCGTGAAGCTGTCGTAGGCCGTGGTCGCGGCGCCGAGCGCAGACCTCACCGCGGCGATCGCGATGTCCGAACCGGCCGGCGCGTTCTTCGCAAACTTGTCGAGGAGGCCGGCGAAGGTCTTGTTGATGTCCGCCGCCTGGCCTTCGACCAGCCGGGTGAATTCGGCCTGCTGCCCGGCGGACAGCTCGTACACGCTGCGCGAGTAGGCGATCAGCTTCTCGATCGCCGGCTGGGCCGCGGCGGTGTTCAGGTTGACGTACTCCTGGACATCGCGGGCGCTCATCAGCGCGCGGGCGTGGTTGAGGCCGTCTTCGAACGCGCCCTTGGTCACGTTGAAGTTCAGCGCCGCGAGCTTCTCGTAGGCAGCGAAGTTCGACCGCGCGAGGGTGAAGAGGGTTTCGACGCCGGCCTTGCTGTAGGCGGTGATCTGGTCGGGGGTCACGTTCATTTGGATGGCTCCTATTCGGGTGAGTGGGTGGGTTCGATCGTTTGCGCTGGAATTCGGTTGGGCTATGTTGCGATGCACAATTCGCATCCTACGCCGAAGCGGGAGCGAGTCAAGAAGAATTTGTGCGTCGCAGCAAAATAATCGGGCCCGCCATAGACACTCATTAAGAACAATATATTGAATGTAAGCGATCGCTCACACCCCGGGCTGACCAGGGGCGGGAGCGAGCTCAGCGCGCGAGGATGGGGATGAGCCGGAGGAGGTAGGGGTCCAGCGCTTTCTTCCGCGTCCCCGTTTCCTCTAGCGGGGTCGCGACGAGGTCGCCGCGCACTTCGCCGACCATCACGTCCGTCCGGCCCTCGGCGATCACGTCGACCGCGTAGGCGCCGAGCTTCGTCGCGAGGATGCGGTCGCGCGCGGTCGGCCGCCCGCCCCGTTGGATGTGCCCGAGGACGGTGACCCGCGTCTCGAAGCCGGTCCGCGCCTTGACCTTCTCCGCGATGGCGAAGGCATCGCCTTCGTGCTCGCCCTCGGCGACGACGAGGATGCTCATGCTCTTCCCGCGGCGATTCGCCTCCACCAGCCGCTGGCAGCACTCGTCGAGGTCCGTCGCCACCTCGGGGACGAAGATCTCCTCCGCGCCGCCCGCCGTGCCCACGGCGAGGGCGATGAACCCCGAGTGCCGCCCCATGACCTCGACGAGGAAGATCCGCTCGTGGGAGCTCGCGGTATCGCGGATCCGGTCGATGGCGTCGAGGGCGGTGTTGAGGGCGGTGTCGAAACCGATGGTCTCGTCGCTGCCAAAGACGTCGTTGTCGATGGTGGCGGGGATCCCGACCACGCTCCCGCGATAGATCCGGGCGAGCTCGTGGGCGCCGCGGAACGTGCCGTCGCCGCCGATGGCGACGAGAGCGGAAACGCCGTTCGCCTCGAGGACCGCCCGCGCCTCCTCCCGCCCCGCCTCGGTGCGGAAGGGCTCGGAGCGCGCCGTCTTCAGCACCGTGCCACCGTGCTGAAGGATGTTGGCGACCGCCCGGGGCGCGAGCTCGACGAAGTCGCCTTCGATCAGCCCGGTAAAGCCGCGGCGGAAGCCGAGCACGCTCCAGCCGCGGTCGCAAGCGACGCGCACGACGCTGCGGATCGCGGCGTTCATCCCCGGCGCGTCGCCGCCGCTGGTGAGCAACCCTACCTTGCGCGTCTCCGTCGGCACCGCGTCCACCTCGCCGGCGGTAAGGTACACCTACCCCCGGCAGCCGACTAGAACTTGAGGAAGCTCGGCAGCCAGAGCGAGATCGCCGGGACGTAGGTGACGAGGAGCAGCGCGAGGCACATCGCGCCGTAGAACGGCCACAGCTCCTTCGACACCTCCTCCATCGTCACCTTGCCGATCGCGCAGCCGACGAAGAGCGTCGGCCCGACCGGCGGCGTGATCAGCCCGATGCCGAGGTTGAGGATCATGATCATCCCGAAGTGGATCGGGTCGACGCCGAACTTGACCATCACCGGCAGCAGGATCGGCGTGCAGATCAGCAGCATCGGCGCGAGATCCATGAACGTGCCGAGCAGGAGCAGCAGGATGTTGATCAGGAACAGCAGGACGTACTTGTTGTCGGTGATGGTGAGGAAGAACTCGGTCGCCTTCGCCGGGATCTGCATGATCGCCATCATGTAGCCGAACCCGACCGAGAAGCCGATCAGCATCATCACCATCGCCACGGTCTTGACGACCCGATGGATGAGCTTCGGCAGGTCGCGATACCTGTAGTCGCGATAGATGAACACCGTGACCAGAAAAGCGTACACGCAGGCGACTGCGGCGGACTCGGTAGCGGTGAAGACGCCCGAGAGGATCCCGCCCATGATGATGAAGATCGTGATCAGTCCCCAGAACGCGTCGAGCGCGATGCGCGGCACTTCGCGCCACGGCACCGCTTTTTCCTTCGGATAGTTGCGCTTGTGGGAGGTCCACAGCACGAGGCCGATCAGGCACAGGCCGAACAGCAGGCCGGGGAACACGCCGGCGAGAAAGAGGTGCGCGACCGAGATCGTGCCGCCCGCTGCGAGCGAATAGATCACCGCGTTGTGCGACGGCGGGATCATCAGCGCCTGGACCGAGCCGCAGATGGTGACGTTGGTGGCGAAGACCCTCGGATAGCCGCGCTTGACCATCTGCGGGATCATCACCGAGCCGATCGAGGCGGTATCGGCCACCGACGAGCCCGAGATGCAGCCGAAGAGCGTGCTCGCGAGGATGTTGACGAGCGCGAGCCCGCCGCGGATGAAGGAGACGAACACCTTGGCGAGGTTGATCAGGCGCATCGCCATCCCGCCCTCGGCCATGATCGCGCCGGCGAGCACGAAGAACGGGATCGCGAGCAGCGCGAAGTCGTCGGTGCCGTCGGAGATCTTGAGCATCACCGCCTCGAGCGGGATGTCCACCCAGAGCGCGGCGAGGATCGCGGCAAACCCGAGCGCGTAGGCGACCGGCATCCCGATCGCGCAGAGGACGGCGAACGAGCCGAGCAGAACGACGATGTCCATGGCCTACTCCACCGCCGTGGGCTGGTCGCGGAAGACGATCGAGGACTCGGGCAGCGGTCCCACCCAGAGCCGTTCGAGGATGAAGAGCAGCGTGAAGAAGCCGCCGATCGGGATCGGCATGTAGGTAAGCCCGACCGAGAGCCCGGGGAACTCGGCGATCGACTGGTGCCACAGCGCCATGCAGAGGTGCGCGCCGTAGCCGACCATGAACAGGCAGATCGCGATCATGCACGCATCCGCCGCGCCGAGCAGGAGGCGACGCTTGCCCGGCCCGACGGCCTTGACGAGCGCTTCCACGGCGATGTGGACGTTCGCCCGGTAGACGGCCGCGCCGCCCAGGAACGAGAACATCACCATCATCAGGACCGACGCCGGCTCGGGCCAGGAAAGCGGGCTGTTCATCACGTAGCGCATGAACACGCCGAGCGGGATGATCATCGTGATGACGACCAGCGCGGCGCCGGAGATCACGATGCAAGCGAGGTACAGCGCTTCCATCGCCTGGCGGTAGCGGGTTCTCGCGTGCATTGACGGCGCCTCCCAAAAAACAGGCCGCCAGCGGCGGCCTGCTTCCGAGCGAAGGGTGGTGCTATTTCGTGTCTTCGATGCGCTTGATCAGCGCCGTGTGCTTCGCGCCGTACTTCTCGCGAATCGGCTTGGTGGCGTCGTAGAAGACCTTCTTGTCCACTTCGACGAACTGCACCCCGCCCGCCTTCAGCTTGGCCACCGACTCGGCGACCATCGTGTCCCACAGGCCGCGCGCTTCCATCTGCGCCTCACGCGAGAGCTTGGCGATGAGCGCCTGGTCTTCCTTCGACAGCTTGTCCCAGCTCGCCTTCGAGAACACGAGTATCTCGGGGATGATCAGGTGGCCGGTGAGGCTGTAGAACTTGGTGACCTGGTAGTGGTTCTGCGTCAGCAGCGACGGCGGGTTGTTCTCCGCGCCGTCGACGACGCCGGTCTGCAGCGCGTTGTAGAGCTCGTTGAAGCCCATCGCGACGCCGTTCCCGCCCATCGCGTTCATCGTCTCGACGAAGATCGGGTTGCCCATCATCCGGATCTTCTGGCCCTTGAGGTCGGCCGGGCCCTTGATCGGCTTCTTGGCGTAGACGCTGCGCGTGCCGGCATCCATCCAGCACAGACCGACCAGCTTCGCATTCGGGTTGGCGGTGAGCTTGTCGAGCAGCTCCTTCCCGATCGGGCCGTCGATCACCGCGCGCATGTGCGCCTCGTCGCGGAACATGAACGGCAGGTTGAAGACGTTCAGCTCGTCGACGATCGGGCCCATCGGGCCGACCGAGATGCGCGCGATCTGCAGCGCGCCGACCTGCGCCTGCTCGATCATCTCCTTCTCGCCGCCGAGCTGCATGGCGGGGAACATCTGGATCGACAGCCGCCCGTTCGTCTGCGCCTCGAGCTTCTTGCCCATGCGCACCACCGCCTCGACGGTGGGATAGCCGAGCGCATGGACGTCGGTCGCCTTCAGCACCATCTTCTGCTGCGCCGTGGCGAGCGGCGGCAGCGCGAATGCCGCGACGGCGGCAACGCAAAGCAGGTCGCGTCTCTTCATGGGTATTTCTCTCCTCCGTTGACGTGGCAGCGGGCTCTCGCCGCCGCTCAGGGCCTAACGATACGACGTCGCCGGGTTTGCTTCCGGCGCGAGCGGTGTGTTACCGTGCCGTGTCGTCGTACATCGTACAACCATTATAAGAGTCCGGCCAGCGACGGTGTCAAGCACTCTTTCTCCCCGCACCAGGGCCCGACGCGCCGCGGCGCCCGAGCCGCCCGGGCCGCGTCGCAGCCGCAGCCTGACCGGCATGCTGGTCGACAGCATGACGTCGCGCATCGCAAAGCGCGAGTTGCGTCCCGGCGACAAGCTGCCGACCGAGTCCGACCTCATGACCGCCTACGGCGTGAGCCGGACCGTGGTGCGCGAGGCGATCTCGCGGCTCCAGGCGGGCGGCCTCGTGGACACGCGCCAGGGCGTCGGCACGTTCGTCCTGGAGCGCGCCGCGCACGGCCCGTTCCGCGTGGACCCTTCGGAGCTCGCGACGATCGAGGAGCTGATCGGGGTGCTGGAGCTGCGGATCGCGATCGAGGCCGAGGCGGCAGCGCTCGCCGCCCAGCGCCGCGGCGAAACCCACCTCATGGAGATGCGCCGCGCGCTCGACGCGTTCGCGCGCAGCGTCGAGGACGCCGGCGAGGCGGTGAACCCGGACTTCCAGTTCCACCTGCAGATCGCGCTGGCCGCCGGCAACCGCCACTTCGCCGACCTGATGACCCACCTCGGGATGGTTATCATCCCGCGCACGCGCGTGAACACCGCGCAGTTCGCGCAGGAGGAGCGCACGGAGTACCTGCGGCGGGTCGGGCGCGAGCACGAAGACATCTACGACGCCATCGCCCGTCGCGACGGGGACGCCGCCCGCGCGGCGATGCGGACTCATCTCGCGAACAGCCGCGAGCGCCTGCGCCGCGCACACGAGCGGGCCGGCTCGCCGCTCGGCTGACCGCGGGGGCAACGCGCCCCGGCCGGCCTGCCGCCGGCGCAGCTGCCAGTTGTACGATGACATACGACTACGGGTCACTCACGATCGCCGTTCAGCCTCAGGGAGCCTCGCGCCAACGATGAAAACCGTCCTGATCACCGGCGCCGCGGGCGACGTCGGCACGCATCTCCGCCGCGAGCTCGCCGGACGCTACAAGCTGCGCGTCTCGGACATCAAGCCGATCAAGGATCTCCGGAAGAACGAGAAGTTCGTGCGCGCCGACGTCTCGAAGATGGCCGACATGCTGCGCGCGACCAAGGGCGTCGACGCGATCGTTCACCTCGGCGCGTGGCCGGTGGAGGGCGACTGGCCGCTCATCCTGTCGTCCAACATCGTCGGCGGGTACAACGCGTTCGAGGCGGCGCGCCGCAACGGCGTGAAGCGAGTCGTGTTCGCGTCGTCGAACCACGCGGTCGGGCTTCTACCGCCGCGACGAGACGATCGACCATCTCGCGCAACCCCGAAGCCGGACAGCCGCTACGGCGTGTCCAAGGCGTTCGGCGAAGCGCTCGGCGCGCTCTACGCCCACAAGTACGGGCTCGAGGTGCTGGCGATCCGGATCGGCAACGTGAACCCGGAGCCGCTCGACAAGCGCCGCCTCGCGATCTGGATCAGCCCACGCGACATCGCGCAGCTGGTGTCGATCGGCATCGACCACCCGGAGATCAAGTTCGAGATCGTCTACGGCGTCTCCGAGAACCAGCGCGCCTGGTACGACAACTCGAACGCGTATCCGGCTCGGCTACCGGCCGCTCGACCGGAGCGAGGCGTACGCGGCCGGCATCCTCGCAAAGCACCAGGACAACCCCAACCCGCTCGTCGAGCAGTACCAGGGCGGCACCTTCGTCGCCGCCGAGGACGGCGGCGACCCGAGCCGCGCGCACCTCGTGTCGGGACGCGCGAAGCGCGCCGCGAAGAAGCGTCCGGCGAAGCGCGCACCAGGGAAGAAGGCCGGCGAGGAAGAAGAAATGACCGACCGGCGCTCCCCGCCTCGCAGCGCCGCGCGGCACGTGCGACACGCACATGCACATCTACGACACCTCGGTGCCGAGCGCGCCCGGCGGCCCGCCGCTGCCGGGGCACTTCCCGGTGGACGCCTACCGCGCGCTGCAGCGCCGGCTCGGGCTCGAGCGCGTGATCATCGTCCAGCCGAACGCCTATCAGGACGACAACCGGGTCACGCTCGCGGCCATCGCGGCGCTCGGCCCGGGCGCGAAGGGCGTCGGCGTGGTGAAGCCCGGTGTGTCCGACGCCGAGCTCGACCGGCTGACCAAGGGCGGGATCGTCGCCCAGCGCATCTTCCAGCTGCCCAACGGCACGGTCGGCTTCGCCCAGATGGACGAAGTGATGGCGCGAGTGCGCCCGTTCGGCTGGCACGCCAACATCCAGCTCGACGGGCGCGAGCTGCCGAAGTACGAAGCGCAGATCAAGCGTCTGGACGGCAAGTTCGTGATCGACCACGTCGGCAAGTATCTCGAGCCGGTCGCCCCGGATCACGACGCGTTCAAGTCGCTGCTGCGCCTGCTCGACACCGGCCGCTGCTGGGTGAAGCTCTCGGCACCCTACGAGACCTCGAAGACCGGCGCCCCGAAGTACGAGGACGTCGGGCGGCTCGCCAAGGCGCTGGTCAAGCACGCGCCGGAACGGATGATGTGGGCGAGCAACTGGCCGCATCCGTCGGTGCCGAAAGACGCAGATCCCCGACGACGCGGATCTCCTCGACCTGTTGCTGGAATGGGCTCCGGACGACGCCACGCGCCGCAAGATCCTCGTCGACAACCCGGCGGCGTTCTATGGATTCGAGGCATAACGCTCACCGGTTCCACGTCGACGTCGGCGAAACCGCCGAGTTCTCGAAGACGCTGACCGAGACCGACCTCGCGCTCTTCAGCGCGATCTCGGGCGACTTCGACCCGATCCACGTCGACGAGGCCTACGCCCGCGCGACGCCCTTCGGCCGCCGGATCGCGCACGGCATCCTCTCGATGGCGCTCCTCTCCACCGTCTCGGCGATGATCAGCCGTCGCGCGCGCGAACGTGGGAGCCTGGGTACGTCGGTATCCCTCGGCTACGACCGGATCCGGTTCCTGAAGCCGGTGTTCGTCGGCGACACGCTGACCGCGCGCTACACGATCCTCGAGCTCGACCCGGACAGCGGGCGCAGCCGCTCGAAGGTCGAGGTGTTCCGGGACGGCGGCGAGCTCGCCGTGGTCGGCGAGCACGTCATGAAGTGGCTGCCGCCCGCGGCATGACACCCCTCCTCGCCGAGCGTCACCTGCAGATCCGCGACGCGGTGCGCCGGTTCGCCGACGAGCGCATCCGGCCGGTCGCGAACGAGCTCGACGAGTCGGAGCGCTTCCCCGCCGAGCTGTACGCGGAGATGGCCGGCCTCGGCTTCTTCGGCATCGCGATCCCTGAAGCGCTCGGCGGCGCGGGCGGCGATGCGCTCGCCTACTCGGTCGCGATGGAGGAGCTCGCCCGCGGCTACGCCTCGGTCGCCGACCAGTGCGGGCTGGTGGAGCTCGTCGGGACGCTGCTCGCCGCGTACGGCACGCCCGAGCAGCATGAACGCTACCTCCGGCCGCTGCTGAAGACCGAACGGCGCTGCGCCTATGCGCTCACCGAAGCGGAAGCAGGCTCCGATCTCTCGAACCTGCGCAGCACCGCGACGCGCACCGCCGACGGCTGGTCGCTCACCGGCAGCAAGCTCTGGATCCACAACGCGCCGGTGTGCGACTTCGCGTGCGTGCTCGCGCGCACCGATCCGGCGGCTGGCCATCGGGGGATGAGCATCTTTCTCGTCGATCGCGACTCGCCGGGCTTCGAGGTCGGGCGCAAGGAGCACAAGATGGGCCAGCGCGCCTCGCAGGTCGGCGCGCTCGACTTCCAGGAGGTGAAGCTGACGGCCGGCGCGCTGCTCGGGCCGGAGGGCCGCGGCTTCCACCTGATGATGAGCGTGCTCGACAAGGGACGCATCGGCATCGGCGCGCTCGCGGTCGGTATCGTGCAGGCCGCGCTCGAGGCGTCGATCGACTACGCCAAGGTGCGCCGCCAGTTCGACAAGCCGATCGCCGAGTTCCAGGCGGTGCAGTGGATGATCGCGGACATGGCAAAGGACGCGCACGCGGCGCGCCTGATGGTCCACGCCGCGGCGGTGAAGCTCGATTCGGGCGAGCGCGCCACGATCGAGGCGTCGATGGCTAAGTGCTTCGCCGCGGACGCCGCCGTCGCCCACACCGCGAACGCGGTGCAGATCCACGGCGGCTCCGGCTACATCCGCGGGTTCGAGGTCGAGCGCCTCTACCGCGACGCCAAGATCACCCAGATCTACGAGGGGACGAACCAGATCCAGCGGATGATCATCGCGCGGCAGCTCCTCGGTTGATGCGGCGATCGCGCCGGGCCGGGTCGCGCGCGTCGACCGGAACCGGCTTCGCGACGCTCAGTTAGCGTAGACGCCCGCCTTCTTGATGATCGGACCCCACTTGTCCAGCTCGGACTTGAGGTGGGTGCGCAACGCCTGCGGGTTGGCGCGGTTCGCAGCGACCGGTTCGGTCCCGAACTCCGCGAATTTCGCGACCAGCGCCGGGTCCTTCAGCGCCTGCTGGAGCGCGTCCTGCAGCTTGTCGAGCACCGCCTTCGGCGTGCCCTTGGGCGCGTACAGCCCGTGCCAAACCGCGAGCTGGAAGTTGGGCAGCCCGCCCTCCGCGAAGGTGGGCACGTCGGGGAGTGCCTTCAGCCGCTGCGGGTTGGCCACGGCGTAGGCCTTGATGCGGCCGCTCTTGATCATGCCGACGGTGCTCGCCGGCTGGTCGCAGAGCAGGTCCACCTGGCTGCCCATGAGATCGTTGAGCGCGGGACCGGTGCCCTTGAAGGGCACGCCGGTCACCTCGGTCTGGAGCGCGCTGGTGAAGAGCATGGCGCACATGTGCGACGTCGCGCCGATGCCGGCGTTGGCGAACGTGACCTTCTCCTTGTTCGCCTTGACGTAGGCGATAAGCGCCTTGATGTCGGCGGGCGGGAAGTCCTTGCGCGCCACGAGGATCATCGGCACGTCGGTAACCAGCCCGATCGGCTCGAAATCGCCGGCCGGATCGTAGGCGAGCGAACGGTAGAGCGACGGCGCGGAAGCGTGCGCCATGTTGTGGAAGAAGATCGTGTAGCCGTCGTTCTTCGATTTGGCCGCGCGCGCCGCGCCGATGGTGCCGCCGGCGCCGCCGACGTTCTCCACGATGATGTTCTGCTTGAGGATCTTCCCCATCGAGTCCGCGAGCGTGCGCCCGAGGACGTCGGTCGATCCCGCGGCCGGGAACGGGACGATCATGGTGATGACCTTTGCGGGATACTCCTGCGCGTGGGTCGGGAAGCTCACGCCGAGGGCGCCGAGCGCGAAGGCGGCGACTGCGAGGTTTCGTTTCACGGTTCTCTCCGGTTGTTCAGGGTAGCGTCACGTTGGCGGTCTTGGCGGCAAACTTCGCCACCTCGGTGTGGTCGTGCCCGGTGCCGAGGTCGGCCTGCGCGCCGGCCCAGACCGTCTGGCAGAGTTTCGAGAACGGCACCTCGACGTCCAGCTCGTCCGCCATGTCGAGGGCGATGCCGATGTCCTTCACCATCAGGTCGAGCGCGAAGCCCGACTGGTAGGAGCCCGAGAGCACGAACTGCTTGAACTTCGCCTTGGTGCTGTTGTTCATCCCGGTGGACGCGTTGAGGATGTCCACCATCACCGCGGGTTCGAGACCGAACTTCTTGCCGACCAGCAGCGCCTCGACGCCGATGAGGAATCCGCCGGCGGAGACGAGATTGTTCAGCGCCTTCATCGCCTGGCCGGAGCCTACCGACCCCGCCCACGTGATCGAGGTGCCCATCGCCTTCAGGACGGGTTGCACGCGGTCGGCGACCCGCTGCTCGCCGCCCACCATGATCGCGAGCTCGCCGGTCACGGCCTTCTTGACGCCGCCGGAAACCGGCGCGTCCACAAGCTCGATCCCGGCCGCGGCGAGGCGCCTCGCGATCTCGGCGGTCTCGGTCGGAACGCCCGACGACATGTCGATCACGACCGAACCGGGACGCAGCTTGGAGGCGACACCGCCCTCGTCCAGCAGCACGGCCGCGACGATTTTGCTGGTCGGCAGCATGGTGATCACCACGTCGGTACTCTCCCCGAGCGCCGCGAGCGACGGTGCGGCCCTGCCGCCGACCTCGAGTGCGAACCGCCCGGCCTCGGCCGTGCGGGCGTCATAGACGCCCACGTCGAAACCGGCTTTCACTAGGTTGGCGGCCGTGGGCCATCCCATTGCACCCAGGCCGACGAAACCGATGCGCTTGTCCATGGCGGCGGCCTACTTCCCGGCCTTCTTTTCGGCCGCGACCTGGTCGATCACCTCCTTGGCGATCTTGAACGCGTCGAGCGCAGCGGGAACGCCGCAGTAGATGCAGGTGTGGACCAAAACTTCCTGAATCTCCTGCACGGACAGGCCGTTGTTGAGCGCGCCGCGCACGTGGAGCCGGATCTCGTTGGGGCGGTTGAGCGCCGTGAGCATGGCGATGTTCAGCATGCTCCGGGTCCTGCGGTCGAGGACGCCGCGCGTCCAGGTTTCTCCCCAGCACCATTCGGTGGTCATCTTCTGCATCGGGACCATAAAGTCGTCGACGTTCTGGACCGATTTGTCGACGTACTCGGCGCCGAGCACCTCGCGGCGCACGGCAAGGCCTTGCTGGAAGCGGGGATTGTCGAACTCGGGGCGTAGGGCCATGGCGTTTTCCTCCTCGGTTGGCTGGTGTGGCGCCAAGTATCGGCCGGGCGTCGCCGTCCGCAAATCAGTCATTGGCGAGATTGCCATCGCGAACCGCGATGGCAGTATCCTGCGCGGCATGAGGCTCGACCCGGTCTCGCTGCGGCTCTTCGTCACGGTCGTCGAGGAAGGCAGCATCGCTGCCGCGGCCGAGCGCGAGCACATCGCGGCGGCCGCGGTGAGCAAGCGCATGGCGGAGCTCGAGGACCTGCTGAAGACGCAGCTTCTCACCCGCTCGAACAAGGGCGTCGAGGCGACGGCGGCGGGCAGCGCGCTGCGCAACATGGCGCGCGCCGCGCTGCACGAGCTCGAGAACATCCAGGTCTCGATGAAGGAGTTCGCGAGCGGCGTCCGCGGCCGCGTCCGCGTCTACGCGAACATCTCCAACATCACCCAGTTCCTGCCGGCGTCGATCAAGTCGTTCCTGGCGAAGCACCCCGACGTGCAGATCCACCTCGAGGAGAAGATCAGCGTCCAGATGCCGCGCCAGCTCCTGGAGAACGAGGCCGACGTCTGCGTGTTCACCGAGGGTGTTCCCACGCCCGGGCTCGAGGTCTTCCCGTACCGCTCGGACCGCCTCGTCGTGCTCACGCCGGAACGGCATCCACTCGCACGCCGCAAGGCGGTGACGATCGCGGAGACGCTCGACTACGACTACGTCGGTCTGCACACCGGGAGCCTGATCATCACCTGGGCGATGCGCGCGGCGGCCCAGGTCAACCGGACGCTCAGGATTCGCGTGCAAGTCACGAGCTACGACGCGCTGTGCATCATGGTGAGCCACGAGCTCGGCATCGGGCTCCTGCCCGAGGCCGTGGTGGCCCCGTTCCTGAAGCCGCTCAAGCTGCGCATGGTGCGCCTGAACGAGCCGTGGGCCGAGCGCCGGTTCGTGATCGGGGTGCGGTCCTACGCGGGGCTTCCCGCTGCGGCGAAGCTCTTCGTCGACCACCTGCGGCGCGGCGGATAGCGGCGGCGTTGCGGAAGGGAGTTTGAGCCGCGGCGTCCGATGCGTCGTACGATACGGCCACGCTTCCCCAAGGAGGACGGACGATGGGACAGATGATCAGCTTCAAGCGGCCAGACGGACAGAGCGTGCAGGGCTACCTCGCCGAGCCCGCGGCGGGCGCAAAGGCGCCCGGCCTGGTGGTCATCCAGGAGTGGTGGGGCCTGAACGCGCAGATTAAGGGCGTCGCCGACCGCATGGCCGCGGCCGGATACCGTGCGCTCGTCCCCGATCTCTACCGCGGCAAGGTCGCCGTCGAGGCGAACGAGGCCGAGCACCTGATGACCAACCTCAACTTCGGCGACGCGGCCGGCCAGGACGTGCGGGGCGCGGTCCAGCACCTCAAGGGCTCAAGCGCCAAGGTCGGCGTCACCGGCTTCTGCATGGGCGGCGCGCTGACGCTTCTCTCCGCGGTGAACGTGCCGGAGGTGGACGCCGGTGTCGTGTGGTACGGCTTCCCGCCGCTCGAGTACATCGACGCGGCGAAGATCAAGGCGCCGCTCCTCGGCCACTTCGCGATCGACGATGTCCCCTTCCCGATCGCCACCGTCGACAAGCTCGAGGAGAAGCTGCGCGCAGCCGGCGTCAAGTTCGCGTTTCACCGCTACCAGGCGCAGCACGCCTTTGCCAATGAGACCGCGGTCGGGAAGAACAAGCTCCCGATCACCGAGTACAACCCGGCGGCGGCGGAGCTCGCGTGGAAGCGGACGATGGAGTTCCTCGGCAAGCACCTGAAGTGACCGGCCGGGTCGCCGCGGCGGCGCTCGCCGCGATGCTGGAGGACGGCGGGGAGCTCGCGCTCCTCGACGTCCGCGAGGAAGGCGTCTTCGCGAAGGGCCATCTCTTCCTCGCGGCGTCGGTGCCGCTCTCGCGCCTCGAGCTGAAGGTCGCGCGGCTCGTCCCGCGCCGCTCGACCCGGATCGTCCTCTGCGACGATGACGACGGCCTCGCGGAGCGTGCGGCGCTGAAGCTGGGGCAGTTCGGCTACACGAACGTCGCGATTCTCACCGGCGGCGTCGCGGCCTGGCGCACCCTCGGCCGCGAGCTCTTCGCCGGCGTCTACGTCCCGAGCAAGGCTTTCGGCGAACACGTCGAGCACCACGACGGCACGCCGTCGATCTCGCGCGGAGGAGCTGGCGGCGAAGCGCGCCGCGGGCGAGAAGATGGTCGTGCTCGACAGCCGGCCGCTCACCGAGTTCCAGCGGATGAGCCTGCCGGGCGCGCTCGACTGCCCGGGTGCCGAACTCGTCCACCGGATCTTCGAGGTCGCGCCCGATCCGGACACGCTGGTCGTGGTGAATTGCGCCGGCCGCACGCGCTCGATCATCGGCGCGCAGTCGCTGCGCAACGCCGGCGTGCCGCACCGCGTGGTCGCGCTCCGCAACGGCACGATGGGCTGGACGCTCGCCGGACTCGAGCTCGAGCACGGCAAGCGCGAGATGGCGCCGGCGCCGCGCGCGGCCGCCCTGGAGAAGGCACGCGACGCGGCGCGCGCGGTCGCGGCGCGATTCGGCGTGCGCGATGCAACCGACGCCCAGGTGCGCCGCTGGCGGGACGACCCGGACCGGACGCTGTACGTCTTCGACGTGCGCACGCCCGAGGAGTACCTCGCCGGCCATTTGCCGGAGGTGGCGAGCGCGCCCGGCGGCCAGCTCGTGCAGTCGACCGACGCGTACGTCGGCACGCGCAACGCGCGCATCGTGCTGGTCGACTCGGACGGGGTGCGCGCGAGGATGACGGCGTCCTGGCTCCTGCAGATGGGCTGGCGCGACGTGTTCGTCTGGCGCGACGCGATGGTTGGCGCGGCGCTGGTCGAAGGCGCTTCGGCGACGCCCGTGCTCGGGCTCGGGCTCGGCGAGGCGCGGACGATCGCGCCGCCCGAGCTGCAGGGCCTGCTCGACGGCGGGAAGGTCGAGGTCGTCGATCTCGCGAGCAGCCTCGAGTACCGGCGCGGCCACATCCCCGGCGCCGCGTACGCGATCCGCTCGCGGCTCGCGCAGTCGCTGCCGAAGCTCGAAGCCGGCCGCCCGCTCGTGCTCACGTCGCCGGACGGCGTGCTCGCCGGGCTCGCCGCGCCGGAGGCGGCGGCGCTGTGGAACGGCGAGGTGTCGGTCCTCGACGGCGGCACCGCGGCGTGGTCGGCGGCGGACCTCTCGCTGGAGCCGGGCGCCGCGCGGATGCTGGACGAGACGGACGACGTCTACTACCTGCCCTACGACCACGCCGACCGCATCCAGCAGGCGATGCGCGACTATCTCACCTGGGAAGTCGCGCTCGTCGAGCAGCTCGCGCGCGAGGGGGTGCGGTTTCCGGAGTTTCCGCGGCCGCCGGGCTGACCGCCGCGGCGGCGCCGCGTCAGGCGCGGAAGGTGAGCCGCGTCGTAATCGACTTCAGCTTGTCGAGAATCGACTGGCCGAGCTTCGAGTCGCGCGCGACGGCAGACCGGCGCGCGGCCTGCGTCTTCACCATCTCCGGCGACTGCTTGAACGCGTAGTAGCGCTCCAGGGCCGCGACGATGTGGCTCTGGAGCAGCGTCAGGTTCACCGGCTTGTTGACGAAGCGGAAGATCCGCGCCTCGTTGATCAGGCTGATGATCAGCTCCGAGTCCGAGGCGCCGGTGGTGACGATGACGAGCGTCTGCGGGTGCTCCTGCTTGAGCAGCTTGAAGAGCACGGTGTTGTCGACCCGCTGCGACTCGAGGTCGGCGATCAGCACCGCGATCTCGTTCACCGCCAGCGCGTGCAGCGCGTCGTCGAGATTGTTCGCGTGCACCACGCGACACAAATCGCCCGACATCTCGCGCGCCGCGCGCGCGAGCGGCGCGTCGTCGAGCACGAGCGCGGCGACGTCGGCCGTCGATCGCGCCCCGGCGCGCGGCGGCGGGCTCGCCTCGAGCGCGATCGCGATCGTCACCGCCTCGTTGATCGTCGCCTGCAGGTCGTCCTGGTTCCACGGCTTCGAGACGAAGCGGAACACCTCGCCGTCGTTCACCGAGCCGACGATCGCCGCGAGGTCGGAGTAGCCGGTGAGCAGCATCCGCACCGAGTTCGGCGCGACGACCTTCAGCTCGCGCAGGAGCTCCACGCCGAGCATGCCGGGCATCCGCTGGTCGCTCACGATGACGTGGAAGGGCCGGCTCTTCGCGAGCTGGAGCGCCTCCTCCCCGCCGGTCGCGACCGTCACGTCGTAGGTCTGATGGAACAGCATCCGGAGCGCGTTCAGCACGCGCTCCTCGTCGTCCACGAACAGGATCGCGGGTCTCTTCCGGACGGTCCCGACCGCCGCCTTCGGCGCCTGCGGCTCGGAGCTCGGGTCCGGCGAGCCCGAGCCGGCGGCGATCGCGCGCCGCAGGGCGGTGACCTTCGTCGCGCGCAGGCGATGGGTGCCGGACGGCGTGTTATCGCCTTCAAGGTGGGGCGAGGTGATCTCGTGTCCGCCGGTGTCGGAGAGCCGGGCGGTGGGGAACGGCTTGTCGTCGAATGCGAGATGCAGCGCTTCGAGGAACTGCCGCGCGCTCCGGAACCGGTCCTCGGGGCGCTTCGCGAGCGCCTTCAGCAGCACCCGGTCCATCTCCTTGGGCAGCCGCGGCTCGAGCGTCGAGGGGAGCGACGGGGGGGCCTCCAGGATCTGGCGCATCAGGCTCGCGCCCTGCCCCTCGAACGGCCGGCGGCCGGTCAGCACCTCGTACACGATCACCGCCGCCGAGTAGACGTCGCTCCGCTCGTCGGCGGTCTGGCCGTCGAACTGCTCCGGCGCCATGTAGTACGGCGTGCCGAGCACCTCGCCCATCAGGGTGAGGTGCGACTGCTCGAGCCGCGCGATGCCGAAGTCGCTGATCTTCGCCGTCCCCATCTCGCTGATCAGCAGGTTGCCCGGCTTGATGTCGCGGTGGATGACGCCGCGCGAATGCGAGAACTCGAGCGCCTCGAGCAGCTGGTCGAGGATCTCGGGGAACGCTTTCAGCTCCGGCCGGTAGCCGGCGACGATGTGATCGCGCAGGCTGCGGCCCGGCACGCACTCCATCGCGATGAACACCGCGTCGGCGTCCTCGCCGTACTCGTAGATCGCGACGATGTTGGGGTGGTGAAGGCTCCCGGCCGCCTGTGCTTCGCGCTTGAAGCGCTCGAGCACGCTCTCGGCGTCGGCCGGATCGAGGTCGCGCCGGCGCAGCACCTTCAGCGCGACCTCCCGCTTGATCACCGGATCCTGGCCGCGGTACACGACCCCCATGCCGCCGCGGCCGAGCTCGCCGACGATCTCGTACTTGCCGACCCTCTGCGGACGCTCGTAGTGCATGCGTCAGGCGGCTTCCGCGACGCGCGATCGGCTTCACCGGCAGCGTGACGGTGAACTTCGTGCCGGTGCCGACCTTCGAGGCGACGTCGATCCGGCCACCGTGGCTCTCCACGATCTTGTAGGTGATCGAGAGTCCGAGCCCGGTGCCCTGGCCGACTTCCTTGGTGGTGAAGAAGGGGTCGAAGATCTTGGGCAGCACGTCCTCGGGGATGCCGTGACCGTTGTCGGCGATCTCGACGGCGACCCGCCCCGGGTCCGGCTGGAAGGTGCGCACGGTGATCACCCCGCCCTCCTCGGGCGTCGCCTGCGCGGCGTTGGTGAGGAGGTTCAGGAACACCTGGTTCATCTGCGACGGGGCGCACGGCACCTTCGGGATCTGGCCGAGCAGCTGCCTGACGGTGCGCTTCTTCAGCTGGTTCTTCGCGATCGTGAGTGCCGAGGCGATCCCTTCGTTCAGGTCGAACTCGGCCACCTTGCTCCGGTCGAGGCGCGCGAAGTTCTTCAGGTTGGTGACGAGCTCGGCGATCTGCCCGATGCCGTAGAGCCCGTCCTTCACGAGCGCGTCGACGTCGGGGAAGGTGCCGCCGGAATGTGCGTCGGCGAGCGCCTGCGACGCAGTCGCGAACTGCGCGGAAAGCTCCGCCTCGCTCACCTTGTCCGAGTGCAGCATCCCGATCAGCTTCTCCGCCGCGGCGAGCGCGTGCGCGACCTTCGGCATGCGCCCGTTCACCGTCTCCAGGCTCGCCTTCACGTAAGCGAGCGGCGTGTTCACCTCGTGCGCGACGCCGGCGACCATCTGGCCGAGCGAGGACATCTTCTCGCTCTGGATCAGCAGCGTCTCCTGCTCCTTCAGCTGCGCCATGGCGTTCTTGAGGTCCCGGGTGCGCTCTTCGACGCGGTGCTCGAGGAACTCGTTCGCCTCGCGCAGCTTGCGGTTGAGGCCGCTGATCACGCGGTAGTTCGCGGTGAGCCGCCACGCGAGCCAGGCTGCCAGCAGCAGCAGGAAGCCCGAGTACACGAGGAGGTACATGCGGAAGCGATCGGCGTTGGCGAGCGAGTCGCCGAAGCCGCCCTCGAACGCGCGCATCGCCGTGTCGAGCCGCGGGCCGGTCGAGGCGAAGTAGGCGTCGCGGAAGCGCGCGTCCTCGGTTGCCTTGTCGGCGACGGCCTTCCGGGCCGCGGCGACGACGCGCTCGACCTCGGGGCGGGCAATCTCCGGTACCTCCGCCGCAGCGAGGTCCGCGATCGCGCCCTCTGCGCGCTTCGCAGTCGCCGGGGACGGCTGCGCCACGTAGCCGAGCACCGTCTCGTGCACCCGCTCGGCGTCGCGCGCGACACCCGGCGCGATCCCCGACGCGCGCTCGCGCGCGTTCGCGGCAAACGCTTCGAGCACGCGTCCCAGCTCGTCGAACGACTGGGTGTAGGCCGCGTTCGCAGTGGCGAACCCGTCGACCGCCTGCGACTTCGCCGCAAACGCCTCCTTCAGGCCGATGAGCGTCGACGGCGGGAGCGGGTTGTCCAGGTCCTGCCCCCTCAGTGCGAGCAGGGCGTGGATCCGTGGCAGCTTCGCCGGGTCGACCGACGAACGCCGCGCCGCGCCGCCCTCCGCCCCGGTGGCGAGCCGCGTCCCGGTCAGCCAATCGTTCCAGCGGCCGTCGACCTCCTTCAGTTCGCGGAGCGACGCGAGCACGTCGGTCGCCGCGGTGAGGTCGATCGCGCGCGCCTTGACGTAGAGGTAGCCCCAGCCGCCGAAAAGCAGGATCGCCAGGGTGGCGATCGCCGCGAAGCGGAGCGGCCTTCCGACGGCGGCCCAGGTCCCGACCTGGACGCTCATGCGCCGCGCCTCGGCTCGGTGCGACCGGACCGGCGCCGGGGGGAGGCAGGCGGGGGGTAGCTAAGTTTCAGAATCGGCACGTGAATCCGGGGGTTCGGGACGGGGCAAAGTATATGCCACCGGCCACCGACCCGCGCGGTACAACTTGGTACCGGGGCGTGGGCCATTTCCCGGCCGCCCGGGGTGTGACAATCTTTGACAATCACCGCGGGCCTATCCAGCTGTCCCCTCCCAGCGTTGCAGGCAGGTCCAGGCGACGAGCGCGGCGTCGACGGTGAAAAGATGCGGCACCTCGAGCCGCTCCCGGACGGCGTCGAAGGGGACGAGCTCGAAGCCGGCGACCTCGCCGTCCTCGTTCCGGGGCGCGAAGCCGGGCGCGAGCACGAGGTCGAACGCCTCGACCTCGTTGGCATCGAGGCCGTCCGCGACCACGTAGTCGAACGCGAGCGCATCGCGCGGCCGCGCGTGACGGGCGAGCTCGAACGGCAGCCCCGCCTCCTCGCGGCACTCCTTCAGCAGCGTCTGCCAGGCGTCGAGACCGGCCGCGACGCCGCCGCCGACGAGGTTGTCGAGCTTGCCCGGGTCGGTCGCCTTGGTCGCGCTGCGGCGGGCGACCCACATCGCCGGACCGTCCTCGGTCTCGACGATGCCGTTCAGGTGCACCGCGCGCCCGCGGATGCCGAACCGCTTCACCGCCGCGCGCTCGATCCGCGCGAGCGGCTCGCCGCTCGCCTCGGCATAGATTTCGTACGGCTCGTCGCGCCAGCCGGTTACGAGTCCCTCGTCGCGGAGCCGTGCCGCGATGCGCGCGAGCGCCTCGGTCCGCGCCGCGGGAGTCGCGAGCGTGTCGGCGAGTGACACCCGCCGCGGCTCGCACGCGAAGACGTCGGGAAAGCGCGCGAGCACGGCAGCGAACTCCGGCCGCACCCAGCCGAAGCGGCGCTCCGCGGCGCGCAGCGGCAAAAACGCGTCGTAGTCGACCGCGAGCGCCTGCGTGAGCCACGCCGGCGGCGGCACGCGGCTCATTGGACTGCCCTCGCGCTCCGCGCTCGGGGTTCGCCTTTGGGGCGGCCCGGCAGGCTCATTGGACTGCCCTCGCGCTGAAACCGCGCTCGGGGTTCGCCTTTGGGGCGGCCCGGCAGGCTCACGCCTCCTTCGCCGGCAGCTCGAGCACGACGCGCGCGACGCGATCGAGCGCCTCGTCGGCGCTCGCCATCGGCTCGACGCCCGCGAGCGGCGCCGCGCCGCCGATGGCGAGCACCGGCTTCCCGAACTGCAGCCCGAACGCCATCTCCGAGATCGTGCCGTAGCCGCCGCCGACGGCGACGAGCATCAGCGCGGCGCGGGCGATCAGCGCGTTCCGCGCCACGCCGATGCCGGTCGCGATCGGGATCGTCACCCAGGGGTTCGCGGTGCGCCAGTCGCCGTCGGGCAGCATGCCGACGACGGTGCCGCCGGCTTCGGCCGCACCCTTCGACACCGCGGTCATCACGCCGACCAGACCGCCGCAAAGCACGACCAGACCCAGGTCGGCGAGTCCGCGTCCGAGTGCGAGCGCGGCGGCGAGCTGCGCTTCGCTCGCCTCGCGCGCGCCGATCACGCCGATCGGCGGACGGCACGGGCGGCCGCTCTCGCGCTGGAGCCAGCGCACCGCGTCGCGGAGGGCGACCGGCGTGCCGGCCGCGGCGTCCGGGCGCCATACGCGCGCCTCGGGGTCGAACCGGCCGAGGCTCGCGTGGCGGAGCACGCCGCCGTCACGATCGAGAAGCAGTCGGGAACTCATCGGGGCCGGCCGGACTCTACCCCAAAGACGTCGCGACCGGCATGCTTCACGCGCCTGTCATGACGCACGCGTAAGCTTCATCGACCCTCGACGACACATCCCCCATGTCACTCCTCCACGACACCCTGCGCGCCTCCGCCAGTACCCTCCTCGGCCAGCGCTCCGACGACCTGCTTCCGCCCGACGCCCGCCTCGCGGTCGGCGTCGGCTATGCCGCGCTCACCTGCGACGGCGTGCCGGTATACGAGGCGGAATGCTTCGCGCTCGAGGACGTGTGGACCGTACGCGACGCCGAGCAGGTCGCCGCGCGCGAGCCTGCGCGCGACTGGTGCATCCATCTCGTCGCGCTGCGCGACGAGCGCCACTATCGCCGGAGCCGCGACGGGCGCTGGGTGCTGTACGAGCGGGGGTACGGGTTGTCGTAGCGCCGCTGGCCCCGGGCGAGGGGCGCGGGCGGCTATTCGAAGCCGCGGTTCGGATGCGCGTCGACGAAGTTCCCGAGCGCGTCGAGGAAGTACGGCGGCACGTCGCAGGTGTCGTCCTCGAACCAGCGGTGCGCCGCGCGCTTGCCCGACTCCATGCACTCCGTGAGGCGCTCGAAGCCGTCCAGCCGGCGCTCGTCCGAGAGCAGCCGCCACCGGTCCGAGATGCCGTACAGGTCGACGTCGGAATCCTTGCCGAAGATGCCGTCGGAGTCGACCGCGGCGAGGTAGTAGGTCGTGACCTCCGCACCCCACTGATCGCAGAGCTCGAGCTGGCGCTTGGAGAGCCGCGCCATGCTCGCGCGGAAGCCCATGTGCTTAGCGCGATGCGCCTGCGCGAGCCCGACCGCGAACCCGAGCGTGAACGCGGCGAACGCCGGGTGGAAGAGCGGGTGGCGGGTGAGGTCCTCGCGCCGGTCGCCGGCGACCGCGACCGAGTGGCGCATCACGACGTGCAGGTCCTTCAGGTGCTTGAGACCGAACGGCACGTCGACCAGCGAGTCGAGCCCCTCCTCTTCCTCCAGCAACCGGAAGAGCGGGTTCGCCTCGGCCGCGGACAGCTCGCCGCTATTCGAGGTCTTGCCCCAGGAGATGTAGTCGTCGTCGGTCATCGCGCCGCCGTCGGCGTTCGGGTCGAGCTTCGCACGGCCGAAACCGAGGGACGAGACCAAGGATGAATTCGCCATTTCTCTGGAGCGGGTTCTGCTCATTCCGCGCGGTCCGCGCGGAGCACGCATAAACGGGTGTCGCGCGGGGGGGGCAGGCGCCGCACCGATCATTTCACGGTGCCCGTTCTCCTGCCCCAACCGCGGACACGCCAAAGGTAGCAAGAACGATACCGAGGTCCCGCAGCGGCGCGAACCGCGTCACGGAGAATAACGGGGAACCTGCCGCACCAGCCGACAAGCCATTGATTCGCAGCGCGTTGCGGAGGCACTAGTAGACGGTTTCCGCCGCGCGCGCCGGCACGGCGGGGCGACGGCGCCTCGACGCTTCCGGTAAAAGTTGGCGTCAGCGAATTGCCATGAACTCGCCGGCCGCGTCAGGGCAAAGGGGCGCGGTTGGCCAACCGGCCTAGTTCCATTGCCGTGGCTGAAGCGATGCCGCAACGCCGCGCGCGCCAGAGCGAGCCGCGGCATTCGCCGTGCGCCCTCACCCCCAGGCACTAAGCAGACGACCCGATTACCCGGCGCCGCGCGCTTGCCGATACTGGCGTTGCTGGTGCAACAAACCCACCCACTCAATTTTTTTGAAAGGACCGACCGATGAAACGCAACCTGATCGCACTTGCCGTCACCCTCGGCTTCGCCGCCACCGCCGCCGTCGCCGAGCCCACGCTCGACCTCGACATGAAGGACCGCGCGATGCTGAGCGCGCCGGAAGCGACCTCCTACCAGGCCGACACGCAGGCCGCGGGCGTTCGCTTCACCGAGCGCGAAGAGTTCACCCCGTTCAACCCGTAACGCGCGCAATCGCGCTGCCGGCGCGGACGCCCCGCCCCGGCAGCGCGAGACCGGCGGTTGATCATGGGACAGTACCTCCTCTATAGCCTCCTCGTCGTTTCGACGACGGCCATTCCGCCGTTCGAGGCATCGGCCGATCAGAGCGGCCGGCTCGTCGGCGTGCACGAGATCCCGGCGTTCGTCCGCGAGCGCATCGAGCTGACACCCGGTACGTTCGACGAGCCCACGCTCGACCCGCGGCCGAAGGAGCGCAGCGCGGAGGACGTCGGCGCGGGGTGATCGGCTACACTCGACCGCGTGAAACGCGCCGGTCGCAAACTCGAACCGAGACGCGAGCCCCTGCAGCGGCTCGAAGCCGGGCTCCCGGCGACCTGGTTCCACGACCCCGGCCACTACGAGCGCGAGCTCGAGAGCTTCTGGTATGGGCGATGGATCGCGGTCGCGCGCGAGGAGGAAATCCCCGCGGCCGGCGACTACCGCGTCGTTCAAATCGGCACGCAGTCGATCTTCGTCGTGCGCGCGGAAGACGGCGACCTGCGCGCCTTCCACAACACCTGCCGCCATCGCGGCTCGATCCTCTGCACGTCGCCGCAAGGCTCGTTTGCGCGGCAGCGCATCGTCTGTCCGTATCACGCGTTTACCTACGACCTCGACGGCCGGCTGATCGCCACGCCGCGGCGGATGGCGACGCCGGACTTCGCGTTCGAGAAGTTTCCGCTGTTCGGGGTGGCCGTCGACAGCTGGGGCGGTTTCGTGTTCGTGAACCTCGCCGGCCGCAAGGCGCGCCGGCCGCTCGCGGAATCGCTCGGCGGGCTCCCGGCGCGCTTCGAGCGCTACGGCTTCGCGGGCCTGCGCATCGGCAAACGCATCGTGGCCGACGTGCGCGCGAACTGGAAGCTCCTGTGCGAGAACTTCTCGGAATGCTTTCACTGCCCGCCGGTGCATCCGGAGCTCTGTCGGATCGTGACGGCTTACCGCGAAGCGGGAGCATGGGGCCTGCAGCGCGACGAGCGCGGCCGCGAGCTACCCGAGACGAAGCCCGAGTACAAGCCCGGCGCACGGACGCTGACGCTCGACGGTACCGCGAAGATCCCGCCGTTCCGAGGGCTGAACGACACGGAGCGCGCGACCCTCTACGTTCCGGCGATGCTGCCGCCCGGGCTGTTCCTGAACGTGCAGCCGGACTACGTCAACGCGCACATGATGGTCCCCACCGGGCCGGAGAGCGTGCGCATCGTCTACGACTGGCTGTTCGAACCCGCAGCGATCGCGAGCCTCGCCTTCGACCTCGACCACTACGTGGCGCTCTGGGACGTCACCAACAAGCAGGATGCGCGCAACTGCGAGTGGCAGCAGCAGGGCATCCGCTCGCGCGAGTTCCGGCACGGCACCTTCGTGCCGCAGGAATTCGACTGCCACCGCTTTGCGGAGTGGGTGCGGGCCGGGCTGCGGCCGAAGCGCGTCCGATCGTAACGCCCAGGCGCTCCGCTCAGGCCATCCCGACCGCCGGCAGCCGCTCGCGCCGCGCGTCGTCCGGCCGCGCGGCGATCATCGCTTCGAGCTCGTTGCGGACTTTCGCGCAGCCCGGATCTTCGAAGCGGTTGTCCATCTCGTTCGGATCGTTCGCCAGGTCGTAGAGCTCGCCTGCGCCGGTCGACTGCTCCACCGTCAGCTTGTGCGTGCGCGTCCGCACGGTGCGCAACTTCAGCTCGACGCCGCAGCGCGACGCCGAGAGGTCCCATTCGTGGAAGGCGAAATCGCGCGACTCGCCCTCGCGATCGATCAGGCCGCGCAGGCTCCGGCTGTGCCAGTCCGCGACCGGCGCGACGCCGGCGTAGTCGAGAATGGTCGCCGGGACGTCGAGCGTCGAGACCGGGTCGGCCACCACCTTGCCCTGCGGCACGCCGGGACCGCGCGCGAGGAGCCCGATGCGGAGGAGCCCCTCGTACATCATCGGCCCCTTGAGGACGAGGCCGTGGTCGCCGAGCCAGTCGCCGTGGTCGGTGGTGTAGAGGACGAGCGTGTCGTCCGCCAGGCCGAGCTCCTGCAGCGCGATCAACGTGCGGCCGACGTTGTGGTCGATGAGCGAGATCATCCCGTAGTAGTTGGCGATCAGCTCGCGTAGCTGCCGGTCGGTCTGCTGCGGGATGCGCGAGTACTCCTCGCGGATCTTGCGCAGGTCCTCCTGGATGATGCGGCTTGCCCTCCATCGCCGCCTTGTGCCACCAGGGCCGCCGCTCGTAGTCGAGCGTGCGATGCGCGGGCAGCTCGACGTCGTCCGGGTCGTGCATCCGGCTCCACGGATCGGGCGCGTCGAACGGGTGGTGCGGATCGGGATACGACGCCCACACGCAGAACGGCCGGTCCTTGTTCGCGCGCAGGAACTCGACGGTCCGGTCGCCGATCCAGGTCGAGTTGTGCCAGGCCGGCGGCAGCGCCGAGTGGAAGGTCTGCGCGGCGGTCGACAGCGGCGGCAGCTGCGTCTGGTAGAGGCGGTTCCGCTCGTCGCCGTTGCCGTCGGCGTAGTACCAGCGCGAGTAGTGCTGGCCGAACGGCGGCTTCATCGGCAGCCAGTGGTTGTGCCCCTCGGTGACGAGCTCCACGTAGCGGAACCCCATGTAGGGACCGGTCCAGTCGGCCGCGTACCGGTCCATGCTGTAGCGGCACTCCGGAGTGCCGGTGGGCTTGAAGGTGTGCATCGTCGCGAAATGCGCCTTGCCGATGAACCCGGTCGCATAGCCGGCACGGTGCAACGCCTCGGGGAAGCTCCTGCTCCCGTAGGCGGGGTCGAGGTCGATGCCGTTGTCGCACACGCCGTGCGTACGCGGCAGCAGGCCGGTGAGGATCGACGCGCGCGAGGGCTGGCACACCACGTTCGGCGTGATGCACGCCGCGAAGCGCGTGCCGTCGCGCGCGAGCTGGTCGAGGTGCGGGGTGCGGACCCGGCGTCCCTCGAAGCCGAAGCAGTCGCCGCGCTGCTGGTCGGAGGTGATGAGGAGGATGTTGGGTTGCTTCCTGCGCGGGTCCGGCATTCGTGGCTACTCCGTTCTCCTGGTGTCGTCTTGGATCATGTCCGCGGCCTTCTCGGCGATCATGATGGTGGCGGCGTTCGTGTTGCCGGACACGAGCGTCGGCATGACCGACGCGTCGACGACGCGCAGGCCCTGCACGCCGTGCACGCGCAGGCGCGGATCCACGACTGCGCCTGCGTCGCGCCCCATGCGGCAGGTCCCGACCGGGATGGAAGCCGGTCGTCGCGTTGTTGCGCAGGCACTCGAGGATCTCGTCGTCGGTCCGCACCGCCGGGCCCGGCTTGTACTCTCCCAGGACGTACGGCGCGAAGGCACGCGTCGCCATCAGCCGCCGCGTGAGCTTCGTGCCTTCGATCATGAGCGACCGGTCGTACTCGGTGGACAGGTAGTTGAACAGGAGCGCGGGCGCGGCCGCCGGGTCCCGGGACTTGATCCGGATCGTGCCCCGGCTCGTCGGGCGCAGCGGATAGAAGTTCAGGGTGAAGCCGGAGAAGCGGTGCGGCTTCGCGCCGCGCTCCTCCGCGCTGACGGTGCTGAGGAAGAACTGGATGTCGGGCGTTTTCGCGTCGGGGAAGGCGCGCGTGATCATCCCGCCGATCATCACGCCGACCGAGAGCGGGCCGGTGCGAAAGAGCAGCCACTGGAGCCCGACCCGCGCCTTGCCCCAGAGGTTGCGCAGGTCGTCGTTCGTCGTGACCGGCTGCGCGCACTTGTAGACGAGCCGCAGCAGCAGGTGGTCCTGGAGGTTCTCGCCGACGCCCGGCAGGTCGGCGACCACCGGGATGCCGTGCTCGCGCAGGAGCGCGGCGGGCCCGAGGCCGGACAGCTGCAGGAGCTGCGGCGACTGGACCGCGCCCGCGCACAGCAGCACCTCGCGCGCTGCGCGCACCGTGGTCTCCGCGCCGTCACGCCGATAGCGGACGCCCACCGCGCGCCGCCCCTCGAACTCGATGCCGGTCGCGCAGGCACCGGTCTCGATCGTCAGGTTGGACCGCCCGCGCGCGGGCTTGAGATACGCGGTCGCCGCCGAGCAGCGCAGGCCGTTGCGCGTCGTCAGCTGGAGGTAGCCGGCGCCGTCCTGCCGCGCGCCGTTGAAGTCGTCGGTGCGCGGAATGCCGAGCTCGCCGGAGGCGGCGATCAGGGCCTCGACGAGCGCGTGCCGCCCGGCGATGTCGGAGACCGAGAGCGGCCCGTCGCCGCCGTGGTACTGGCTCGCGCCGCGGGCGTTCGCCTCCGACTTGATGAAGTAGCGCAGGGCCTCGCGCGCGTTCCAGCCGTCGGCGCCGAGCGCCTCCCAGCCGTCGAAATCCTCCGGCTGCCCGCGGATCTGGATCAACCCGTTGATCGCGCTCGAGCCGCCGAGCGTGCGGCCGCGCGGCGTGTAGACCTTGCGGCCGTTCAGGTGCGGCTCCGGCTCGGTGTAGAACCCCCAGTTGAGCACCGGGTGGAACATCGTCTTGCCGTAGCCGATCGGGATGTGGATCCACGGGTAGCGGTCCGGCGGCCCCGCTTCCAGCAGCAGGGCGGAGCGCTTCCCGTCCGCGGTCAGCCGGTTGGCGAGGACGCAGCCCGCCGAGCCGCCGCCGACGATCACGTAGTCGAAGGTCCGCTGCGCGCCGCCGCCATTGACAGCGTTCGAAGTCATCCTATAACGTTATACCAAGTCCCACGCGCTTGGCCACGTTGCGGAACAGCATCGGACCACGCCGGCGGGACGCCACACGTCGGAGGAGGCGTTCATGAAGCGGGATCCTGAGCAGACCGGGAAAGCGAACGACGGGCGCCGCCGCGCGCTCAAGCAGGGCGTCGCGCTCGGCGCGGCGATCGCGGGCGCACCGTGGGTGCTGCGCCACGCGCACGCGCAGGGGGCGCCCGACCTCGGCGCCTACCAGAAGGCGAAGATCAACTGGCGCCTCGCCGAGGGGCAGCGGGTCAACGTCGCGGTGATCCCGGCGGCGTACTTCGACAACCTGATCGCGCTCACGCCGGAGTTCGAGGCGCTCACCGGCGTCAAGGTGCAATTCGACAAGGTGCCGCCGGGACAGATCCGGCAGAAGGCGGTGCTCGACCTCTCGTCCAAGACCGGCAACATCAGCACGCACGCCGCCGATCCGATGTACTTGCCGCTGTACGCGGCGAACAAGTGGACCGACGCGCTCGAGCCGTATCTCGACGACCCGAAGCTCACCGACAAGGCCTGGTTCAAGCACGACGACATCTTCGAGGCCTGGCGCAAGGCCGACATGGTCGACGGCCGCACGTACGGCATCCCCTACGACGGCGAGATGACGGTCCAGACCTACCGCAAGGACCTCTTCGACGCCAAGGGCCTCAAGCCGGCGGACACGCTGGACGACGTCGTGAAGAACGCGAAGGCGCTGCACGATCCGGCGAACCGCATGTGGGGCTTCTGCCTGCGCGGGATGCCCGGCGCGGGGCAGAACATGTACATCTACCCGTCGATCCTCGGCGCGTTCGGCGGCCGGTGGTTCGAGCCCGGCGGCAAGATCCGCGTCAACAGCCCGGAGGCGGTCGCGGCGCTCGAGTGGTACGTCACGACGAACAACGCCTATGCGCCGCAGGCGGCGCAGAACTGGAACTGGCCGGACATCGCCGACGCGTTCGCGCAGGGGACGATCGGCTGCTACATCGACGGCCACACCGCGGTGACGGTGATCGCGAACCCGGAGCGCTCGAAGGTCGTCGGCAAGCTCGGCTTCGCGCGCTGGCCCAAGGGACCGTCGGGGCGGCGCGTGACCTCGATCTGGAACTGGGCGATGCCGATCAACAGCGCGCTGCCGGTGCCGGCACGCCAGGCGACGTGGCTCTTCATCCAGTGGGCGTGCTGCGAGGAGACGCAGATTCGCACCTCGTACGCGTTCAAGGGGCCGGGCAAGCGCTTCGGCGTGAATCGCCTCCCGATGTGGAAGAGCGGCCCGTACGCCAAGACGCTCGCCGAGGCCAGCGACCAGCTGGTGCCGGTCTCGCTCGAGAGCCTCGCCCTGGACACCGACGTCGACTGGCGCCCGCGCGTGCCGCAGTGGCCGGCGATCGGCGAGACGATGGCGAAGATCGTGCAGGCCGCGCTCGTCGGCCAGACGAAGCCCAAGCAGGCGCTCGACGACGCGCAGGTGCAGGTCGAGCGCATCATGCGCGGCTAGCGGCCGCGCGCCCAGGCATGACGCCGGCGCAGCGTCTCGCCGTCGCCGAGCGCCCGGAGAGACGCTTCGCGCTCGCGCTCGCGGCACCGGGCGTGCTGGTGCTCGTCGTAACGACCACCTTCCCGCTCCTCTACCTCCTCTGGCAGAGCCTGCAGAACATCAACCTGGCGATGCCGGGCATGGACCGGTTCGTCGGCGCCGAGAACTACGTCCGGATGTGGGAGGACCGGCGCTTCTGGGGGGCGCTCGGCTTCACCGTGATCTACACCGGCGTGACGGTCGCGCTGCAGCTCGTGATCGGGCTCGGGATGGCGCTCCTCATCCTGCAGATCCCGCGCGCGCAGTGGGCGTTCCGGATCGTCGCCATCATCCCGATCGTCCTCGCGCCGGTGGTGGCGGGCCTCTTCTGGCGCACGCTGATGCTCACGCCGGACTTCGGCATCGTCGACTTCGCGTCGCGCGCGCTCGGCCTCGGCTCGCACAACTGGCTCGGCGACCCGCAGCTCGCCCGGGTCTCGGTGATCGCGATCCACACCTGGCAGTGGACGCCGTTCGTCTTCCTCTATCTGCTCGCCGCGCTCGCCGCGCTGCCGGCGGACCTCTATGAAGCGGCGCGCATCGACCGCGCGAGCGCCTGGCGGCGGTTCGTGCACATCACCCTGCCGCTCATCCGGCCGGCGATCGTGATCGTGGTGATCCTGCGCATGACGGTGGCCCTGTCGGCCTTCGCGGCGATCTACGCCGCGACCGGCGGCGGGCCGGGGACCGCGACCGAGATCATCAACCTGTACGCGTACCGCGTGTCGTTCGCCGAGCTCTCGCTCGGCTACGGCGCCTCCGCGGCGGTGGTGCTGCTCGTTCTCACCATGGCGGTCGCGGCGCTGCTGTTCCACCTGCGGCGGGCGAAATGAAACGTAGCACCGTGCGGAGCGCAATCGTCATGGCGACCGCCGCCGTCCTGCTGGCGGTCTGGACGGTGCCGGTGCTGTGGGCGGTCCTGACCTCGTTCAAGGACGAGAAGGAGGTGCTCGCCTACCCGCCGACGATCGTGTTCGACGCGACCGTCAAGAACTTCCGCGAGGTGCTCACCGGCCCGACGAACATCGTGCCGAACCTCACGAGCAGCCTGATCATCGCCGTCGCCACGACCATCCTCACCATCGTGATCGCCGTGCCGGCCGCGTACGCGTTCGCGCGGCTCAAGCTGCCCGGCCGCAGGCCGCTCGGCTTCTACGTGCTCGCGACGCAGCTCGTGCCGCCGATCGGCCTGATCATCCCGTACTTCCTGATCATGAACCGCATCGGCTGGATGGACAGCTACCGCGGCCTCGTCCTCATCTACCTGACCTTCTCGCTCCCGTTCGCGATCTGGCTGCTGGTGTCGTACTTCGAGGACATCCCGCGCGAGATGGAGGAAGCCGCGCTCCTCGACCGCGCGAGCCGCCTGCAGGCGTTCTGGCACGTCGTGCTGCCGCAGGCGCGGGGCGCCATCGGGGTCACCGTGGTGTTCGTGTTCCTGAACGCGTGGAACGAGTTCCTCTTCGCCGTGATCCTCGGCGGCGCCACGGTCAAGCCGGTGACGGTGTCGATGTACAACTACATCAACACCGAGCAGACGCAGTGGGCGCAGCTCGCGGCGGCGGCGCTGATGGCGATGCTGCCGGTGATCGCGCTCGGCATCGCGGCGCAGAAGCACATCGTCGCCGGACTCTCGGCCGGCGCGGTCAAAGGCGTGACCCGGAGATGACGGCACGATGACCCGCCGCGGCGAAGTGAAGCTGGCCGGTGTCGGCAAGTCGTTCGGCGACACGAACGTGCTGCGCGACGTCGACCTGGAGATCCGGCCGGGGGAGTTCTTCTCGCTGCTCGGGCCCTCCGGCTCGGGCAAGACGACGACGCTGCGCATCATCGCCGGCCTCGAGACCGCGACCCACGGGTTCGTGTACCTCGACGGCGCCGACGCGACGCTGCTCCCGCCGGGCGACCGCGACGTCGCGATGGTGTTCCAGAGCTACGCGCTCTATCCGCACATGACGGTGTTCGACAACATCGCGTTCCCGCTGAAGATGATCCGCACGCCGGCGGCGGAGATCGCCGCGGCGGTGCAGGAAGCCGCGGCGCGCGTGCGCATCGGGCATCTCCTCGAGCGGCGGCCCGGGCAGCTCTCCGGCGGCCAGCAGCAGCGCTGCGCGCTCGCGCGCGCGATCGTGCGCAAGCCCGCGCTCTTCCTGCTCGACGAGCCGCTGTCCAACCTCGATGCCAAGCTGCGGATCGAGACGCGCGTCGAGCTGAAGCGGCTGCAGCGCTCGCTCGACGTGACCGCGGTCTACGTCACCCATGACCAGGAAGAGGCGATGTCGCTCTCCGATCGCATGGCGATCTTCATGGACGGGCGCATCGTCCAGATCGGCACGCCGGAGGAGGTGTTCAGCCGGCCCGCCACGGTCGAAGTCGCCGCCTTCCTCGGGAACCCGCCGATGAACGTGCTGCCCGGGCGGCTCGCGGGCGGACGCGTGACGGTCGGCGGCGCGAGCTTCGAGGCACCGCGGCTCGCCTCGCTCGGCGAGCGCGAAGTGACGCTCGGCGTGCGGCCCTCGGAGGTGTCGCTGGGCGCGGCGGGCGCGGCGGCTGTCGTGACGCTGTGCGAGCTGCTGGGCGAGGACGTGATCGTCGATCTCGACTTCGGCGGCCAGCCGCTGCGCGTGAAGAGCCCGGGCCGGACGCGGCTCGCGGAAGGCGCGCAGGTGCACGTGCGCGTCGACCCGGAGAAGCTGCACGTGTTCGACCGGGCGACCGGCCGGCGGATCGAGCCGTGAAGCCGCACCGCGAGGCGAAGGTGATCCCGCTCGCGCGCGACAGCCACGTCGCGATGTACCGCCAGCTCGCCGAGCAGCTGCGCGACGCGATCGCGCGTGGCGACTACCGGCCGGGCGACCGGATCCCGACCGAGCCGCAGCTCATCCGCCGGTTCGGGGTGTCCCGCATCACCGCGCGGCAGGCGGTGGATGCTCTCGCACGCGATCGGCTCGTGATCCGGAAGCAGGGCAAGGGCACCTTCGTCGCCGGTCCCCTCGTGCACCACGACCTCCTCGAGCTGCGCGGCATCTACGACGAGCTGGTCGCGCAGGGGCTCGAGCCGCAGATGCAGCTGCTCGACTTCGGCCAGGCGGCCCCGCCGGCGCGGATTGCCGGACGCCTCGGCACCGGCTTGCGCAAGCTGGTGCACTGGCGGCGGCTCTACGTGCTGCGCGGGAAACCGTTCGCCGTGGGGTCGATGTATCTGGACACCGGGCGCACCCGGCTGACGCGCGAACAGGTGGACCGCAATCCGACCTACTCGATCCTCGAGAAGATCCTGCACGAGCGTATCGCGCGCGCCGACGTGTCGATCCGGTACGAGCGTGCGAGCGCCGACCTCGCGCGGCCGCTCGGCCTCCCCAAGGGCACGCCGCTGATGGTGTTCGAGCGGGTCTCGTACAACGCCGCGGGCGTGCCGCGCGAGCACTCGCTCTACTACGCGCGGGCCGAGGCCTACGAGTTCTCGCTCACCGTGCGCGGCAAGCTGCCGATCACGCGCTCGCTCAAGGCGGCTGGCTGACGGGCGTCGCCGCCGACGGCCGAGCCCTACCGCTTCCAGCGCACGAGCAGGACGAGCGGCAGGACGACGAGCGCGGTCGCGATGTAGAACACGAACGCGTCGATGTAGCCGAGCATGGCGGCCTGACGCGCGACCTCGCGCGCGACCGCGGCGAGCCCGGCCGGGTCGTGGACGTTCCAGGCGCCGGTCACCCAGGGCATCGTCAGCGCCTCGTTGTAGGGCGACACCGCGGGCGCGAGCTCGGAGTAGTTCGTGCGCGCCATGCGCACCGCTACCGCGGTGCTGAGCGAGATGTGGATGCTCGAGCCGACGTTGCGGACCATGTGGTAGACCGCCGCGCCCTCCGCCGTCGACGCCTGGTTGATCGTCGCGAAGGTCACCATCGTGATCGGCACCCACAGCACGCCGACGCCGAAGCCCTGCAGCGCCATCGGCCAGAACACGCCCTCGGCGCTCGGGTTCATGTCGAGCTGCGTGAGCTGCCAGCCCGCGAACGCCTGCAGCAGAAAGCCGAGCACGATCATCGCGCGCGGGTCGAAGCGGCTGGCGAAGATCATGACGGAGAACGCGACGAGTGTCCCGAGGCCGCGGGCGCCGAGCACGAAGCCGATCACCGACTCGGGGTAGCCGCTCACGCCCTGCAGCATCGGCGGCAGCAGGGTCATCGGCGTGAAGTTGAGCATGCCGAAGACGAAGATGAGCGTGAGCCCGATGGTGAAGTTGCGGTCGCGGAGCAGCGCCGGCTGGAGGAACGGCCGCTCCGCGGTGAGGCTGTGCACGACGAACGCGTACAGCGCGACCACGGCAACTGCAGCGTAGACGACGATCTCGGCGGAGTCGAACCAGTCGGCGCGCTCGCCGCGGTCGAGCATGACCTGCAGGCTCGCGAGCGCCGCCGCGAGGAGCAGGAAGCCCAGCCAGTCGAGCCGCACCTTGAGGGGGGATTCGCGATCGCGGATGAAGAACCACGTGCCGGCGAGCGCCGCCGCGCTGAACGGCACGATCATGTAGAACACATAGCGCCAGTCGTAGGTCTCGCTCAGGTAACCGCCGACCACCGGGCCCACGATCGGGCCGAGCACCGAGCCCATGCCGTAGATCGCGATCACCGCGCCGTGCTGTCGGCGCGGATAGGTCTCGAGGATGATCGCCTGCGACGCCGGCGCGAGCGGCGCGCCGAAGGCGCCTTGCAGCGCACGAAAGAGCACGAGCTGCTCGAGCGACTCCGCGAGACCGCAGGCGAGCGACGCGGCCCCGAAGGCGAGCACGCACCCGCTGCACAGATTGCGTCGGCCGAAGCGGGACACGAGCCAGCCCGCGAGCGGCGTCGCGACCGCGGTCGCCGCGAGGTTGGCGGTCAGCACCCAGGCGATCTGGTCCTGCGTCGCCGAGAGCGCGCCCTGCATCTGCGGCAGCGACACGTTGGCGACGGTAACCGTCATCGCGTACAGGAAGGTCACCGCGGTGCAGGTGCCGAGCACGAGCGCCCGGCGGAGCGCCACGCCGGCACCTGTTTCGTCGGCCAGGGTCAGCGCCGGCGTGCTCATCGGACCACCCTCGCGCGTCGCGCTCGGGGTTCGCCCTCGGGACGGCCCGGCGTGCTCACGAGCGGAGATCAGCGGGTGAGCTTGCCGATGAACTCGGGCAGGCCGCGGCTGCGGCCGGTGTCGACGCTCACGGTCACCGTCATGCCCGCGCGCAGGGGCGGCCGGTCGGCGGACTGCTCGATCGCGAGATGCACCGGCACGCGCTGCACCACCTTCACCCAGTTCCCGGTCGCGTTCTGCGGCGGCAGCAGCGCGAACTCCGCGCCCGTCGCCGGCGCGATCGCGCTCACCCGCGCGGGCCATTCGACGCCGGGGTAGGCGTCGGCCACGATCCGCGCCGACTGCCCGACGCGCACGCCGGCGAGCTGCGTCTCCTTGAAGTTCGCCTCGATCCAGGTCTCGCCGCTCTGGATCAGCGTGAACACCGGCACGCCGCGCGCGACGTACTCGCCGGCCTGCAGCCGCATGTTGCTCACGACGCCGGCGGCCGGGGCGGTCACGCGGGTGTGCGCGAGATCGAGCTGCGCGGCGCTGCGCGCGGCCTGCGCCTCGAGAAAGCGCGGATGGCGCTCGGGCGGCAGGTTCGGATCGCCGCCGAGCGCGGCGAGCGCGCGCGCCGCGCGCTCGTGGACTGCGCCGAGCCGCGCGCGCGCGACGTCGAGGTTGTGCCGCGCCTCGTCGAACGTGTCCTCGCGGCCCATGCCGCGCTCCTTCAGCTGCCGCTGGCGCTCGAGCTGCCGGGTGGTGAAGTCGATCCGCTCCTCGGCTTCCCTCGCTTCGGCGAGCGCGACCCGGTACTCCGCGCGCAGGGACGCGAGGTCGGTGCGCACCACCGCCATCTGCGCGTCGGCCTTGGCGATCGCCACCTCGAACGGCGCCGGATCGATCCGGAACAGGGGCGCGCCGGCCGCGACCGCCTGGTTGTCGCGCACCTCGACCGCGGCGACGCGCCCGGCGACTTCCGCGCTCACCGTGATGATGTGGGACTTGACGTAGGCGTTGTCGGTTTCCACGTTGCGCCCGCCGGCGGCGTAGAAGTAGAGCGCTGCGGACGCGGCGACGAGCGGCACGCCGACGAGGAGCACGGCGCGCAGCGCCTTGCGCGCGACGAAAGGCTTGGGTGTCCCCGGCTCAGCCATTGCGGCGCGCGCGGCGCGCGGCCGTCTCGGGCGCGCCTCCCTGCATCCTGACGAGATTCGACCGGATCCCGAGCAGCGTGTCGACGAAGCGCTCGCGCTCCGCCGCGCTCAGCCCCGCGAGCGCATCGCGCCGCAGCTCGGCCGCGACCGTGCGCAGCGTGCGCATCGCCGGCTCGACCTCGGCGGTGAGGTACACCCGCCAGACCCTGCCGTCGCGCGCGTCGGCTTCGCGGCGCACCCACCCCTTCGCCTGGAGCCGGTCGAGGAGCCGTCCGAGGGTCGGCTTCTCGATCTCGAGCGTGTCGGCGAGCTCGGTCTGCGTCACGCCGTCGCCGCGAAACAGATGGTTGAGCACCCACCACTGCGAGCGCGTGAGCCCGAGCGACTTCACCCGCCGGTCGTAGATGGTGCGCATCAGGCGCGCCACGTCCGTGAGCAGGAAGCCGAAGTTGCGCGACAGGTCCTCGCGGAGCATGCCGCACAGGATAGTTGCCTAGCTTACGATCTGCAAGGCACCCCGGTGCTGCATAGCGTCAAGGGGGTGGGCCACCCCTTATTCCGGCTTGATGCCCGCCTTGCGGATCACCTCGCCCCAGCGGCTGTATTCGGCCCGGATGTAGGCGGCAAATTCCTCGGGCGTCGAGGTGTGCACCGTCGCGCCGATCGCGTCGAAGCGATCGACGATCTCCTTCGACTTCATGCCTTTTACGAGCGCCGCGTTCATGCGCGCGACGCTCTCGCGCGGCAATCCGGCCGGGCCGCCGAGGCCGAACCACGGCGCCACGGTGATCGCCGGGTAGCCCGACTCGACGACTGTCGGGACGTCGGGCAGCAGCGGCGAGCGCCTGGGGGTGAGCACGGCGATCGGCTTGAGCTTCCCCGCCTTCACCTGCGGCAGGGCGATGACGAGCGAGCTCTGGAAGTCGACCAGCGTCGCGCCGGCGAGGCAGATCCTGGATCTGCTGCGCAGCCCCCTTGTACGGCACGTGCACCAGCTTGATCCCGGCCGCGGACTGCAGCATTTCGGCGGCGAGGTGCGGCACCGTCGCCACGCCGGGCGTCCCGTACGACAGCTTGCCGGGGTTCGCGCGCGCGTAGGCCACGAACTCGGTGAAGTTGCTGGCCGGGAGCGCGGGATTCGCGACGATCAACGGCGTCATCGAGACGAGATTGGAGATCGGCGAGAAATCGTTGAGCGAGTCGAACGGCACCGGCCCGAGGTGCGGCGCCGTCGCGAGCGTGATCGCCGTGAGGCCGATGGTGTAGCCGTCGGGCGCCGACTTGGCGAGCACGCCCACCCCCACCGTTCCGTTTCCGCCCGGACGGTTGTCGACGATCACCGGCTGGCCGAGATCCTCGCGCAGGATGTCCGCCGCCGCGCGGCCGACGAGATCGGTCGGTCCGCCGGGCGGGAACGGCACGATCAGCCGGAGCGGCTTTGCCGGCCAGGCTTGCGCGAGGGCGCCGCCGGCGGGGAAGACGATCAGGGCGAGCGCGAGGGCGGCCGCGCGGGCGAGGAAATGCATGGCTTCGTTTCTCCCGTTCCGGTTGCGAGCGCCGGAGCATACCGCCGCGGCCGACTGCGCACCGCACCGCGCGACCTCAAGTCTGCTTCGGCAGCAGTTCTCCGAGCGCGTACAAGGTTTTCTGCGGGAAACGCTCGAGCGGATAGAACCGCGTGATCGCCGCGACGGCCTGGTCGTAGCTCCCGACGCCGAGATGCCGGAGCAGGTAGCGGACGTCGTCCTCGTCGTGGAACTCCGCGCCGATCCGGAACGACAGACACTTCATCGCGAGCAGGTAGGCGGGCTGCGCGACCATCACCCGCAGATGGTCCAACTCGAGGAAGGGACTGAACTCGCCGCGCTCGCTCAGGAAGCCCTTGACGCCGTCGTTAGCCAGTCGGACGATCCCCGCGTGCACGGCGACACGCGCCGCCGCCTCGCGAACCTCGCGGGCCGGGCGAAACAGCGCGTCGACATCCTGCGTGGAGGGCCGGGCGGCGTACGCGAGACACATCACCGCGCCGCCCACGAGGAAGAGCTCGCCTTCGGTGCCCGCTCGCCGCAGTTCCTCGTTCAGCAACCCGAACAGCCGCCGGATGTCCTTGTCCGTGATCGCGGCCATCTCACACGCGATCGCCGACGGTCGCGTCGATGAAGATGTTCCGCCGCCGGAACGGCGCGGGCGAACGGGTAAGGAGGTGGAGCCGAAGGCTCGTGAGCCCCGAACCGAACACCGGCTCGGCCAGCGGCGCGATCGCGCCCGCCCACGCCGGCGGCGGGGTACCCGCCCGCGCGCAGGCGTACTCCACCATCGCCGCGACGTAGTTGGCGAGGTACGGCGTCAGCCCGGACGCCGGCGGCGAAGCGATCGCGTCACGCAGCTCGCCGGCGCCGACCCTGCCAGCCAGGAGTTGAGCTCCGCGAGCGCAAAGCGCTCGCCCTGGGGATCCCGGCAGGCGGCGGTGAGCTCCTGAAATCGGCGCGCCAGGACCGGCAGCACCCGGGCAAGGACGTAGGCCGACATGTCCATTCCGGCGCGCCGCGCGGCACGCTGGATGGCGGCCTTCTCCGCCGGCGAGACGCGGATCTGGAGCTGAGCGGACTTGGGGCGGCGGGCATCGGGCGAAAATAGCCCACGGCCCGATCTGCGTCAATACGTACGTATTGCAGCCGCGACCAGTAGGAAAGCCACACACCGCGGCGTCGCGGCCGGCCTCGGCGGTGGTGCCGACGACCGGCCCGCGATCCGCGCGGTCAGGCGCTCAGTTGAGGTCCTTGTCCTTCCAGTACTTCGTCCCGGCGACCGCGACGCCCGCCTGCAGCCCGTTCTGCGTCAGCGTGTAGTACGAGGCGTCGGCGATCACCTGCGCGCCGGCGTCTGGCCCGGCCGACTTGCCGCCCGCACCCGCCTGCGCGACGGCGCCGCCGCTCGCTTCCCAGCCCTTGTCGATGAACTTCTGCAGGGCTTGCGGCGTTCTTGAAGATGATCAGCGTCTCGCTCTCGCGCGGCCCCGACCTGCAGGCCCGCGCTCGCCTGCGCCATGTCCATGTAGGTCGACCTTCTTCGTCTTGTTGTCCTGGGCGAGCCCTTGCCGCCCGCGCCGCCGAGGATGAAGCTGAAGCCGTAGGTGGTGAAGACGGCGTAGCCCGGCGCCGTTCGCGACCGCTTCCTTCAGCTTCGGGTCGGCCTTGTAGAACCTCTCGAGCGAGGTCGCCGTGACCTTGCGGATCTCGGCCTGCTTCTTGGCCTTCTCGTCCTGCGCGAGCGCGCTGCCGGCGGCGAGCGACAGGGACAGGACTGCGGTGGTGAGGAGGTGGTGAAGTTTCATGAGCGGTACTCCTTTCGTTGGAGAGACGAACACACTAATCGCCCCCGACCGAGCGCACTTGATCCCGGTCAAATGGGCACCCGCCCCCTCCCCCCGGCTACCGGCGCAGCTCCTTGAGAAGCGCCTGGGCCTGCCCATCGTCGGGCGCGACCGCGACCAGCTGTTCGGCGTAGGCCAGCGCCTTCGCCCGGTCGCCGCGGTCACGCGCCATCGTCGCGAGCGCCTGTAGTATCGCGCGATCGCCCGGAAAGCGCTGGTGCGCCTTCTCGAGCACCGCGATCCCCTTGGCGGTGTCGCCAAACGAGTGCAGCGCCACGCCGTAGACGTACGCGTAGCGCGGCACGTCGGGCGCGAGCCGCACGGCCTCGGCGAGCTCGGCCAGCGTTTCGGCCTTGCGCTTCTGCCGCGCATAGGTCAGGCCGAGCGCGTAATGCAGCGTCGCGGAAGCCGGGTTCGTTTTCAGCGCGCTGCGCAGCACCTCCGCTGCCCGGTCCTCGTTGCCGCGCGTGCGATAGAGATCCGCCAGGTTGATCGCCGGCTGCACGGCTTCCGGCGCGAGCTCGAGCGCGCGCCGGTACTCGGCCTCGGCCTGCTCGAGCTCGCCGCGCTCGGCGTGCAGCGCGCCGAGGTTCGAATGCGCTTCGGGCCGGTCGGCGTTGAAGCGCTGGGCGGCGAGGTATTCGTCGAGCGCGCGATTGAACGACGCCCGGCGGTCGGCCGGAATGCGCTCGGACGGAAGCGCCGCGAGCGAGCGCGCCGCGGCGATCCGCACCGCGCGCACCGGATCGTCGAGCATGCGCGGTAGGAAGCGCAGCCGCACGGCAGGGTCCGCACCGGACAGCACGTCGACCGCGCTCCGGCGCACCAGCTCGTCGGGATCGTTCAAGGCGTTCGACGCGAGCTCGATCACGACCGGCGTCGGATCGGATGCGAGCCGCTCGAGCGCGCCGGCGCGGACGATCGCCGGCTGCGCCGCGTCGCCGGCGATCTTCATGAGCTGCGACCGCGCGTCCGGGGCGTGGCGCATCGCCGCGGCGAAGGCTTCGCCGAACGCCTGGTAGCCGCCGGGCGCGCGTCCGTACCACTTCTGCACCGCGTCGGCCGCCCATTGCGCCTTCCTGTCGGCATGGCAGTTCGTGCACGCATTGGGCGTGCCGAGCTTGACCGACAGATCCGGCCGCGGGATGCGCATGCTGTGGTCGTGCCGCGGGTCGACCACCATGTAGGTCGTGGTCGGCATGTGGCACGCCGCGCACGCCGCGCCCTTCGATCCGGCCTGGTGATGATGGTGGGCCGGCGCGTCGTACTTCGACGGCAGATGGCACTGCGCGCAAACGCCGTTGTCCGGCGCGCGGAGCTTCAGCGAGTGCGGGTCGTGGCAGTCGCTGCAGGTCACGCCCTTCGCGAACATCCTGCTCTGCGCGAACGAGCCGTGGTTGTAGACCTCGTCGCGCATCTGGCCGTCGGGCCAGTACAGGCCGTTCTCGATCGGGGAGACGATGAGCGTGTCGCCCATCGGCCGGCCGTGAACGTACTCGTCCGAGATCTGGGACCGGCGCGCGTGGCACCGGGCGCAGACCTCGATCTCCCGCGCCGTCTCGCGCGGCCGGCTGCGGCTCGCGTTGCCGGTCTCGGCGTTCATCGCCCACGACACGCCCCGGCGCTCGTCGAGGGCGACGGCGAGCCCTTTGCCGGACGCGTCGAGGCGCTTCCAGTCGCCCTCCTTCTTCGCCCACGCGACGTGGTTCGAGCCCGGTCCGTGACACGCTTCGCAGGCGACGTTCACCTCCGACCAGGTCGTCTTGAAGCGGTTGGCGGCCTCGTCGTAGCCCTTGCGCAGGTTGGTCGAGTGGCAGTCCGCGCACATGAAGTTCCAGTTCTGGCTCGGCTTCGTCCAGTGCAGCGGATCCTTGTGCGTCACCTTCTCGCCGGGATAGAGATGGAACCAGCGCTGCCCGCCCGCGCTCTTCGGCCGCGCGTCCCAGGCGATCGAGAGCGCCTGCATCCGGCCGTCGGGGAACTCGATCAGGTACTGCTGCAGCGGCGTCACGCCGAAGGTGTACTTCAGCTCGTAGTCGGCGAGCTTGCCGTCGGGGCCGTCGGTGTTGACGAAGAACTTCCCGTCGCGCTTGAAGAAGGTCGAGGTCGTGCCGGCGTACGCGAACTTCGCGTTGTCGAAGTTGCCGAGCACGGTCTTCTCGCTCGCCGGCTGCATCGCGAGGTCGTGATGCGAGCCCTGCCACGCCTCGAATGCTTTCT
>CAVXND010000069.1:0-14430 GCA_963762785.1 uncultured beta proteobacterium
ACTTCAAGATCGAGGAGGCGGCGCGGATCATCGCGGCGGCGAAGTACCCGGTGATCCTCGCCGGCAACGGCGTCATCCGCCAGGGCGCGACCGAATCGCTGCGGAGCTTCGTCGACGTGCTCCGCATTCCGGTCGCCAACACGTTCATGGCGAAGGGCGTGGTGCCGTTCTCGGACGACCTCTTCCTCGGGACGATCGGCCTCAAGGCACGCGACCTGCCGTGGTTCGCGTTCGAGAAGGCCGACGTGGTGATCTGCGTCGGCTACGACATGGTCGAGTACCACCCCGACATGTGGAACCCGGACGGCGACAAGATCATCGTGCACATCGACGCGCTGCCGGCGGAAGTCGACGAGCGCTACATCGTGGCGACCGGCGTGCTCGGCGACATCGGCGAGTCGCTCCGTGCCATCGCCGTGCGCACCAAGCCGCGGCCGGCCAACCCGTTCAAGGGCGTGCGCCAGGCGGTGGTCGCCGACCGCGCGCAGTACGCCGAGGACCAGGGCTTCCCGGTCAAGCCGCAGAAGATCGTGTGGGATCTGCGCCAGGCGCTCGCGCCGGGGGACATCGTCATCTCGGACGTCGGCGCGCACAAGATGTGGATGGCGCGGATGTACCAGGCGCAGGAGCCGAACACCTGCATCATCTCCAACGGGTTCGCGTCCATGGGCATCGGCGTGCCCGGCGCGATCGCGGCCAAGCTCGCCTACCCCGATCGCAAGATCGTGACCGTCACCGGCGACGCGGGCTTCATGATGAACTCGCAGGAGATCGAGACGGCGATCCGGATGAAGGCGCCGATCGTGATCCTGATCTGGAACGACTCGGAGTACGGGCTCATCACCTGGCACCAGCTCCGCCACTTCGGCCGGCCGAGCCACATCGCCTTCAAGAACCCCGACTTCGTGAAGTACGCGGAGAGCTTCGGCGCGAAAGGCTACCGGGTGGAGAAGACCGCCGACCTCCTGCCGACGCTCAAGCGCGCGCTCGCCGACGACACCGTCGCGATCGTCGACTGCCCGGTCGACTACTCGGAGAACATGAAGCTCACCGAGCGGCTCAAGAACCTCAAGTCGCCGCTCTAGCCGGAGATCTGCAATGAAGATTCGCGCCGCAGTGCTCAACGCGATGGGCGCCACGCCTCCCTACGCCAAGTCGCGCCCGCTCTCGATCGACGAGATCGACCTCGAACGGACCGGGCCACGGCGAGGTGCTGGTGAAGATGGCCGCCGCGGGGCTCTGCCACTCCGATCTCTCGGTGATCAACGGCGACCGCCCGCGCCCGACGCCGATGGCGCTCGGTCACGAGGCCGCCGGCATCGTCGAGGAAGTCGGCCCCGGCGTCGACGACCTGAAGAAGGGCGACCACGTCGTCATGGTGTTCGTGCCGAGCTGCGGGCACTGCCTGCCGTGCTCGGAGGGGCGGCCGGCGCTCTGCGAGCCGGGCGCGGCGGCCAACACCGACGGCACGCTGCTTTCCGGCGCGCGGCGGCTCAAGCGCAACGGCGAGCCGGTCAACCATCACCTCGGCGTGTCGGCGTTCGCCGAGTACGCGACGGTGTCGCGCCGCTCGCTCGTCAAGGTCGACCCGGAGCTGCCGCTCGACCAGGCGGCGCTCTTCGGCTGCGCCGTGCTCACCGGCGTCGGCGCGGTGGTCAACACCGCGAAGGTCCCCGCGGGCGCGAGCGTGGCGGTCGTCGGGCTCGGCGGCGTCGGGCTCGCCTCGCTGCTCGGCGCGGTCGCGGCCGGCGCCGCGGCGCGTCGTCGCCATCGACCTCGCCGACGACAAGCTCGAGTTCGCCACGCAAGCTCGGCGCGACCGACACGTTCAACGCGCGCAACGGACACGACCGCCGAGGAAGTGCGCGCCGCGACCGCGGGCGGCGTCGACTATGCGTTCGAGCTCGCCGGCTCGGTCAAGGCGATGGAGCTCGCGTACAAGATCACCCGCCGCGGCGGCACCACGGTCACCGCCGGCCTGCCGCCGCCGAGCGCGAACTTCTCGCTGCCGCGCAGGTCGGCCTCGTCGCCGAGGAGCGCACGATCAAGGGCAGCTACATCGGCACCTGCGTGCCGGTGCGCGACCTGCCGCGCTACATCGCGCTCTACCGCCAGGGGCGGCTGCCGGTCGACCGCCTGCTCACCCACCGGCTGAAGCTCGACGAGATCAACGAGGGCTTCGATCGCCTGCACGAGGGCAAGGCGATCCGGCAGGTGGTGGTGTTCTAACGATGGCAAAAGAGAAGCGCGCTGCATCGGCTGCGCCGCCGCCGGCCGCAGAAGCGGGCGGCCACCCCCCGAGTTTGCGAAAGCGATCGGCGCCTTCCTCGAGACCTACCAACGGTCGATGGCGGGGCTCGTCGAGCAGATGAAGTCGGCGAAGGGTATGCACTGGGAAGACCCGGCCAAGATCCTGGAGTGGATGAAGAAGTCGGCCGCATTCCCGGCGGCGATGCCGGGCACGGACGCGAAGGGTGCGTTCGCAGGGCCGCTCGACGCAACCTCGCTCGCGGGCGCGCTCCCTGGCGCGTTCGCCGGCAACCCGCTGCTCGCGGGCTTCCGGCACGTCTTCGCCGGTGCGCACGACGCCGTGGGCTGGGGCGTCTACTCGCAGCTCGCCGATGCCATGACCGAAGTCGGCGCCGCCGACCTCGCCGCGCGGGAATCGCAAGGCGCGGTCTGGAAGCTCTTCGGCGAGATCTGGCAGAAGGCGCAGGCGCGCTTCGGCGACGAGCTGAAGGCGATGCAGGCGCGCGGCGACTCGTTCGCCGACGTGCAGGCGTTCCTCGCCGCCTGGACCCGCGCGCTCGACCCGGTCGCGCACGAGGCGCTGCAGTCGGACGCGGGGGTCGCAGTCTCGGCGGCGGCGATGCGTGCGGCGTCGCGCCTGCGCGTTGCGCAGAACCGGGTGGTCGAGCTGGTGAGCGAGATCTACAACGTCCCGACGCGCGCCGAGGTCGACGAGGCGTACCGGATGATCCACGAGCTGCGCAAGGAAGTGCGCGCGCTGCGCAAAGGCGCCGGCTGACATGGGTACGAAAGCTACCGCCAGAACGGCCGACAAGCCGCTGCTCGACGTCTCGCCGGCGGCGCTGGCCAAGGAGCTCGCCGATGTCCGCGAGAAGGTCGGGCGCGGCGCGAAGCTGCTGGCCGCGCTCAGGGAAGACGAGATCGAGATCGCGCTGACGCCCAAGGACGAGGTGTTCCGCAGCGACTCGGTCACGCTGCACCGCTACCGCCCGCTGGTGGAGAAGCCGCTGCCGGTCCCGGTGCTCATCTCGTACGCGCTGATCGGGCGCTACCAGATGATCGACCTCGAGCAGGACCGGTCGTTCGTGAAGAAGCTGCTCGCCCAGGGGCTCGACGTGTACGTCGTCGACTGGGGCAAGCCGAAGCGCGCGCAGCGCTGGCTCGGGATCGACGACTACGTGAACGGCTATCTCGACGACTGCGTGGACGTCGTCCGCGAACGGAGCGGGGCCGACAAGATCAACCTGCTCGGCATCTGCCAGGGCGGGGTGTTCAGCCTTTGCTACGCCGCGCTTCACCCCGAGAAGATCAAGAACCTGATCCTCACCGTCACGCCGGTCGACTTCCACGCGGACCGTGGCCAGGTGAAGCCGGCGTCGGGCTACATGAACCTCTGGACGCGCGGCGGGCGCGACGAGGACGTCGACCTCATGGTCGACGCCTGGGGCAGCCTGCCCGGCCCGATCGTCGGGTTCACCTTCCTGATGATGAACCCGGTCAACAACATCGCGAAGTACACCACCGACCTCGTCAAAATCGTCGACGACCCGGCGAAGCTCAAGGGCTTCCTCCGCATGGAGCGCTGGATCGCCGACCGGCCCGATCATCCGGGCGAGGTCCTGCGCGAGTGGCTGCGCGACTTCTACATGAAGAACCGCCTGGTGAAGAACGAGATCGTGCTCGGCGGCAAACGGGTCGACCTCGGCAACGTGAAGATGCCGGTGCTCAACATCTTCGCGGCCGACGATGTGATCGTCCCGCCGCCGACCAGCCGCGGCCTCAAGGGCCGCGCCGGCACCGCCGACTACACCGAGATCGAGGTGCCCGGCGGGCACATCGGCACCTTCGTCGGCAGCAAAGCGCAGAAGATCCTCGCGCCGGCGATCGTCGAGTGGATCAAGGCGCGGATTTAGGGCCGCCGACGCGGTCATGAAGCACAAGCTCGTCACCGCCGATCAGGCCCTCGCCCTCGTGCGCGACGGCGACACCGTCGCGTTCTCCGGCTTCGTCGGCACCGGGACGCCGGAAGCGCTGATCGGCGCGCTCGAGGCGCGCTTCCGCCAGTCGGGCGGCCCGAAGGACCTCACGTTCGTCTTCGCCGCCGCGCCGGGCGACGGCAAGGAGCGTGGCCTCAACCGCCTCGCGCACGAAGGCCTCGTGCGGCGCGCGGTCGGCGGGCACTGGTCGCTCGTGCCGAAGCTCGCGGCGCTCGCGGTGGACGGGCGCATCGAGGCGTACAACCTGCCGCTCGGCGTCATCTCGCAGCTCTTCCGCGACATCGGCGCGCGCCGGCCGGGCGTGTTCACGAAGGTCGGCCTCGGCACGTTCGTGGACCCGCGCCAGGGCGGCGGCAAGATCAACGCGCGCACGGTCGAGGATCTGGTGCGCGTGCACACGCTCGACGGGATCGAGTGGCTGCACTACAAGGCGTTCCCGATCAACATCGCGCTGCTGCGCGGGACGACCGCGGACGACGCCGGCAACGTCACGATGGAGCGCGAGGCGCTCACGCTCGACGCGCTCGCGATCGCGACCGCGGCGAAGAACTCCGGCGGGTTCGTCATCGTGCAGGTGGAGCGCATCGCCGCGACCGGGTCGCTGAATCCGCGCCAGGTCGTGATCCCGGGAGCGCTGGTCGACTGCGTCGTCGTCGCGGGCGCCGCCGACCACATGCAGACCTACGGCACGCCCTACAGCCCGGCGTTCTCGTGCGAGACGCGCGCGCCGCTCGGCGCGCAGGCGCCGATGCCGCTCGACGAGCGGAAGATCATCGCGCGCCGCGCCGCGTTCGAGCTGCCCCTCGGCGGCGTCGTCAACCTGGGCATCGGCATGCCCGAGGGCGTCGCGGCGGTGGCGGCGGAGGAGGGCCTTTCGGGCTACTTCACCCTCACCGCCGAGCCGGGCGTGATCGGCGGCGTGCCGCAGGGCGGCCTCGACTTCGGCGCCGCGGTGAACGCCGACGCGATCATCGACCAGAACCAGCAGTTCGACTTCTACGACGGCGGCGGGCTCGACCTGGCGGTGCTCGGCATGGCGCAGACCGACCGCGCCGGCAACGTCAACGTGAGCCGCTTCGGCCCGAAGCTGGCGGGCGCCGGCGGCTTCATCAACATCAGCCAGAACGCGCGCAAGCTGGTGTTCGCCGGGACGCTCACCGCCGGCGGCCTCGAGGTGCGGATCGAGGACGGCAAGCTCCGGATCGTCACCGAGGGCAAGCATCCGAAGTTCGTCGAGGCGGTGGAGCAGATCACGTTCAACGGCGCGCTGGCCGCGGCGGAAGCGGGGAAGACCGTGCTCTACGTCACCGAGCGCTGCGTGTTCCGCCTGACCCCCGCGGGGCTCGAGCTGGCGGAGGTCGCCCCGGGCATCGACGTCGAGCGCGACATCCTCGCGCACATGCGCTTCCGGCCGATCGTGCGCGAGCCGAAGACCATGGACGGCCGGATCTTCGGTTTCGACCCGATGGGGCTCGAGGACACGCTGCTGCTGATGGATTTCGCCGAGCGGCTGAGCTACGACGCCGAGCGCAACACCGCCTTCCTCAACCTCGAGGGGCACTCGATCCGCACCCGCGACGACGTCGACCGGATGCACAACGTGCTCGACGTGTACTACCGGCCGCTGCCGGCCGGGTTCTCGGTGGTGGTCAACTACGACAACTTCCGGCTCGACGACCGCCTCGCCGAGCGCTACTTCGGCATGATCCGCAGCCTCGCCGAGCGTTACGGTTACACTGTGACGCGATACTCGACGAGCGCGTTCCTGCGGACCAAGCTCGGCGAAGGATTGTCGCGGCGCGGCATGGCGCCGCACGTGTTCGAGACGCGGGCCGAGGCGCAGGCGTACGCCGCGGCGCACCGCGCGAAATGAAGTGCGTCACCTTGAGGAGGGTCGTATGAATCGCTTGGCAATGCTCGTCGCGGCGCTCGCGTTCGCGGGTGCGGCGTCGGCGCAGCAGTACCCCAGCCGGACGGTCCGGGTCATCGTCCCGTGGCCGCCCGGGCAGGCCACCGACCTCGCCGCGCGCATCGTCGCCGACAAGCTCTCGCAGGCGCTCGGGCAGCCGTTCGTCGCCGACAACCGGCCGGGCGCCGGCGGCGCAGATCGGGACCGACGCCGTGGTCAAGGCCGCGCCGGACGGCTACACGCTGCTCGCGGCATCGAGCGGGCCGATCTCCATCATGCCGGTGCTGCAGAAGCCGCCGTACGACCCGCTCAAGGATCTCTCGACGATCAGCCTGATCGCGCGCGTGCCGTTCGCGCTCGTGACCCATCCGTCGTTCCCGGCGGCGAACGCGAAGGAGTTCATCGCGGTCGTCCGCGCGAGCCCCGACAAGTACGCGTTCTCCTCGTCGGGCACCGGCGCGACGGCGCACATGTTCACCGAGCTCTTCAATTCGATGGCCCAGCTCAAGGCGCGCCACATCCCCTACAAGGGCACCGTGCCGGCGCTCACGGACATCATGAACGGCGAGATCGCCTACACGATCGAGACGGTGGCCGCGACCGGTTCGCACGTCAAATCGGGCCGGCTGAAGGCCTACGGCGTCTCGACGAAGCAGCGCACGGCGGGCCTCCCCGACGTGGCGCCGCTGGCGGAGGCCGCCGGCCTTCCCGACTACGACGTCGCGGCATGGGTCGGCTATATGGCACCGCCCGGAACGCCGCGCGAGATCCGCGTCCGTCTCGCCGCGGAGATCCAGAAGGCGCTCGCCGCCGACGACGTGAAGGAACGCTACCTTTCGCTCGGGATGGACGTCGCGTCGAACACGCCCGACGAGATGGCGGCGTTCATGCGCCGCGAGCAGGACCGCTACGCCGAGATCGCCCGGACCGCGAACATCAAGATCGAGCAGTAGCCCGAGCGGGCTCGAACGCGTAGGCGTCCATCGCCAGCGCGCCGCCCTCGATCGCGTCGTAGACGAGCGCGGGGCGGGCCTCGCCGCCCGCCGCGCCGAGCGCGAAGAAGAGCGGCAGGAAGTGCTCGTCGGTCGGATGCGCGCGCACCGCGTGCGGCGCGCGGCTGCGGTACTCGATCAGCGCTTCGTGGTCGCCCGCTTCGATGCGCTCGTGCACCCAGGACTGGAATTCGCGCGCGTAAGGCGCGACCGGGGCGTCGTGCGCGCCGCGCATCCAGTCGCGCAGGTTGTGCGTCATGTGGCCCGAGCCGACGAGGAGGACGCCCTCGTTCGCGAGGGCGCCGAGCGCGCGGCCCAGCTGGTAGTGATGGCGCGGCCCGAGCTCCGGCTGGAGCGAGAGCTGCACCACCGGGATGTCCGCCTCCGGATACATGTAGAGGAGCGGCGACCACGCGCCGTGATCCAGCCCGCGGCAGCCGTCGATCGCGGCGGTGAAGCCGGCGTCGCCGAGCAGCGTGCGGGCGCGCTGCGCGACGTCGGGCGCGCCCGGCGCCGGGTAGCGCAGCCGGTAGAGCGGCTCGGGGAAGCCGGAGAAATCGTGGATCGTTTCCGGCTTCGCGTTGCCGGTGAGCATCGGCACGTTCGTTTCCCAGTGTGCCGAGGTGATGAGGATCGCGCGCGGCCGCGGCAGCGAGCGGGCGAGCCCCGCCCACGCCACTCCGGCGGCACCCGGCTCGAGCGCGTGCATCGGCGAGCCGTGCGAGATGAAGAGCGTGGGCAGGGTGGCCATTTCGTGCACCGGTCAGGCGGTGCGCAGTGCAGGGACGCCGCCGAACAGGTTGGACAGCGCGTACTTTCCGTCGCCCAGCAGCGCCTGCGCGGCTGCCACCAGCGTCAGGAAGGCAGGGTACTCCCAGCCGCCGTTCGCCGCCGTGAACACCCAGCCGTTCCCCGCGTGCGCCCAGGTCGCGCCGATGAGGATCGGGATCAGTGCCGCCGACACCCAGCGCGAATACACGCCGGCGAGGATCAGCGCACCGCCGATGAGCTCGGCGAAGAACGTCACGTAGGCGAGCGGCCCGGGCAGGCCGATGGACTCGAAGAACTTCACCGTTCCGGGCAGCGTGAAGACCGAGTACTTCAGCAGCGCGTGGGCGATGAACATCACGCCGAGCGCGACGCGCAGGACGAGCGCTGCGTAAGGGGCGGTACGAGAGTCGATCATGTTTGTCTCCTGATAAGTGTGTTGAGAGGGTACGGCGCTCATTCTGAATGTCCTATGAGGAGTGATAAAGAACATAGAACTTGAAGGATTATCACTATTATCGTGATAATAACGCTCGATGGATCGCTTCAGCGCCCTGCGGGTGTTCACGCAAGTGGTTGAGTCGGGAGGGTTTTCCCGCGCCGCCGAGCGCCTGGATCTATCGACCACGGCGGTCTCGCGCCAGGTGGCCGAGCTGGAAGCGCACCTGCAGACCCGCCTCCTCAACCGCACGACGCGCCGGCTGAGCCTCACCGAGAGCGGGCAGGCGTTCTACGGCCGCGCCGTGCAACTGCTGCACGATCTCCAGGAGGCGGAGCAGGAAGCGTCGAAGGCGGCGATCACGCCCCGCGGCACGATCCGGCTCACCACCTCGGTCAACTTCGGTACGCGCCAGGTCGCGCCGGCGATCGCCGGCTTCCTGGCGCGCCACCCGGACGTGAAATTCGACGTCCAGCTCTCCGACCGGATCGTGGATCTCGTCGAGGAGGGTTTCGACCTGGCGATCCGCATCGGCGGGACCGGCTCCGAGCACCTCGTCGCGCGGAAGCTCGGCGAGACCCGGCTCGTGCTGTGCGCGTCGCCGGCGTATCTCGAGCAGCACGGCGCGCCCGCGACGCCGCAGGATCTGGCGCGGCACAACTGCTTCACCTACGAGTACGCCTCGCCGCGCAATCAGTGGCCGTTCCGCGGCCCCGACGGCCGCGAGCAGCCGGTGCGCATCTCGGGGACGGTCCACTCGAACAGCGGGGATCTGAACGCGGCGCTGGCGGCGCGCGGCGCCGGCGTCGCCTACGAGCCGGACTTCATCGTCGACGACGAGGTGCGCGCCGGCCGGCTCGTGCGGCTCCTGCCGGACTACACGGTGCCGTTATCGCCGATCTACGCCGTGTACCCGACGCGCAAGCACCTGTCGGCGAAGGTGCGCCTCTTCGTGGACTATCTCGTCGAGCGCTTCGCCGCGTCGCGCGCGCCCGCGTAACCGGGCCGTCGGATCAGCGCCGCCCGGAATAGAATGGCGCCGGTCCGAAAAACACGCGAGGCGAGGAACCCATGATCATCGACTGCCACGGCCACTACACCACCGCTCCGGGCGAGTTCGAGGCCTGGCGCAAGAGCGCAGATCGCGGCGTTCGAGAGCCGCGGCGCGGCGCCGGCGAAGAGCGCGCTGAAGATCAGCGACGACCAGGTCCGCGCGAGCCTCGAGGGCGCGCAGCTCAAGCTGCAGCGCGAGCGCGGCACCGACGTCACGATCTTCTCGCCGCGGGCGGCCGGGATGGCGCACCACGTCGGCGACGCGGCGACGAGCCGCGTGTGGTCGGAGGTCTGCAACGACATGATCCACCGCTGCGTGTCGCTCTACCCGAAGAACTTCGTCGGCGTGTGCCAGCTGCCGCAGTCGCCGGGCGTCGCGCCGGCGAACTGCGTCGCCGAGCTCGAGCGCTGCGTGAAGGAGCTCGGCTTCATCGGCTGCAACCTGAACCCGGATCCGTCGGGCGGCTACTGGAAGGACCCGCCGCTCACCGACAAGTGGTGGTACCCGCTGTACGAGAAGATGGTCGAGCTCGACGTGCCGGCGATGATCCACGTCAGCTCGTCCTGCAATCCGAACTTCCACGCCACCGGCGCGCACTACATCAACGGCGACACGACGGCGTTCATGCAGTTCCTGACCGTCCGACCTCTTCAAGGACTTCCCGACCCTGAAGCTGATCATTCCGCACGGCGGCGGCGCGGTGCCCTACCACTGGGGGCGCTACCGCGGGCTCGCGCAGGACATGAAGCGGCCGCCGCTGAAGGAGCACCTGCTGAAGAACGTGTTCTTCGACACCTGCGTCTATCACCAGCCGGGGATCGATCTGCTGCTGAAGGTGATCCCGGTCGAGAACATCCTGTTCGCCTCCGAGATGGTCGGCGCGGTCCGGGGGATCGATCCGGAGACCGGCCACTACTACGACGACACCAAGCGCTACATCGACGCGATCGACTGGGTGAGCGCGGCCGACAAGCAGAAGATCTTCGAGGGGAACGTGCGGCGGGTCTTCAGCCGCTGGAAGCAGTAGCGCGCCGGACGCGGCGGCGCGCGTCGTCTAGAGCACGCCGCGCTGCGCGAGGCTCCGCATCAGGTGGCTCGCGCCGAAGTTCCACGGCGCCGCGTCGCACGAGCGCACCATGCGGTTCGTGAGCGCGCCCAGCTCGGGCGCGGAGATCGTCACGACGTCGCCGATCTTGTGCGTGAACCCCTGGCCGGGCGCGTCGCGGTCCTCGACCGGCGCGAACATCGTGCCGACGAAGAGCACCGCGCCGTCCGGATACTGGTGATTGGCGCCGATCATCTGCGCGACGAGGTCCGCCGGGTCGCGGCTGATGCGCGCGATCGACGAGCTGCCGCTCAGCTTGAACCCGTCCGGGCCCGTCACCTCGAGCTTCACCGTGATCCCGCGCACGGTGTCGAGCGTGAACGCGTCGTCGAAGAGGCGCACGAACGGTCCGACGGCGCACGAGGCGTTGTTGTCCTTCGCGCGGCCGAGCAGCAGCGCCGAGCGGCCCTCGACGTCGCGCAGGTTCACGTCGTTGCCGAGCGTCGCGCCGACGATCCGCCCCGCGACGAGACGACGAGGACGACCTCGGGCTCGGGATTGTTCCAGGTCGAGTCGGGATGAAGGCCCGCATCCATGCCGTGGCCGACTGCCGACATCGGCTGCGCCTTGGTGAAGATCTCGGCGTCGGGGCCGATGCCGACCTCGAGGTATTGCGACCACATGCCCTTCTCGACCAGCAGCTTCTTGAGCGCCATCGCTTTCGGCGAGCCGGGCTTGAGCGCCTGGAGGTCGGTGCCGATGGTCGCGAGCATCTCCCCGCGGATCGCGGACGCGCGCTCCGGCTGGCCGCGCGCCTGCTCCTCGATCAGCCGTTCGAGCAGCGACGCGACGAAGGTCACGCCGGCGGCCTTGATCGACTGCAGGTCGATCGGCGCGAGGAGCCACGGCCGGCGCGGGATCGCGCGCGTCGGCGGGCGTGTTGGCGAGGAGCTCGTCGAGGCTCGCGATCCGCTCGCCGGCGGCGGCACGCAGGGTCGCAGCCGGACGCTCGGCCTCGCACAGGTCGCGCATCGTCGGCGCGGCCGCGGTCACGTCGTAGACGCCGTCGGCGCGGATCGCGACCACGGACGGGCCCTGCACGTCGGGCCGCCAGACACGGCCGGCGAGCGTCGCGCGCGCCGCGTCCGCCGGCAATGTGGTGTCCTTCAGGATCTTCACGATGCCCCCTCGTCTCGGATGGTGCGTACGCATGTTAGCAGCGGCCGGCAACGGGCGAGATGGACGCGGGCGCTCGGAACGGCGAACATCCCAGCCTTGGCCAGGAGGGCGCAGACGGCATGAGGATCACGGTAGTCGGGATTGGAGCGGTCGGCGGATGCGTCGCAGCCCGCCTTGCCCTCGCGGGCGTGGACGTCGCGGTGGTCGCCCGGGGCGCGACGCTCGCTGCGATCCGGGAGCGCGGACTCACCCTGCGCTACCGCGACACCGAGCAAACGGCATCGATCCGTGCCGTCGGCGATCCGGCCGAGCTCGGGCCGCAGGACGCGGTGATGATCTGCACCAAGGCCTACAGCCTCGCATCGGCGGCGCCCGCCATAGCCCCGCTGCTCGGTGCGGACACCGCGATCGTCCCCGTGCAGAACGGCATTCCCTGGTGGTACTTCCATCGGGCGGGTGCGCCGTTCGAGGGCGAGGCGGTGACCGCGGTCGATCCGCACGGCGCGCTGCTGCGCGCGCTGCCGCCGGAACGCGTCGTCGGCTGCGTGACCTACGTGGCGGCGTCGGTGCCGCGGCCGGGCGTGGTCGAGCAGGCTTCGTCGGGTCGCTTCGTGCTCGGCGAGCCCGACGGCTCGACGGGCGCGCGGGTCGAGCCGATCGCCGAGGCGCTGCGGCGCGGCGGGTTCGAGATCGTCGTCACCGATCGCATTCGCGACGCCGTCTGGATGAAGCTCTGGGGCAACGTCGCGCTCAACTCGGTGAGCGCCCTGACGATGGCCCGGGTGGGCGAGATGGCGACCGACCCGGGTACCCGGCGGGTCATGACGCTGATGATGGAGGAGATGAGAAGCGTTGCCGGGAAGCTGGGCGTCCGGCTGGAGATGGACGTCGAGACGCGGCTCGACCAGGCGGCCCGTCTCGGCGGCTTCAAGACCTCGATGCTCCAGGACCTGGAGGCGGGGCGGCCGCTCGAGATCGACGCGCTCGTCGGCACGGTCTCGGAGTTCGGCCGCCGCCTGGGCATCCCGACGCCGACGATCGACGTCGTCGAGGCGCTGCTGCGGGTGCGCGCGGCCTCGATGGCCGGCTGATGCCGGGCGGCATGGCGCTCAAATCCACGATTCACAAGGCCGAGCTCCAGATCGCGGACATGGATCGCGGCTACTACGCGAGCCATGCGGTAACGATCGCGAAGCATCCGTCCGAGACGGACGAGCGCATGATGGTGCGGCTGCTCGCGTACGCGCACGGCGCAAGCGACCGGCTTGCGTTCGGGAAGGGACTCTCGGACACGGACGAGCCGGACTTGTGGGAGCGTGACCTCACCGGCGCGATCGAGCACTGGGTCGAGGTGGGCCTACCCGACGAACGTCGGCTCGCGAAAGCCGCCGGACGCTCGCGGGAAGTCGTCGTGTATGCCTACGGTGGCCGTCCCGTCCCGGTGTGGTGGGGCGAGATCGAGTCGAAGCTCGCGCGGCTGTCGAACGTTACCGTCTTCGGCATTCCTGCCGACGCCAGTCGCGGGCTCGAAGCCCTCGCGCGCCGCACGATGCGGCTGCAGTTCACCATTCAGGAGGGCCACGTGCTCGTGACGAGCGACGATGGCTCGATCTCGTTCGACCTCGAGCGCCTGCGGTAGGGCGGCTAGCGTTTGCGCGCGGCGCAGTTACGCCGGCGGCTCCAGACCTTCGCCGAGCAGCGGGAACGCGCTGAGCGTAGAGGGCTCGAACACCGGCGGCGCCGGGGCAACGTGCGCGGGCGTGAGGCCGGCGAGCGACGTGACCCCGAGCAGCCGGAGGCACACCGTGATCTCCTCCTCCAGCAACTCGAGCGCGCGCACCAGTCCCGGCACGCCGGCGGCGGCGAGGCCGAGGCAGGCGAGCCGCCCCAGGCCGACGACGCGCGCGCCGAGCGCGACCGCCTTCACGACGTCCGAGCCGCGCACGAAGCCGCCGTCCACCCACACCTCGGCGCGTCCGCCGACCGCGGCGAGGATCTCGGGCAGCACCGCGGCGCTGCCGAGCCCGTGGTCGAGCTGGCGGCCGCCGTGGTTGGAGACGTAGACCACTTCTATTCCTTCGCGCACCGCGAGCTCCGCGTCGTCGGCGGTGGCGATGCCCTTGAGGATCACCGGCAGGTCGTGGCGGTCCCTGAAGCGCTTCACCTGGTCCCAGGAGAGCGCGGCCTGGTACCCCGCGCCGGCGGCCGCGTTCGCGCGCCACGGCTTGACGAAGCGGCCGACGAGGTCGCGCTCCCGCCGGCTGTAGGACGCGCTGTCCACCGTGAAGCAGAACGCGCGAAAGCCGTGCTCGCGCGCGCGCCGTCCCCAGTCGTCGACCCAGGCGTCGTCGCCGCGCACGTAGAGCTGGAACACGCGGAGCCCGTCCGGCGCGGCCGCCGCGGTGGCTTCCAGCCCGGGCTGGCAGACGGAGGAGAGCATCATCGGCACGCCGAACTGCGCCGCGGCGCGCGCGGCCGCCGCGGCGCCGTCGGCGACGAAGGATTCCATGCCGCCCACCGGCGCGACCATCACCGGCAGGCGCGCCGGCCGGCCGAGGAACGTCGCCTTCGAGTCCACCGCGCTCACGTCGCGCAGCACGCGCGGCCGGAAGGCGATCGAGTCGAGCGCGAGGCGATTGCGCCGCACCGTCGTCTCGGTCTCGGCGCCACCGACCAGGTAGCTCCAGGGGCCGGGCGCGAGGTTCGCGCGCGCCGCGGCGACGATCTCCTGCAAGGTCAGGAACTCGGTGGCTGTCTGCCCGGTCATGGTCGGTGCCGCGTCGGTGAGAGGGGGAGG
>CAVXND010000070.1:0-188502 GCA_963762785.1 uncultured beta proteobacterium
GGTCGATGGCCGGGTCGGGGAAGAAGGTCTGCTCGCGTCCGTGCGGCGCATCCATGGCCCCTCCTAGCGACCGGTCGCCTTGAGGAACTGGGTCATCACGGTCTTCGCGTCGTCGTCGGCCTTCTGCAGCCACTCGGTGCGCATCGTCTCGCCGATCTTGTTCAGTTCCGCCTGCAGCGCCGGCGACGGCTTGACGACCTTCATCCCCGCCTCGCCGAGCTTCTTTCGCGCCTCGTCCACCTGCTGGCGGCTGATTTCCCAGCCGCGCTTCTCCGCAACGGCGGAGGCGTCGAGGATCGCCTTCTGCGCGCTCGCCGGAAGCTTCGCGAACGCCGCCTCGTTCACGAACACCATCTGCTTGGGCAGCCAGGCGTTGGTGTCGTAGAGTAGCTGGTGAACTCCCACACCTTGAACACCACCCCGGTCGTGGGCGAGGTGTTGAAGAGCTGGACCGTGCCGGTGGTCATCGCCTGCGGCAGCTCGGTTATCTGGACGGTCGTCGGGACGGTGTTCATGAGCCGCGCGAGCTGCGAGGTCATCTCGTTGTACGCGCGCTGCCGCTGGCCGAGATGTCGGCGAGCGTCTTCACCTCCTGCTTGAAGAAGAAGCCCTGCGACGGCCACGGCGCGGCGTAGAGCAGGCGCAGGCCCTGCTTCTGCATGTAGCTCGTCGAGCGCCGGGCGCGAGATCTCCCACAGCTTCATGCCCTCGTCGTAGTCGCGGACGAGAAACGGCAGGCCGTCGATCTCGAACAGGCGCTTCTCCGGCCCGAGGTTCTGCATGAGCTGGGTGCCGAACTCGACCTGCCCGGTCTGCACCGCGCGCTTGATTTCCGGGTTCGATGAGCGAGCCGGTGTAGTGCATGTTGATCTGCACCGCGCCGTTCGTGGCAGCCCGGGATTCGTCGCCCCACTTCGCCATGTTCTGGTTGATGAACTCGGTCGGCGCGTACGCGTCGGCCAGGTCATCTTGTACTGCTGCTGCGCGGAGCCCCCGTCGGCGCGACGCCGAGGATCAGGACCGCCGCGGCAACGACCGCGTTCGTTGTGACACGTTGCGTCTTCATTTCGACCTCCGGTGATAAATGGATCACGCTGCCCGAGCTGCTTCCTCGCCTTCGTAGATCACTGCCTCGATCGCGCGCGGCGCGACGCAGTCGCCGATCCGCCGGAGCGGCACCGCCCCCGGCGGGCTGGCGAGCTCGTTCGCCACCCGGCCGAGCGCGAGGATCACGCTGTCGGCCTCGAGCTCGCGCCGGGTCGCCGGATCCCAGACGTCGTACACGGTGATAGAGCGGTCAGCGATCGACTCGACGAACTCCTGCGCGCAAATGGCGACGCCGGCGCGGCGGAGTCGCGGCATCACGTACGCACTGTCGTAGGTCCGGTACAGCGACTCTCCCCACCATGGCCGCGGGCTGACGATGTGCACGCTCGCGCCGCCGTCGCCCGCCAATCGCTCGGCGAGCCCGGCCGCGAGATCCTCGTAGCCGTCGTCGACGATCACGATGCGCCGCCCGAACGCCGCCGGGTCGTTCGCCGCACGCTCGATCGCCGCGTCGATGCCGACGACGTGCGGTGCGGCGGCGCCCGGAATACCCAGCCGCTCGGGACGATAGGCGCTGTAGCCGGACACGTCGAACCGCGCACCGATCGCGACGATTGCGAGCTCGAAACCGAGCCGCTCTATATCGGCGTGCCCCGGTTGCTCCGACAGTCGTAGCGCGGCGCCGGCCGCCTCGAGCGGCCGAACGAGATTGCCGATGGCGTCGCCCCAGCGGGTGCGACCGGGTAACGATGCGAGCCCGCGGAGACGCCCCCCGGCGCGCTGTGCCGCTCGAAGACCGTCACCGAGTGGCCGCGCTTGGCGGCGGTACCGGCGAAGCGCAGCCCAGCGGGCCCGGCGCCGATCACGCCGATCCGCCGCGGCTGGTCGGCCGGCCGCAACGTTCCCTTGCCCCAGACCGACTCGCGGCCCAGCGCCGGATTGACGGCACACACGATGTCGTTGTTCTCGCCCAGCCGGCGGATGCAGACGTTGGCCCCCACGCAGCGCGTGATCTCGCGCTCCCGCCCGGAGTACGCCTTGTCGATGAACTCGGGATCGGCCATCTGCGCGCGCGTCATGCCGACCATGTCGGCCGCCCCGGACGCGACGATCTGCGACGCTGTCGCGACGTCGAGGATCCGTCCGACGACGAAGACGCGGGCGTCGCTGGGGAGCGCCGCTTTCGCGCGTGCTGCGGCGGGCGCGAGGAACCCCGCCGGGAGGTCGCTGGTCATCGGCGTGACCGCGATGTGCTTCGCGAAGTAGCCACCGGCCGACAGGTCGTAGAAATCGAAGAGGCCGGCCGCCGCGAAGCGCTCGAGCTGGCGCAGGAACTCCGCTTCGGTGATGCCAGCGCCGTTCGCGAGCCGCTCGTCGATGCTGAGACGCAGCCCGACCGCGAGGCGCGCGCCGACCGCGGCCCTGACCGCAGCGCCGATCTCGAGCACGATCCGGGCGCGGTCGGCGGTCGAGCCACCGTAACCGTCGGTCCGGCGGTTGAAGGCCGGCGAGAGGAAGGCGCCGAGGAGCTGGCTGTGCGCGGCGTGGATCTCCACTCCGTCGCACCCGGCCTCCGCCGCGTGCGTCGCGGAGAGGGCAAAGCCGTCGACGACCGCGCGGATGTCGGCGGCGGTCATCTCAGCGGGCTGCTCGTGGAACTGGGTCGACGCGACCGGCGATGGCGCCCACAGCGGCCGCCATTCGTCGATGTACATCGTCCCCGAGCCCTGCGCGCCGCCGCAGAAGAGCTGCACCATCAGCTTTGCGCCGTGCGCGTGCACCGCCTCCGCGGCCTTGCGATACCACGTGACCGCCCGCGGATCATAGCCGCGACACCCCTGGCGGTAGTTCGCACCCGACGAATGCGCCGCCTGCTGCTCGGTGACGAGCAGCGCGGCGCCGCCCGCGGCCCGCTCGCGGTAGTAGTCGACGTGTCGCTGCGACAGCAGGCCGTCGGCGCCGTAGAGCAGCGTGTGCCCGGTGATCATGACGCGGTGCCGGACGCGCATCGGTCCGACGTCGAGCGGCGTCCACAGTGCATCGGTCGGTCGTCCCATGATTTCCATTGCGGGAGTACCGTTGGTGATCCGCCTATGCGGCGTGCGCCGGAGTCTTCCGCGCCGCACCGTCCCCGATCCCCTGGAGCCGTGCGATCACTTCGCGCGTCGGCGCGACGTCGGCATATTTCTCCGACATGTCGAACAGGTTCACCGCGTGCGACACGCGGCTGCGGTCGTAGACCGCGTCTTCCGCCACGAGCACGCGGAAGTTGAAGGCGAACGCGTCCACGACGCTGCCGCGAACGCAGCCGCTCGTCGTGCAGCCGGTGACGACGAGCGTGTCGGCCTGCAGGTCGATCAGGTGGCTCGCGAGCGGCGTGGCGAAGAACGCGCTCGGGTGCTTCTTCGGGATGAGGACGTCGCCCGGCTGCGGCGCGACCTCCGCGACGAAGTCGTAGCCCCGCTCGGGGATCGTCATGATGGCGGGCACCTTTTCGGCGAGTCGGCCGCCGTCGCTCGCCTGCTTGGGCGCGACGTGGGGATAGAGGACCGGCCAGCCGCGCCGGCGGAACTCGGCGAGCAGCACCTGGATGTTCCGCACCGCAGCCCACGCCACCTCGCCGCAGCTCGTCGGGAACTCCTTGATCGACTCCCAGAACGGCTTCGGCACCGTACCCACCGTCCGGTACTGGACGTCGATGATCAGGAGCGCCGGGCGCGTGCCGATCCCGCCCGGGCGCCCGAAGCCCGCGGCGCGGTAGGCCCGCTGCTCGTCCTCGCTGATGATGCCGTCCCAGGGGCGCTTGGCGTCGGTGTTCATGGCGGCTGTCCCTGCGGTTCGGAAGTGGACGATCCAGGCGGCTTGACTCGGCCAGCAACGAGTGTATACAGTGCACAGTACACATAGCAAGTGTTTTTTGCCACTCCGCCCCGAGGATCGATGCCCCGCCCCACCACCCTACGCCCCATTGAGCGCTCCGCCTCCCTCGCCGAACAGGTCTACGTCACCCTGCGCGAGCGCCTGCGCTCCGGGGCGATGTCCTGGGACGAGCCGCTGCGCGAAGTGGCGCTCGCGGCGCAGCTCGGCGTGTCCCGCACTCCGATCCGCGAGGCGCTCGCCCGTCTGGCGAGCGAGGGTCTGATCCGCGTCGGCGGCCGCAGCTTCGCGGTCCCGGCATTGAGCGAGGAGGACATCGAGGAGATCTACGAGCTCCGCGTGCTGCTAGAGACCGAGGCCATCCGCCAGGCGGCGATGTCGGCGCCGCCCGGGCGCGACCGCTCGCTGGTGGCGATCCGCCACGCGCTCCGTGCGGCGGAGGCGGCGCACGGGGCGGGCGACGCCAAGCGTTTCGTGACGGCCAACCGCGAGTTCCGCGGCGCGTGGCTCGCGCTGGTGACCAACCGGCGGCTGGTGCAGGCGGTCGAGCTCTACGCCGACCACGTGCGCGCGCTCCAGCGCTCGACCCTCGGCGTTCCGGCGCGCCAGCGCGTGGTGATCGCCGGCATGAAGGCGATGCACGACGCGGTCCAGGCGCGCGACGGCGAGGCGGCGTCGCGGTCGATGCGGCACTACCTCGGCGTCGCGCGCGACGCGATGCGCGAGGTCGCCGGGCTGCGCGCACAGGCGCGGTCGGCCGCAGCGTGAACGTCGCCGAACCGCTGGCACATCACGCGCGCGCGTACGCGCACAAGCCCGCGATCGTGCACGGCGACCGGGTCGTCACGTACGGCGAGCTCGATCCGCTGGTGCGGCGCACCGCCTCGCACCTTCGCTCGCTCGACCTCGCGGCAGGGCGACGTCGCCGGGGTCGCGCTCCGGGACAGCATCGACCACCTGGTGGTGCTCGCGGCGCTCGCGCGCGCCGGGATCGTCATCCTGCCGCTCGATTGGCGCTGGACGCCCGCGGAGCAGGCGCGCGTTGCGACGCACTTCGGAGCGAAGCTCGTCCTCATCGAACCCGACTGGCCGCAGCCGGACGGCCAGCGCTGCGATTGCCGTGGACGCGAGCTGGGATCGCGCGGTGGCGGCAGCGACCGGGGCGGGCGATTTCCCCGACGGCGACCTTCCGCTACTGATGTCGCTTTCCTCCGGCACCACCGGCCGGCCGAAGGGGCCGCGCATCCGCCACAGCCAGTTCCTCGCCCGCTTTCGCGTGATGTGGATCAACCTCGGCTTCAACAGCCAGGACCGGTTCCTCTCGGCGACGCCGCTCTACTATGGCGGCGGCCGCACCTTCGCGCTCCTCATGCTGCACTCGGGCGCGACCGTGTTCATGCTGCCGCCGCCCTATGAGCCGGCGGAGCTCTGCGCCGCGGTCGCGCGGCACCGCATCAGCGCCCTCTTCCTGGTGCCGACGCTGATCCGGCGCCTGCTGGCGCTGCCGGACGACGCGCTCGCGCCGCTCCGATCGCTCCGCCTCCTGCTCTCCTCGGGTTCGGCGCTGCATCCGGACGAGCGCCGCGAGATCCGCGCGCGCATGTGCCCGGGATTCATCGAGTACTACAGCTCCACCGAGGGCGGCGGCGTCAGCTTCCTCACCGCGGAGGACCCCGAGGAGTTCGGCGACTCGGTGGGCCGGCCCGTGTTCGGCGTCGAGGTCGAATGCGTCGACGAGCAGCACCGCAGCCTCCCGCCGGGCAAGGTCGGCCGGATCCGCTACCGCGGCCCGGCGGTCGCCGAGAGCTTCTGGAACGACCCAGAGGCCACCCGCGAATCGTTTCGCGACGGCTGGTGGTACCCGGGCGATCTCGGGCTTGTCGACGGGAGCGGCTATCTGTACCTGAAGGGCCGCGCCAAGGACATGATCATCCGCGGCGGCGTCAACATCTACCCAGCCGAGGTGGAAGCCGTGCTCCAGTCGCACCCGGCGGTCGCCGACAGCGCCGTCGTCGCCTGGCCTTCGCGCGAGTTCAACGAGGAGGTGGCCGCGTTCGTAGTGCTCAAGGGCGCGGCGACGCCGATGGAGCTGCGCGAGCTGTGCCGCTCGCGCATGGCTCCGTACAAGGTGCCGCGCGAGGTGTTCGTGCTACCGGAATTCCCCCGCAACGCGCTCGGCAAGGTGATCAAGGCCGAGCTGAGTGCGCGCCTCGCGCCGCTCGGTTGACCGTTCCACTCGACCCAAAGGATCGCAAATGTTCTCGAGACTCCCGCTCACGGCGTTGCTCCTCGGTGCGGCTTTCGCGTTGTCTGCCGGCGCGCAGCAGCCCTATCCGACCAAGCCGATCCGCGTCATCAGCCCCTGGGCGCCGGGCGGGCCGGCGGAGGGGCTGGCGAGGGTCGTGACCACGAAGATGGCGGAGGGCCTCGGGCAGCCGATCGTCATCGAGTCGAAGCCCGGCGCGAACGGCACGATCGGCACCGCGTTCGTCGCCAAGTCCGCACCCGACGGCTACACGATCCTGCTCTCGCACCTCGGGCCGACGGCGATCTCGCCCGCGCTGCAAAGGGACCTGCCCTACGACTCGCTCAAGGACTTCGAGCCGATCGCGCAGGTGGTGGCCGGGCCGACGCTGCTGGTGGTGCGTAACGACCTGCCGGTGCAGGACGTGAAGCAGCTCATCGCTTACGCCAAGGCCAATCCCGGCAAGCTGAGCTACGGCTCGGTGGGCGTCGCGAGCACAACCCATCTCGCGGGCGAGCTGCTCAACATGCTGGCCGGCATCGACACCGTGCACATCCCCTACAAGGGCTCGACGCCGATCGTGGTCGATCTGATGGGTGGGCGTGTGGACATGGCGTTCATCGGCATCTCCGGCTCGATCCAGCAGGCGAAGGCAGGGCAGATCCGGGCGATCGCCATCAGCACGCTGAAGCGCTCCCCGAACTTCCCGGAGATCCCGTCGGTGAACGAGACGGTCCCGGGGTTCGAGCTGAATTCCTGGTACGGCATGATGGCCCCGGCGGGAACGCCGAAGCCGATCGTCACCCGCCTGCAGCAGGAGCTGGCCGCTGCGCTGAGGAAGCCGGACGTTATCGAGTGGATGAAGCAGAACGGCCTCGACCCGGTCGGCTCGACGCCGGAGGAGCACGCGGCGCACATCCGGGCCGAGCTCGCGAAGTGGGCGAAGATCGTCAAGGACGCGAAGGTCACGGCGAATTGAGACATGGCGAACTGAACATGGCCGCGCGTTCCGCCGGGCTCGCCGGCCGCATCGCCGATTTCGCCTGCCGGTTCGGCTGGGACGATCTGTCCGCGCCCCGGCGGACGAAGGCCCGGTGGTTCCTCGCGGACTTCATCGGCAGCACGCTCGCCGGCAGCACGCTGCCGGAGGCGGCGAGCGGATTCGTGCTGGCGCAGCCCGGCACGGTGAAGCTCCCCGGCGACGCGCGCGGACTGACCCCCGAGTCCGCGGCGGTGGCGATGGGCACGGTGGGCGCGCTTTTGCAGATCCACGACGGCTTCGGCGGTGGCGGCAACCACCCCTCGAGCGCGATCGTGAGCGCGCTGTGGGCGGCACGCGGCGAACGGCCGCTCGCCGAGCTCGCCCTCCCCGCGGCGATCGGCTACGAGATCGCGAACCGGCTCGCGCAGAACTCGCATCCCGCGCAGACGCTCGCCGGCACCGCGCCGACCGCCACCACCGGGACGGTCGGCGCCGCGGCGGCGGTCGCGCGGCTGCGCGGGCTCTCGACGGCCGAAACCGCGCGCGCGATCTCGATCGCCGCGTTCACGTCGCCGGTCGCGGCGCTGCGCGGCCTCACCGAGCACGGCTCGGTGGTGCCGCTGCACGGCGGACTCGCGGCGCGCGCGGCGCTCGAGGCGGTGCGCCTCGCCACCGCCGGCCTCGACGCGGGCGCGCGGCTGCTGGAAGGCGGCGACGATCCGGGTTTCATCCAGCTGCTGCGCGGCGACCCGTCGCGGCTCGAGCCGGAGCGCTGGCGCGGGGAGACGCTCGACGGCGTGTTCTTCAAGCCGCTCCCGGCGTGCCGCCACGCCCAGCCGGCGATCGAGGCGATCCTCGCCGTCCTCGCGCGCGGCCCCGTCCCCGCCGAGTCGATCCGCGAAGTCGTCGTGCACACCTACCCGGTCGCGCTCATGTTCGGCCAGCCGCCGCGGCCGGAGCACGAGCTCTACGACCGGCTGATGAGCATGCCGTGGGCGATCGCGAGCACGCTCGTCCACCAGGGCTACGGCTTCGACAACGTGATCGCGCCCGCGCGCGACCGGCGGATCGAGGCGCTCTACCCGCGCATCCGGAACGTCGTCGACCCGGCGTTCGCCGCCGACTATCCGCGCACGTTCTCCACGCGCGTCGACCTGGTTCTCGCCGACGGCACCACGCGGTCGGGCGAATGCCGGATGGAGTACGGCGTGCCGTCCGAGGACGGGCCGTACTCGCCGCGCGGCACGACCACCCCGCCACTCGACGAAGCCGGCATGCGGCGGAAGTTCCTCGATCTCGCCTGCCGCCGCGTGTCGCGCGGCGAGGCGGAGTCGCTGCTCGACCAGATCTTCGAACGGGAGCCGGTGTGCATGAGCAGAGCGCTACGAGGTCGCCGCGATCGACGCGGTCGTGAACATGTGGACGCCGGAGTCGGTGGCGATGCGGCCGCAGCGCGACGCGTTCTTCGGCGGGAAGATGCGGGTGAAGGACGACACGCTGCGCGGCGTCACCCTCGATGAAACGCTGCGCCGCATGGACGCGGCAGGGATCGAGCGCGCGTTCCTGATCGCGACCAAGGTCGGGCGCCTCGGCCATCCCGCCTGCTACCACATCCCGTACAAGATGGTCGCGGACGCGGTGAACCGCTACCCGCAGCGCTTCAGCGCGCTCGCCGGCCTCGACCCGACCGAGGGGATGGCGGGCGTGCGCGCGTTCGAGAGCGCGGTCCGCGACGACGGCTTCATCGGCGGCCACTTCTACCCGCACTGGTACGAGCTCGCGCCCGACCACGCGAAGTGGTATCCGTTCTACGCGAAGTGCGTCGAGCTCGACGTCCCGGTGCAGCTCCAGGTCGGCCAGTCGATGATCTACGACCCGACCTACCCGCTGCGCAGCGTCGGGCCGGCCGATCACGCTCGACGCGGTGGCGTGCGACTTCCCCGAGCTCAAGCTCGTCGGCATCCACGTCGGCATTCCGTGGACCGACGAGATGATCGCGATGGCGTGGAAGCACCCGAACGTCTACATCGGCTCGGACGCGCACAGCCCGAAGTACTGGCCCGAGTCCTTCGTGCGCTACATCGACAGCTTCGGCCAGGACAAGGTGCTCTTCGGCACCGACTTCCCGGTGCTCGACTTCGAGCGCACGCGCGCCGAGGTCGAGGCGCTCGGCCTCAAGCCCGAGTCGAAGCGGAAGTTCCTGCGCGACAACGCGCTGCGGCTCTACAAGCTCGGCTGAACGCGCGCGTGCCGGCGACGATCCTCGAGAGCATGCGCGCGGTCGAGATCGCGACCGAAGGCGGACCCGAGGTCCTCCGCGTCGTCCGTCGGCCGGTCCCGCAGCCCGCCGCCGGCGAACTGCTGATCCGGATCGCCGCCGCGGGCGTGAACCGGGTCGACGTCTTCCAGCGCCTCGGGATCTATCGACCGCCGGCCGGTACAACCGACATCCCGGGTGTCGAGTTCGCGGGCGAGGTCGTTGCGCTGGGGCCGGGCGCGAGGCGATATCGCGTCGGCGATCGCGTCTGCGCGCTAGTGACCGGCGGTGGCTATGCCGAGTACTGCGTGGCGCCGGAAGTCCAGGTGCTGCCCGTTCCAGCGGGCTTCGACATGGTGAAGGCCGCCGGCATCATGGAAACCTTCTGTACCGTGTGGACCGCGCTCTACGATCACGGGCAGCTGCCGGTCCGTTCGGTGAAGGAGCTCATCGCCTACGCCAAAGCCGGCAATCCGGTGAACTTCGCCTCCTCCGGCGTCGGCACGACGCTGCATCTCGCCGGGGAAATGTTGAAGGGCGCTGCCGGGATCAACCTGACGCACGTGCCCTACAAGGGCAGCGGACCGGCCTTGAACGACCTCATGGGCGGGCAGGTACAGATGATGTTCGACAACCTCTCGACCGCAATGCCGCTCATACGGGCGGGCAAGCTACGCCCGCTCGCGGTGACGACACGCTCGCGCACGCCCCTGCTCCCGGACGTGCCGACGATGGTCGAGCTCGGCTTTGAGAACTTCGAGGCGAGCGTGTGGTTCGGCCTGTTCGCCCCGCGGAACACGCCGCGCCCGATCGTCGACCGTCTCGCGCGCGAGGTCGCGGTGATGCTCGCCGACCCGCGGACGCCGCCGAAGCTCGCGCCGCTCAGCATGGACGTGATGAAGAGCGATTCGCCCGAGAAGTTCGCGGAGTTCTTCCGGCAGGACGCCGAGCGCTGGAGGAAGGTCGTGGCCGCGGCCGGCGTGAAGCTCGACAAGAACTGAGCCTGCGATGGCTACGCGCTTCTGGTACCAGTCGATGGCCCCTATCCGGAGCCTCCCGCGCTACGCGCAGGCGTTGCACCACCACGCGCACGAGGTTTGTTCCGCGGGTGTCGAAGTGACGTTCAACGGCGTCGACGAGGCCCGATACCACGGCCGCATGCCGGCCGAAGTTCACCGTTACCCGTACGCAAAGCTGGTGCTGCAGTCGGAGGTGATCGAGTTCGGCATGCAGGCGGAGCGCGAGGGGTTCGACGCCTTCATCATCGGCAGTTTCAGTGAACCGTTCCTCGCGGAAACCCGGTCAGTGCTCGATATCCCGGTCGTCTCGCTGGCCGAGGCGTCGCTGCTCGCGGCCTGCTCGCTCGCCGAGCAGTTCGCCCTGATCTCGCTGGCGCCGGCCTATGCCCGACGCCTGCGCGGCGTCGTGCGCAGGCACGGCCTGGAGAGCCGGCTGAGCGGCGTCCTTGCGCTCAAGACCGCGTGCGACGAAGCGGATGTCGATGCGGCCTTTGCCTCGCCCGACGCGCTGATCGACGATTTCACTTCGGTCGCGCGCGATGCGGTCGAGGCCGGCGCCGATGTGGTGATCCCCGCGGAAGGGTTGTTGAGCGAAGTGCTGCACCTGCAGCGCGTGAGGACGATCGAGAGCGCGACGGTGCTCGACTGCGTCGGCACGGCGCTCCTCTACGCGGAAATGCTAGTGAACATGAAGGGCCGTCTGGGGCTGGGCGTCGGCCGTCGTTGGGCATACGCGAAACCGCCGGCGGACCTGCTCGCCGAGCTCCGCTCCGGCGGTCGCCGCGGAACATCTTCATGATCGCCCTCGAGATCACGCCCGAGCTCGCGGAGGTCCGCGACCGCGATGCGGCGCTTCGCCACCGAGCGCCTGGAGCCGATCGCGGAGGAGATCGACCGCACCGGCGAAGTCCCGGGGGCGGCGATCGCGGCTCTCCGCGACCAGGGCTATCTCGGGATGCGGCTGCCGGCGGAGTACGGCGGCGGCGACTTCGATCTCGCGACCTATTGCCTCGCGCTCGAGGAGTTCGCCCGCTCGCACCGCGTGTTCACGATCATCCTCGACGCGACGAGCGGGCTGACGCCGATCGCGATCGCCCGGTCCGGAACCGCGGAGCAGAAGCGCAAGTACGTGCCCGGCCTCGCGACCGGCAGCATGAACGCCTCCTTCGCGCTGACCGAGCCGGAGGCGGGCTCCGACTGCCGCGGCGATCCGCACCCGCGCGGTCCGCGGCGACGGCGGCTGGATCCTGAACGGGCGCAAGCAGTACATCAGCGGCGCGCACCGTGCCGACGTCGTGCTGGTGATCGCCGTCACCGACCCCGCCAGGCGCGCGCGCGGCGGCATCACCGCGTTCCTGGTCGACCGCGGCACGCCCGGGTTCACGGTGACGCGCGTCGACACCACGATCGGCTCGGAGGCGATCAAGCTCGCCGACCTCGCGTTCGACGACTGCTTCGTTCCCGACGCCGCGGTGCTCGGCGAGGTCGGCGCCGGATTCGGGATCGCGATGGGCTCGCTGACGAGCGGGCGGCTCGGCGTCTCCTGCTCCTGCATCGGCGCGGCGGACCGGCTGCTTGAGATGTCGGTCGCGCACGCGAAGGCCCGCCACACCTTCGGCAAGCCGCTCGCCGAGCGGCAGGCGATCCAGTGGATGCTCGCCGACTCGGCCACCGAGATCGCCGCCACCCGCGCGCTCGTGTACGAGACCCTGCGCCAGGCGAGCGCCGGCGCCGAGCCGAGGGTCGCCGGCGGCATGTGCAAGCTGTACGCCTCCGAGATGGTCGGGCGCGTCGCCGATCGCGCGGTGCAGATCCACGGCGGCATGGGGCTGGTCCGCGGCTTTCCGGTCGAGCGGTTCTACCGCGACGTTCGCCACTACCGCGTCGGCGAGGGCGCGTCCGAGATCCAGCGCATGCTGATCGCGCGCGACTTGCTCGGTTGACGCGAGCGCAGCACACCGCGGCGACCGTCATCGTATAGTTTCGCGGATGAACGATCCAAAGAGCAGCAACCTGAAGCGCGCCGCCTCGCCGGCGGCCCCCGTGTCCGGGCAGGTCCGCGCGCGCCTCGCCGCCGCCGGCCACCGCTTCCACGCCAACGACAACATCGCCGAGTTCATCCGCGACGGCGAGCTCGACGGCGCTCGAGGACGAGGTGAGCGGAGCGGATCCAGGGCCTGCTCGAGTCGCTGGTGATCGACACCGAAAGCGATCACAACACCCGCGGCACCGCCCGGCGCGTCGCACGCATGTTCCTGAACGAGACGTTCAAGGGCCGCTACCACCCGATGCCGCCGGTGACCGAGTTCCCGAACGCGTCGAAGCTGAACGAGCTGATGATCGTCGGGCCGATCACGGTGCGCAGCGCCTGCTCGCACCACCTCGTGCCGATCATCGGGAAGCTGTGGATCGGGGTGCTCCCGAGCGAGCACTCGAACCTCGTCGGGCTGTCGAAGTACTCGCGGATCGCCGACTGGGTGATGAGCCGGCCGCAGATCCAGGAGGAGGCGGTGATGCAGCTCGCCGATCTGCTGGAGGAGCGCCTCAAGCCCGAGGGCGTCGCGCTCGTCCTGGAGGCCGACCACTACTGCATGCAGTGGCGCGGGGTGAAGGACGAGTCGCACATGGTCAACAGCATCATGCGCGGGGCGTTCCTCACCAACCCCGAGCTGCGCCGGGAGTTCCTCCAGCTCGTGCGCGGCTAGCCGGGCACCACGCGGCGCACGCCGCACGCGGATCCGTTGCTTGTTTGCAACGGTCGTGCGTGAACATCCGCACGCCGGCACACCGGCCGCTTTGACAGCGCCCGCCAAGTCCCCGACCATGTACGGCCCTGGATTCGCTTCGGAACCGACCGCCGATGACAAGGGTCGTTCGTGCCAAAGCCTGGCTCGCCGCAGCGGCCGCCGCCCTGCTGGCGATCGGCCCTGCCGCGCGGGCGAATCCTCCGGACCCCGTGAAGTTCGGCGTCACCGTCGAAATGGGCAACCTCCAGGCCGTCCAGGCCTGGCTCGATGCGGGCCTGGACCCGCAGTTCCTGGCCGATCGCATCGGGACCGGGCTGATGATCGGCGCATGGGAAGGCAACGTGCCGATGATGGCGCTCTTCGTCGGCTACGGCGCCCGGATCAATGCGACGAACAATGTGGGGGAAACGGCGCTGATGCATGCCGCGTGGAAGGGGCACGTGGATGCGACGAAGTGGCTCCTCGACCGCCGCGCAAAGATCAATGGCACCGGGCTGGAATGGTCGGCGCTGCACTACGCCGTGTTCGCCGGCCACGAGAACGTCGCGCGGCTCCTTATCGAGCGCGGCGCGGACGTTAATGCGCGCTCCACGAACGGCTCGTCCATCCTGATGATGGCCGCTCGCGAGGGGCGGGACGGGCTCGCGAAGGTGCTCCTCGAGGCCGGCGCCGATCCGCGCGTCACCAACGATCACGGCGAAGACGCATTCATCTGGGCGATGCGCCACGGCAACGCGAGCATCGCGAAAGCGGTCGGCACGCCCGAGCGCTTCGCCGCCGCGGCGCGATCGCCGGAGAGCTTCGGTCCGCCGGTGCGCTCGAACCCGGTGCCGAGCCGGATCGACGAGCTGATCAAGGAAATGCGCATGGCGGAGGCCGGCGGTCGCCTCACGCCGGAGCTCCAGATGGCTTATCTCCTCGCCGTCCGCGATCTGCGCCGGACGGCCGAGGTGGCGCGGGACGCGGGTCAGCAGGGCGTGCCGCGGGCGGTCGAGATCACGGCGCGGCGCGGGCAACCGGGCCAGGAAAGCGCAGTGATTTTCTACCAGAGCAACCGGACGCAGACGATCGTACCCGCGGTCGCGCAGTAACCGCCTCCCGGTCTGCACTGCCTCGCGTCAGTCGAGGACGTGCGCGAGTAGCCCGTCGGCGAGCTTCGGCTCGAACCAGGTCGACTTCGGCGGCATCACCTGGCCGGCATCCGCCACCGCCATCAGATCCTCGAGGCGCGTGGGGTAGAGCGAGAACGCGGCCGCCATCTCGCCGGAGTCGACGCGCTGCTCGAGCTCCCCGAGGCCGCGTCCGCCGCCCACGAAGTCGATGCGCTTGTCGGTCCGGAGATCCCCGATGCCGAGGAGCGGCGACAGCACACGGCTCGTCAGCAGGCTCACATCGAGCCGCGCCACCGGGTCGGCGGGCTCGGGCAGCCCGGGCCGCGGCGCGAGCCGGTGCCAATGGCCGCCGGCGTACAAGCCGAACTCCCCGTGCCGCGCGGGCCGGACCGGCCCCTTGCTCGCCGTCACGTCGAACTTCGTGCCGAGCTTGGCGAACAGCTCGTGCCGGGTCATCCCGCCGAGATCCCGCACGACGCGGTTGTAGTCGAGGATCCGCAGCTCGTGGTGCGGGAAGGCGACGACGAGGAACCATTCGTGGCTCCCGTCCGCACCGGTCCGCCGGTTCGCGGCCACGCGCGAGGCGGCGGCCGAGCGGTGATGGCCGTCGGCGATGTAGATCGCCGGCATCGCGTCGAAGAGCGCGCCGATCTGCGCGATCGGTGCGGCGTCGCGGACCGGCCAGATCGAGTGGCGCACGCCGCCGTCGGCGACCACGTCGGTGTCCGGCGCACCGCGCGCGATCTCGGTGAGCAGCGCGTCCAGCGCCTGCGCCGCCGGGTAGGCCGCGAGCACCGGCCCGGTCTGCGCGTTGAGCGCCTCCATGTGGCGCACGCGGTCGTCTTCCTTGTCCGGCCGGGTCAGCTCGTGCTTGCGGACGCGGTTCGCGTCGTACGCCGCGATCGAGGCGGCGACCGCGACGCCGGTCTGCACGAGATCGCCGAGCGTGAAGCGGTACACGTAGTACGCCGGCGCCGGATCGCGCACGAGCACGCCGGCGTCCCGCATGCGCGCGAGGTTCTCGGCGCCCTTGGCGTACACGGCCGGCGAGTACGGATCGGCGCCCGGCGCGAGGTCGATCTCCGGCTTGGAGACATGGAGGAAGCTCCACGGCCTGCCCGCGGCGCGAGCCCTCGCCTCGTCGCTCGAGAGGACGTCGTACGGCGGGGCGGCGACCTCTGCGGCGCGCGTGCGCGCGGGACGCAGGGCTGCAAACGGGCGGACGAGCGGCAAGTGCGGAATCCCTTCGGCGCCGACTGCGAACGGCCGGCGATTCTACCGTGCGAGGGACGCAGGTAGAATGGCGCCATGCTAGTGAAATTCGACAGCAAGGTCGGCGGCCTCACGATGTTCGGCGACGTCGCCGTGACGCTACTCAAGGCTGCAGGCAACAGCGGCACGGTGCCCGGCGCCCTGCTGGCCAAGGACATCCCGCCCGCGCTCCAGCGCCTCAAGGCCGCGGTGGCCACGGCGCCGCGGAAAGAAGGCGGCACCGACGAGGAGCCGGATGTCTCGCTCGCACGCCGCGCCTATCCGCTGGTCGATCTCCTCGAGCGCGCGGCCAAGGACGGCGCCGACGTGCTCTGGGACAAGGGCTAGCGCCCTCGCCCTCCGGGGGCCCGGGGGTTCCCGCCCCGTAGAAATCCCCGCCCCCTTTATCAAGGGGGCATCCCGGCTTACCATCTAGTTGCCCGACTCTCTCCCGGAGGACCGCCGTGCCCGTCACCGAGATCAACCACTACTTCGTCCGCGCCAACGACCTCGAGCAGACCAAGCGCTTCTACTGCGAGGTGCTCGGGTTCGAAGTCATGCCGCGCCCCGACTTCCCGTTCCCCGGCTACTGGCTCGGCGTGAACGGCAAGATCCAGGTCCACATGGGCCCGCACGGCATCCCGAACTCCGAGCTCTACTACCTCGGCACCACGCCGAAGTCGGCGACCGACAACACCGGCGTCGTCGACCACATCGCGTTCCTCGCTACCGAGCCGGAGAGTTTCGACAAACGCTTCAAAGCGACCGGCGTCACCTCCCGCAACCGCTTCTTCCCCGAGTTCAAGCTCTACCAGATGTTCGTGAAGGACCCGAACGGGCTCACCGTCGAGCTGAACTTCTTCGGGGTCGACAAAGAGCCGGCGTGGGGCGCGAGCGCCGAGAACTACGCGGAGATGGCGCGGGTCCCGGAGACCGCCAAGTGAACGCACCGGCCGCCCCGGCGGCCGCGAGCTTCGCGGACGTCGGCTTCGACGAAGCGCTCGCGCGGGCGCACGCGCTCGTGCCCACCCTGCGCGAGCGCGCGGCGCGCGGCGAGGCCGCGCGGCGGATGCTGCCCGAGACCGAGGCCGACCTGCATCGCACCGGGCTCTTCCGCTTCGCCCAACCGAAGCGCTACGGCGGCATGGAGCTCGACTTCGTGTCGTTCATCGACCTCCCGGCCGAGCTCGCGCGCGGCTGCCCGTCCATCGCCTGGAACGTCGGCAATCTGGGCATCCACCACTGGATGCTCGCGCTCTACGACGAGCGCGCGCAGGACGAGGTGTGGGGAGCGAACCCCGACGCGCTGATCGCCTCGGGGATCGCGTTCCCGCAGGGGCGCGCGAAGAAGGTGGACGGCGGGTTCTCGCTCACCGGGCACTGGAACTTCTCGAGCGGGGTCGATCCCTCCGAGTGGAACATGCTCGCCGCGCAGGTCTACGACGGCGACCGGGTCACCGGCTGGCGCATGTGCCTCGTGCACCGCTCCGAGTACGAGATCGTCGACGACTGGAACGTGCTCGGCATGCGTGCGACCGGCTCGAAGTCGGTGCGGGCGAAGGACGTGTTCGTGCCGGAGTACAAGGCGCTCGACATGACGCTCTGCCGCGGCGGCGCCGGCTTTCCGGGCGCGCGCGCGAATCCGAACCCGCTGTACCAGATCCCGATCACGACGCTCGGCTCGCACTGCCTCGCCGGCGCGGCGCTCGGCAACGCGCACGCCGCGCTCGAGCTGACGTGCGAGGCGGTGAAGGCCCGCAGCACGAACTACACCGGGGTACGGATGCGCGACTTCCAGGCCGTGCAGCTGAGGGTCGGCGCCGCGGGCGCGCGGATCGACGCCGCCCGCGTACTGTTCCGGAGCGACTGCCTCGCGGGACAGGAAGCGGCGGCGGCCGGCCGCATCATGGACGTCGAGGAAAAGCTCCGGATCAAGCGGAACGTCGCCTACGCAACGCAGCTCTGCACCGAGGCGGTCGACCTCCTGCACGCGATGGCCGGGGCGAACGGCATCTACGACTCCTACCCGATCCAGCGTATCTTCCGCGACGCACACTCGCTCGGCGCCCACATCGGCTTCGCGTTCGACGCGCACGGCTCCAACTGGGGCCTGGTCGCGCTCGGCGGCGACTTCGCGAGCCCGACGCTCTAGCGGCGTACCGCGGGCCGGGCAATGGACCCCATCGCCCACCTGACGGTCGCGACGCTCGCCTTTCTCGGCACGCACTTCGTGTCGAGCACGCCGCTCCGCGGGGCGCTCGCGGGCGCGACCGGCGAACGCGGCTACCTCGCCATCTACTCGATCGCCGCGTTCGCGACGCTCGGCTGGATGATCTGGGCGTATGGCCGTGCACCCGTCCAGCCGCTGTGGCCCGGGCTGCGCCTCGTGCCGGCGGTGCTGATGCCCTTTGCGCTCGTCTTCGCGGCGTGCGCGATCATGAGCCGCAGCCCCACCGCGATCGGCCAGGCCGGCCTGATGAAGGCCGCCGACCCGGCGCGCGGCATCATCCGCGTGACGCGCCATCCGCTGATGTGGGGGATCATGCTGTGGGCCGCCGCGCACGCCCTCGCGCGCGGCGACCTCGCTTCGCTCGTCTTCTTCGGCGGCTTCCTCGCGCTCGCCGGCCTCGGCACCGTCCTGATCGACGCGCGGAAAGCGCGCGACCTCGGCGCGGACTGGCAGCGCTTCGCCGCGGTCACGTCGAACCTGCCGTTCGCCGCGATCGCGGCGGGGCGCAACCGCTTCGCGCTCGGGGAGATCGGCCTGAAGCGGATCGGCGTGGGGCTCGCGCTTTACGTCGCGCTGCTGCTCGCGCACCCCTTCCTGTTCGGGGCACGCGCCTACTAGGGAGCCTCGCCATGAACGCACCAGACGCCCGCTTCAACCAGCGCGCCAGGTACGAGGCGCTGATGGACGTCGTCCGCAACCGGATGACGACGCGTCAATTCGACCCGAACTACACCGTGCCGCCGGAGCACTACGAGTGGATCCTCGAGGCGGCGCGGCACGCGCCGTCGGGGGCGAACGCCCAGCCCTGGCACTACATCGTCGTGACCGACCCGGCGATCAAGAAGGCGATCGCCGACTACTTCGTCGACGAGCAGCGGCTGCGCGCGAAGCTCAAGATGAAGTTCCCGACCCCGAACTACCGCGGGCTCGAGACCGCGCCCGGGTTCATCGTCGTCGTCTCCGACTTCCGCTGGACGCGCGCGTTTCCGGTGCTGATGGACGGCTCCGAGCTCGACCGGCAATACCACGAGAACGCGGAGCGGATCCTGCTGCAGTCGCTCGCCGCCTCGACGATGTCGGCGCACCTCGCCGCGGCGGCGCTCGGCTACAACGTCTGGTGGGTGACCGCGATCGGCCAGGAGAACGCGCAGAAGGCGCTCAAGCCGCTGCTCCGGATTCCCGAGGATCTCGCCGTCGTCGACATCTTCCTCTTCGGGCCGCCGGCGAAGCCGCCCTACAAGCGCTGGAAGAAGACCCTGCCGCAGATCATGAGCCTCAACCGCTTCGACATGACGAACTACATGACGCTCGCGCAGATCGACGAGTGGGTCGCCGAGAAGCGCCATCACGTCATGTACAAGGACGAGTCGAAGGTGGACTGAGCCGCCCGTGACTGGCGCGCCCGGTGGGATGAATCTGGCCACTGGGTTGAGGCGTCAGCCAGCAGGCGTTCGCCTGCGAACCTTGAGCTAATCGAGATCCTGCACGCACTTGCTGCGGGGCCCCGCGCGAAGCTGACGCTGGTGTGAGCCCGCGCCGGTAGAGGACCGTGGTCGACTCCCCCGGAAGTGGGCGCGGCTGTCGCTCGGGCTTGCTAATGTCATGGACCGGGCGCAACATTCGCGACGCGCCTCCAACCAGAGGACCCGCCATGTTCGCAAAGCTCCTCGCCGAATTCCTCGGTACGTTCTGGCTAGTCCTCGGCGGCTGCGGCTCGGCCGTGCTCGCCGCGGCGTTTCCCGAGCTCGGGATCGGTTTTACCGGCGTTTCGCTTGCATTCGGCCTCTCGGTCCTCACCGCCGCCTATGCCCTCGGGCCGATCTCGGGCGGTCATTTCAATCCGGCCGTTTCGTTCGGGCTGTGGGCTGGTGGGCGGTTTCCGGCGGCGTACCTACTGCCCTATTGGGTAGCGCAGCTTGCCGGTGCGATCGTCGCCGCGGCGGTTCTGTATGTCATCGCGACCGGCCGTGCGGGGTTCGATCCGTCGGCGGGCTTTGCTTCGAACGGGTTCGGCCCGCTCTCGCCCGGCAAGTACAGCGTGGGCGCCGCGATCGTCACCGAGGTCGTGATGACGTTCATGTTTCTGATCGTCATCCTCGGCGCGACGCATCGGCGCGCGCCCGTCGGATTTGCCGGCCTTGCGATCGGGCTCGCGTTGACGCTCATTCACCTCATCAGCATCCCGGTCACGAACACGTCGGTTAATCCCGCCCGCAGCACCGCCCCGGCCCTCTTCGCCGGGATGGCTTATGTCCAGCAACTCTGGCTGTTCTGGCTCGCGCCACTCGTCGGTGCGGCGCTCGGCGGCCTCGTCTACCGCACGATGCTTGAGCGCGAGGTCGAGCCGCCGGTCGTAGGCCGACCGTCGTCGCGAGAAGTCATTCACTGACTCGCTCAGCTTCTCGCTACGCCGCCGCCCGGCGCAACGGCCGGTTTCAGGGACGGGGCCGTACAGCCGCTCTTGGCTCTGGCTATCGCAGGTTCGCGACTCGCCACACCCTCCCACCGAACGGCCTGTAACCGAATTCTCCCGACGGGCACAGAGGCAGGGACTCACACGACGCTCACCGCCCGCAGCGCCTTCATCGGCCCCGCGTCCCGCAGGTCCTGCATCTCCTCCTCGTCGCGCACGAACAGCGACCCGGCGAAGCCGAGCGCGTTGATCGAGATCGTGCCGAAGCGCTCCCGCGAGCGCGGCACCGCGAGCATCCAGCGCCGGGTCACCAGCAGGTTGTAGGGCGCGGGCCGCAGCGGCTCGTCGTTCGCGGCGCGCGGGGCGTCCTCGTCGACGACGCCGATCGCCGCGAGCTGTGCGGCGTACAGCTCCTCCAGCCGGTCCGCCGCGCGCTCCTCGTCGTCGAAGCCGTCGAGCAGCGAGAACGCGTTGCGGAACGGCAGCCGCAGCAGCCGGTTGACGTTGCCGGCCGCCGCCCAGCTGTCGAAGAGCGCCTCGATCGGCGCGGCCCACAGCCCGCCGTCGAGCGGCAGCGGCACGAGCTGCAGATGCTTGTGCGGCTGGCTCGCGCCGGCCTCGCGTCCGCCGTTGTAGAACGCGAGCCCGTCGATCCCGGCGAGGCAGCGTGCGACCGCGAGGAAGTCGTCCCGGTCGAGCGCGACTTCCTGCGGCACCGGCTGCTTCGTCACGATCAGCAGGTGATGCTCGACCACCGGATACTTGTTGAGCACGCCGACGTGCGTCGGGGTGATATCGCCAACCGTCAGCGGCGGCTCGGGGGGCATCAGCGGGTTCCGCGCGCGCCCGTCCCCGGTCTCCCCCGCCTGCCGCGCCTCCAGGCGCTTGCGCTCGAGGCTCGACACGCTGCGGACGACGAACGGCACGCCCCCGTCCTCGACCACGCTCTGTGCGGTCGCGATCGGCTGCAGCGCGCCGGCGGCGAGCGCCGCACGCGTGCGCCCGACGATGGCGGACCACAGCTCAGAAATCGGCCGCCTCCTCCGGCGCCGGGGCCGCCGCCGCGCGCCGCTGGTGGCGCCGGTGCTGCCAGATCGCGGCGACGACGGACGCGACCGAGAGCACGAGCAGCACGCCCGAGATCGGCCGCGTGAGGAAGAGCGCGGGGTTGGGGTCGCTCATGATCGCGCGGATCAGGTTGATCTCGATCTGGTCGCCGAGGATCACGCCGAGGATGAACGGCGCCAGCGGGAACCCGAACTTCACCATGAGGTAGCCGAACACGCCGAACACCGCGAGCACATAGACGTTGCCGACGGTGTTGTTGAGCGCGTAGGCGCCGATCACGCACAGCACCAGCACGACCGGAAACAGCACCCATTTCGGGACCACGACGATGTACAGCGCCCAGCGCACCCCGACTAGCAGGATCGCGAGCACGACCGCGTGCGCGAGGATATACGCTGCGAACATCCCGTACGCGAGCTGGGCGTTCTGCGAGATGAAGAGCGGCCCCGACTGGATGCCGTGGATCGTGAGCGCACCGAGCATGACCGCCGTGACCGCGTCGCCGGGGATGCCGAACGCCATGATGGTCACCAGCGACCCGGCCACGTTGGCGTTGTTCGACGCCTCCGAGGCGATGATCCCCTCCGGGACGCCGGTGCCGAACTTCTCGGGATGGCGCGAGAACTTCTTCGCCTGGTCGTAGGCGAGCATGTTGGCGGCGCTGCCGCCGATCGCCGGCAGCACCCCGATGACCAGCCCGATGAACGACGCCCAGAGCAGCAGGAACGGGCGCGACACGATCTCCCAGATGACCTTGCCGTGCGACACCACGAGACGGATCGCGCGATTCGCGCGCTCGGCCGCGGCCGCCACGCCGCCCATGCGCTCCACCTCCGACATGATCTGGCCGAAGGCGAACACGCCGATGAGCACCGGCAGGAAGGAGATGCCGCCCTCGATGAAGTCGATCCCGAAGGTGAGCCGCGGCTGCCCGAGCACCGGGTCGCCGCCGAGCACGGTCACGATGAGGCCGAGCGCGCCCGAGAGCAGGCCCTTGGCGAGCGAGGCCTCGACCAGGCCCGCGACCATCGACAGCGCGAGCACGAAAAGCGAGAAGTATTCCCACGGGCCGAACTGGAGCGCGAACCGGGCGAGCGGCCCGGTCGCGCCGACGAGGACGATCGCGCCGAGCAGCCCGCCGAAGATCGACGCCCAGATGCCGAGCCAGAGCGCGCGGCCGGGCTCGCCCTTGCGCACCATCGGGTAGCCGTCGAAGGTGGTCGCCACCGCCGAGGGCTTGCCGGGGATGCCGAGCAGGCACGAGGTGATCAGTCCGCCGGTTTCGCCGCCGACGTACACGCCGATCATCGCCGCGAGCCCCTGCAGCGGCTCCAGCCCGAACGTGAACGGCAGCACGACGATGACCGTCAGCGTGATCGTGATGCCCGGCAGCGCGCCGCCCACCACGCCGATCAGGGTGCCGAGGAAGAGCGGCAGCAGGTACTTCCACTGCAGCACGTCGACGATGCCGGCGGCGAGGAGCTCGTACATCAGGCGTTCAGAACCCGGTCCATCGCCCGCGCGGCAGGAGCACCAGCAGGTAGCGCTCGAACACGAAGTAGGTGATCGCCGCGGTGAGGAGTGCGAGCACGAGGATCGCGATCCAGCGCTTCGCACCGAGCGGCCGCGCGAGCAGCGCCGCGGCCACGGTCACGTAGAGGAACGTCGCGATGCGGAAACCGAGCCCCGGCAGCGCGAGCACGTACGCGCCGAAGACGGCGAAGCTCGCCAGCACGAGGACGAAATTCGGCGTTTAGTTCGGCTTCTCCCCGACCGCCGGCGCGGCCTTCCCCGCCACGGCGCCGCCGCGCCGCGCGAGCACGTCGCCGATCACGACCAGCACGGCGAAGAAGGCGGTGACACCGATGACGATCCGCGGGTAGAAGCCCGGCCCGATCGGGACGAGCGGGTTGTCCCTGAGGCCGAGCGTCATCCACCAGAGGCTCGCGCAGAACGCGAGGATGACGAGGCCCGCCCACCCGTCGCGGCCGATCACGCGCACTTCATTCCCCCTCTCCCCGCCTTCCCCGGAGGGGGACCGTCAACGCTTCAGCAGCCCGAGGTCCTTCGCGATCGTCCGGTTCAGCTCGTCGGTCTGCTTGAGCCACGCGGCGTAGGCCTTCCGGTCCAGGTAGCGGACGTCGGTGCCCTGCTTCTTCATCGCCTCGGCGAACGCCGGGTCCTTCGCCGCGGCCGCGCAAGACGACTCGAGCTTGGCCAGCACGTCGGCCGGCGTGCCCTTGGGCGTCATGATCCCGCGGCTCACGTCGAAGACGACGTTCACGCCCAGCTCCTTCAGCGTCGGCACATTCGGCGTCTCCGGGCTGCGCTTCTCGGTCGCGATGGCGATGAACTTGAGCTCGCCCGCGTCGACCTTCCCCTTCTGCGTGAGGTTGGAGTCGGTGAGGTCGATGTGCCCGCCGAGGATCGCGTTCATCCGCGGTGCGAGGCCCTCGTACGAGACGTACTTGAACTTGATCCCGGCCGCCTTCTCGATCAGCGCCGGGAAGAAGTGGCTGGTCGAGGCGAGCGTCGCGCCGACCGAGATCTGCCCGGGACGCGCCTTCGCGTCGGCGAGGAGCTCCTGCCAGGTCTTCCACGGCGACTTCGCGCTCGCCGTGAGCACCGACGCGGTCGAGGTGATCAGGCACACCGGCTCGAAGTCGGTGTACTGCACGTCGGCGACGCCGGCGTAGTAGGTCGAGTGGATGTAGTCGTGGACGGCGTACAGCGTGTAGCCGTCGGCGGGCGAGTCCTTCGCCTCTTTCGCGCCCTTGGTGCCCGAGGCGCCGCCGATATTCGCGATCACGACCGGCTGGCCGAGGCTCTTCTGCATGAGCGGCGCGAGCGGCCGGAAGAGGTTGTCGGTGTCGCCGCCCGCGGCCCACGGCACGATCAGCTTGACCGGGCGGTCGGGGTACGCGGCAAACGACACCGGGGCGGCGAGCGCGGCGACGGCGCCCAGCATGGCGAACACTTTTCTCATTGGTCTTCCTCCTGTGAACGACTGGTCGAAGCGCGGGTGAGTCTACACTGGCCGACGGGGAGGAGGCATCTTGCGCCGCATGGCAGAATCCCCGCATGCGCATCGGCATCATCGGCGGCGGCGTCATCGCGCGTCTCGTCCTCGAGCATCGCGCCGAGCTCGGCGCGATCGAGGTCGCCGGCATCCTCGGCCGGAGCGAGGCGTCCCGGGGAAAGCCGCTCGCGGCGAGCTTCGGCGTCCCGTTCGTCACCGCGCTCGACGCGCTCGTCGCACTGAAGCCCGACGCCGTGATCGAGGCGGCTTCGCACGACGCGGTGCGGCAATACGCGGTGCCGCTGCTCGAAGCCGGCGTCCCGGTCATCGTGTTGTCTGGCGGCGCGCTCTGCGACGATACGTTGCGCACGAAGCTCGAACGGCTGGCAGCGGAAAAGCGCGCCCTGCTCTACGTGCCGTCCGGCGGGATCGGCGGCCTCGACGCGCTGAAGGCGGCGTGCGCGGCGGGCGTCGACGAGGTCGAGATCGCGGTGACCAAGCCGCCCGCCGCGTGGAAGGACATCCCGTACGTCGAGCGCCTCGGCGTCGACCTCGACCGGCTCGCCGGCGCCACCACGCTCTTCGACGGTTCGGCGCGCGACGGCGTGCCGCACTTCCCGGCCAACGTGAACATCGCCGCGGTGCTCGCGATGGCCGGCGTCGGCTTCGACCGCACGCGGCTGAAGGTGGTCGCCGATCCGGCGCTGAAGTTCAACACCCATTACATCACGATCCGCGGGCGGACCGGGACGATCAGTCTCAGGTTCGAGTCGGTGCCTTCGCCCGACAACCCGAAGACGGCGCTGCTCGCCTGCTACAGCGCGCTCGCGGCGATCAAGGCGTTCGGCTCGCCGGTGCGCTACGGCACCTGACGAGCCCGCCACCTCACCCGTGTCAGTTCAGCCCGAGCAGCCGCGCCGGGTTTTTCCTCATCATCTGGTCGATGTCGGCGTCGGTGAGCCCTTCGGCCTTCATCGCCGCGATCGCCACCTCCAGCCCGTCGGGGTGCGTCATGTTCGCGGTCTGCCCGAGGTCGGACGAGATCACGAGGCCCGCGGCGCCAAACTCCTTCACCGCCTGCGCCACGTTCTTGGCGTTGATCTGCGTCCAGTGCCTGAGGAACGCGAGCGGCGCATTCGGCCCGGCCTGGAACTGAAGGAAGCAGACCTCGATCACCGCGCCCATCTCGACCGCCTGCTTCGCCTGCGCCATGGTGAGCCCGGGCACGTTGGTGAGTCCGTGGGTGACGATCATGTTCTTCACGCCGAGCTCGCGTCCGCGCCTGACCACCGCCAGGACCTCCTCCGGGTGCACGTGCCCGGTGGCGAGCAGCAGATTCTCCCGCGCGATGATCTTGAGGACCGCCTCCATTTCCGGCGTGACCACGCCGTTCGGCGCCACCACCAGCCCCTTGTCGTCAGGCTTGCCGAAGGTCTTCACGTGCTTGTCGGACTCGAAGGTCGGCAGCCACACGACCTTGCCGCGGCTGCCGTACATGCGGTGCATCCATTCCACGGCGTCCGGGTTGATGCCGCCGACCGCCTTGTTGAGCACGATGCCGCCCCAGACCTCGATCCCGGGCACCACTTTCATCACCAGCGCCGCGCGGTCCGCGGTCATGGTGATGTGGTTCTTCAGCAGGATGCCGCGCATGCCTCTCGCCTTGGCGAGCATGGCGACGTCGATGTCGTCCAGGTTGCGGCCGAAGACGTCGGGATGGGAGTGCACGTGCATGTCGATCACGCCGACGGCCGGGCTGACTTTCGGCGGCGGCGGCGGGAAGGCGGCCTGCGAGAAGGCTTGCGTGGAAACGAAAAGGCCCGCGGCGAACAGCAGCGACTTCTTCATTTGATTGTCTCCCCTGCGTGGAATGAAGCTGCTACATCCGTTGAACACCTCCGAGTACACCTTGGTCACTGCCGGATGCCGAGCGCGGTGACCAGCTTGTCGTAGAGCTCGTACTGCTCGCGCACGAATCGTTCGGTGTCGGCCGGCGAGCGGATCGCGGCAATGCCGCCGAGCCTCGCGTTGCCCGATTGCCAGTCGGGGTCCTTCGCGAGCCGCGCGAACACGTCCACCCACTTGTCCACGACCTCCTTCGGCAGCCCGGGCGGCCCCATCAGCGCCGTCCAGCCGACGATCTTCTCCATGTCCGGATAGCCGGCCTCGCGCGCGCTCGGCACGTCCGGCAGCTCGGCGAGGCGCACGGGCGTCACGAACAGCGCGCGCAGAGCGCCGGCCCGGACCTGCGGGATGACGGTCGGCGCGTTGTTGCACGCGAACTGGACCTGCCCGCCGAGGACCGCGGTCGTCACCTCGCCGCCGCCCTTGTAGTGGATGCCGACCGCGTGGTCCTTCGTCAGCCCGGCGAGCGTCATCAGGTACTGCGCCGCCATGTTCTGGCTGGTGCCGACGCCGGCGGTGGAGAAGTTGAGCTTGCCCGGGTTCGCGCGGATCGCGTCGATGAGCTCGGCAGCGGTCCGGTAGGGCGAATCGCCCTTGACGAAGCAGACGTACGGGTTGAGCTCGATCAGCGACAGCATCGTCCAGTCGTCCCACTTGTAGGGCACCTTCGATTCGAGCGCCGGCACGATCGCGTGCGTCGCGATGCGCGCGACGAGCAGCGTATAGCCGTCGGCGGGCGCGCTCCGCACCGCCATCGCGCCGATCACGCCGGAGGCGCCGGTGCGGTTCACCGGCACGATCGGCTGGTTGTTGAGGTACTTCGACGCGTGCTGGCCGACGTTGCGGCCCGAGAGGTCCGAGTCGCCGCCGGCGGCGAACGGGATGACGAAGGTGATCGGCTTGGAGGGATAGCCCTGGGCGAGCGCCTGCGACCACGCCAATGCCAGCGCTGCGACCAACGCGACTCGTGTCATCTGGCGCCTCCCCCGTTCGACGCGGGGCAGTCTACCGCAGGGCGCGAGGCTTCGATATGCTCGCGGCGATGACGACCCCGCCCGCGAGGATTCCGAACATGCCGCCCGGCCCCGTGACCGGGCCGTCCGTCTGGTACGGCCGCGACCTCGCGGCGCGCGAGCACGACTGGATCTACCGCCTCTCGCCCGCCGAGCTGGCGGAGATCGACGCCGCAGTGCACATCTTCAAGGCATCGGGCCGGTCGCTCGCCGCGATCTCGCCCGAGGACTTCCCGCTCCCCGCCTTCGGCGATGCGCTGCGCCGCCTCGGCGCGGAACTGCTCGAAGGCCGCGGCTTCTTCATGCTGCGCGGCTTTCCCGTCGACGACTACACTCGCGAGGAGCAGGCGATCGCCTACATGGGGATCGGCTCGTACTTCGGCCGGCCGCGCTCGCAGAACGCGAAGGGACACCTGCTCGGGCACGTGAAGGACCTCGGGCTCGACATCGCCGACCCGAGGGTCCGCTACTACCAGACCAACCGCCGGCTCGAGTACCACACCGACTCGATCGACGTGGTCGGCCTCCTGTGCCTCAAGACCGCGCGCGCCGGCGGCGAGAGCTTCATCGTCTCCTCGTGCACGATCTACAACGAGATCCTCGCGCGCCGGCCGGATCTCGTGCCGGCGCTGTTCGAGCCGTTTGCGACCGACCGCCGCGGCGAGGTGCCGGAGGGGATGAAGCCGTGGTTCGACATCCCGGTGTACCACTGGCACGCCGGGCGGCTCACCGGCATCTACGTGCGCCAGTACATCGAGTCGGCGCAGCGCCACTTCCCGCTGGCGCGGCGGCTGACCGAGGCGCAGTTCGAGGCGATGGACCTGATGGACGAGATCGCGAACGATCCGGCGGTCCATCTCGCGATGGCGTTCGCGCCCGGCGACATGCAGTTCCTGCACAACCACCAGATCCTGCACTCGCGGAACGACTTCGAGAACTGGCCCGAGCCGGAGCGCCACCGGCACCTGCTGCGCCTCTGGGTCGCGCCGCCGGGGGCGCGGCCGCTGCCCGAGGTGTTCGCGCCGCGCTACGGCAGCGTCGTGCCCGGCGAGCGCGGCGGCATCGTCGTGCCGGGGACCACGCTCAAGGTGCCGCTCGAGGCGGAGTAGTGAAGCCGCTCGGCACCTGGGACTACGTGATCGTCGGCGCCGGCACCGCCGGCTGCGTGCTCGCGAACCGGCTCTCCGCCGATCCCGACGTGAGGGTGCTGCTGCTCGAGGCCGGCGGCAAGGACGACTGGATCTGGATCCACATCCCGGTCGGCTATCTCTACTGCATCGGCAATCCGCGCACCGACTGGTGCTACCGCACCGAGCCCGACCCGGGGCTCAACGGCCGCTCGATCCTGTACGCGCGCGGCAAGGTGCTCGGCGGCTGCTCGTCGATCAACGCGATGCTCTACCTGCGCGGCCAGCGGCGCGACTACGACGAGTGGGCGCGCATCGCCGGCGACGGCGCGTGGTCGTGGTCGAGCGTGCTGCCGGTGTTCAAGCGCTCGGAGGACCACCACGGCGGCGCGAGCGACATGCACTCGACCGGCGGCGAGTGGCGGGTCGAGCGGCAGCGGCTGTCGTGGGACGTGCTCGACGCCTTCCGCGAGGCGATGGCGCAGGCGGGCATGCCGAAGGTGGAGGATTTCAACGGCGGCGACAACGAGGGCGCCGCGTTCTTCGAGGTGAACCAGCGCCGCGGCGTGCGCTGGAGCGCGGCGAAGGGGTTCCTCAAGCCGGCGATGGACCGCCCCAACCTCACGGTGATGACCGACGTGCACGTGAACCGGATCCGGCTCGAGGGAAAGCGCGCGGCCGGCGTCGAGCTCCGGCGCGGCGGCGAGGACGCGTTCGTCGAGGCGCGGATCGAGACGATCCTCGCCGCCGGCGCGATCGGCTCGCCGCAGATCCTCCAGCTCTCGGGCATCGGGCCGGGCGCGCTGCTCCGGGAGCACGGCATTCCGGTCGCGCACGAGCTGCGCGGCGTCGGCGAGAACCTGCAGGACCATCTCCAGCTCCGCATGGCGTTCAAGGTGAAGAACGCGGTGACGATGAACCAGCGCGCCAACAGCCTCTGGGGCAAGGCGGCGATGGGACTCGAGTACGCGCTCCGGCGCACCGGGCCGCTCACGATGGCGCCGAGCCAGCTCGGCGGCTTCGCGAAGAGCGACCCGTCGCAGCCGACCGCGAACGTCGAGTACCACGTCCAGCCGCTGTCGCTCGACAAGTTCGGCGATCCGCTGCACCCGTTCCCGGCGATCACCGCCTCGGTGTGCAACCTGCGCCCGGCGAGCCGCGGCTACGTGCGCATCAAGAGCGCCGATCCGCGCGCGCATCCGGCGATCAACCCGCGCTACCTCTCGACGCCGGAGGATCGCAAGGTCGCCGTCGACGCGTTGCGACTCACGCGGAAGATCGCGTCGCAGCCCGCGCTCGCGCGCTACGAGCCGCAGGAGTTCAAGCCGGGCGTCGAGTTCCGGACGGACGACGAGCTCGCGCAGGCCGCGGGCGACGTCGGCACCACGATCTTCCACCCGGTCGGCACCTGCAAGATGAGTCCGGCTTCCGACCCGGCGGCGGTCGTCGATTCGCGGCTGCGCGTGCACGGCATCGACGCCTTGCGCGTCGTGGACGCCTCGATCATGCCGACGATCACGTCCGGGAACACGAACTCGCCGACGGTGATGATCGCGGAGCGGGGGGCGGAGATGATCCGGGCCGACCGGCAGTCACGGCGGTAGCTCCCGGCAGATAATGTGGCTCCGGGGGCGCCCCGCTCCCGGCGGTGGCTATCAGCTGGCGACTCAAACAAGCCTAACGCCTAGGCGGCCAGTCGCTAATAAAGCCCTCACGGTTTGGCATCTTTACCGCAGGAAGCGATTGCGCATTCATAGTCGCATCGGCCGGTATGATGCCGTTCAAGTACAGCACATAGGCCGTCACCGCATATACGTCGTCATTGCTCAATGACAAAGGCGCGGTAACAGGCATTGCCCTGCGTGTGTAGTCAAACAGCGTCGTTGCGTACGGCCAGTAACTGCCAACTGTTCGAACCGGCGTCGCGGTTGCGAGCGACCCGAATCCCGGCTCCCGGTAAAGGGGGGATCAATCATGAAGCGACTGATTGCCGTCGCAGCCGTCGTCACGCTCGCGGGCTGCGCGAACATGGAAAGCTCGGGGTCGGACCCGGTGGTCATGGCGGAGGCGATGGTGCCCTCCGACCCGGGGGTCTCGGTGTACGTGCGGAACAAGCGCCTCGGGTCGATGACCACCTTCACGGCCGAGAAGACGGTGCTGTTCGTGCACGGCGCGACCGTCCCATCCGGGATCGCTTTCGACGTGCCTTTCGGCGGCATGTCGTGGATGGACTATATCGCCAAGGCCGGCTATGACGTCTGGTACGTGGACGTTCGCGGTTACGGCCGCTCGACGCGGCCGCCAGCGATGGACCAACCGCCCCAGGCGAATCCCCCGTTTGCGACGACGGAGGAAGCCGTCCGCGACGTCGGCGCGGCCGTCGATTACATCCTGCAGGCCCGCACCGTTCCGCGGCTCAACCTGATCGGCTGGTCGTGGGGCACGGTGACGATGGCGTGGTACACCTCCCGGAACAACGCCAAGGTCGAGAAACTCGTCCTCTACGCCCCGGTCTGGATCCGGCAGACACCGTCGCCGATACAAGCAGGACCCGGTCCGCTCGGGTCCTATCGGACCGTGCAGATGAGCGCTGCCCGCGCGCGGTGGCTTTCCGGCGTCGCGCCGGAGAAGCAGAAAGATCTCATTCCGCCTGGGTGGTGGGAAACCTATGCCGACGCGACGCTCAAGAGCGATCCCGGCGGGATGGCTCTCAACCCGCCGGTCCTGCGCGCACCGAACGGTGTCCTGCTCGACGGCCAGCGCTACTGGGCCGCGCCGGGCGGCCAGGCGAAGATGCCGTACAGCGCGGCCGACATCCGCGTTCCGACGCTGCTCATCAAGGCGGAGTGGGACGTCGATACGCCGGCGTACATGGCCCAGACGCTCTTCCCGCTGCTGACCGGCGCGCCCTCCAAACGGTACGTCGAGCTGGGCGAAGGCACGCACTTCGTCGTCATGGAGAAGAACCGGATGAGCCTCTTCCGCGAGGTCCAGCTCTTCCTCGACGAGCGCGACGCGCCGGCGAAGTAGCGGGCGGAGCCACGCCGGGCTGACCGGCGGATCGAGGCCGGGCTGGATCCCGGCGTTCGCCGGGATGACCCCGCCTGCGCGGGGTCACTTCATCAGGCTCGGCAGCCAGAGCGAGATCGCCGGGAACGCGATCAGGATCCCGAGCCGGATCACGTCGGCGATGACGAATGGGGTCACGCCGCGGAACACCGTGCCGGTGCTCACCTGCGGGATCAGCGTCTTCAGCACGAAGAGGTTCATGCCGACCGGCGGGCTGATCAGGCCGATCTCGACCACCACCACGATCAGGATGCCGAACCACACCGGGTCGAACCCGAGGCCGACGACCAGCGGGAAGAACACCGGGATGGTGAGGAGGATCATCGACAGCTCCTCCATCGCGGTGCCGAGGATCACGTAGATCGCGCAGATCGCCGCCACGACGAGGATCGGGCTCAGGTCGAAGTGCTGCACGAACGCCTTCAGGTCGTTCGGCATGCTGGTGATGTTCACGAACTCCGCGAACATCAGCGCCCCGATCAGGATCATGAAGATCATCGCGGTCGTGCGCGCGCTCTCGACGAGGCAGGCGTAGAGCGAGCGCCACGAGAGCGCCCGCCGCCACAGCGCGAACGCCATCGCGCCGAACGCGCCCATCCCGGCGCCCTCGGTGGCGGTGAACGCGCCGCCGTAGATCCCGCCCATCACGAACAGGAACAGCGCCGCCACCGGCCAGATGTCGCGCAGCGAGATCCACCGCTCGCGCCAGGTCGCGCGCTCGCCGGGCGGGCCGGCCTTCGGATCGCGCCAGGTGACGTACGCGACCGCGACGCACAGCAGCGTCGCGGCGAGGATTCCCGGCAGGACGCCGGCGGCGAAGAGCTTGCCGATGTTGGTCTCGGTGAAGACGCCGTAGATCACCATGATCGTCGACGGCGGGATCAGGATGCCGAGCGTGCCGCCGGAGGCGATCGCGCCGGTCGCGAGCGCGTCGGAGTAGCCGAAGCGCTTCATCGACGGATAGGCCACCTTCGACATCGTCGCCGCGGTCGCGATCGACGAGCCGCAGATCGCGCCGAAGCCGGCGCAGGCGAGGATCGTCGCCATCGCCAGGCCGCCGCGCAGGTGGCCGATGAACGCGTACGCGGCGCGGAACAGCTCCTGCGACATCCCGGCGCGCGTCGTGAAGCTGCCCATCAGGATGAAGAGCGGCACGACCGACAGCGTGTAGTTGCGGCCGGTCTCGTAGATCTTGGTCTGGGCGACGGCGAACGCGACCGTCCAGTTCCAGTCGCGCGCGTACGCATAGCCGACGATGCCGACGATCGCCATCGCGAGCGCGATCGGCACGCGCACGAACATGAGCACGAGCATCGCGGCGAGGCCGAGCAGGCCCTCGGTCATCGCCGCGCGAGCGCCTTGTAGAGGTGGATCAGGCCGGTGAGCGCGATCATCACCGCCATGAAGTAGACGAACGGGCCGTAGACGATCCGCAGCACGTCGGTCGCGTCGCGGTACTCCCAGATCCGGTCCGCCTTGAGCCACACCAGCCAGGCGCCGAAGAAGAAGATCGCGGCGCACAGGGCGTCGACCGCGCGCTCGAGCACCAGCGCGCGCGCCGGGCCTGAGCAGCCGGTCGATGAAGTCCATCGTGACGTGCTCGTCGGCGTGCGAGACGAGCGGCAGGCCGGCGAAGATCAGGACGAGGAGGCCGAGCTCGGTCAGCTCGAAACCGCCGCGGAGCGGGCGGTTGAAGACGTAGCGGCCGACGACGTCCACGAACGTCATCAGCATCATCGCCATCAGGATCGCCGAGGCGGCGATCCCGAGCACCGCGTCGAAGCGGCGCTCCCAGCGATGTTCGGGGACGGCCGGCGCCGCCGCGCCGGCGCCCCGTCGGGTCGCTCACTTGCCGGCGGCGACGCTCTGCAGCTCCTGCCGGAACTCGGCGAGGACCTTGGTTCGCGTCGATGCCCTTCGCGTTCGCCTTCTTGATCCAGTCGTCGACGATCGGCTCGGAGCGCTTGCGCACCTCGGCGACGAACGCCGCGTCGGCGTTGACGACCGGCACGCCGGCCTTCTTCAATCGCGTCGAGGCCGACCCTGTCGGCCTCGTCCCACGACTTGCCGGCGAAGCGCGCGAGGTGCTCGTAGCCGAGCTTGTCGATCGCCGCCTGGTCCTCCTTGGAGAGCTTGTCCCACTTGCGCCTGGTTCATGAAGAACCCGAACGCCGAGCTGTACATGCCGCCGGGGAAGAGGGTGCCCTGGCCGATGACGGTGTCGAGCTTGAACGAGACGATCGACTCGAGCGGGAAGAACACGCCGTCGGCGACGCCCGACTTCAGGAGCTCGTACGACTCGGGCGCGGGCTTCACGAACGCGGAGGTGCCGAGCGCGTTCGCGACCGCCTCGGCGATGCCGCCGCCGGTACGGATCTTGATGCCCTGGATGTCGGCGATGCCCTTGATCGTCTTCTTGGTGAACATCTGACCCGGGCCGTGGGTGAACACGCCGATCAGCTTGACGCCGTTGTACTCGCCGACCTTGTGCAGGTGCTTCCAGTACACGCGCGAGAACGCGACCGAGTTCACTTCGGCGGTGTCGCCCATCCCCGGCAGCTCGGGCATGAGCATGACGATGTGCCGCGCCGGCGTGTAGCTCGCGGTGACGTAGGAAACGTCGACCAGCCCGTCGCGGACCGCGTCGAAGGTCCCGGGCGGCGCCGCGGGATGCTTCGGCAGCATCTGGAACTTGAGGCGGCCGTTGGTCGCCTTCTCGACGTCGGCGGCCCAGCCGGCGAGGACGACGCGCGTGAGATGGTGCTGGGGCGACACCCACGACGACATCGTGAGCGTGGTCTGGGCGAAGCCGGGTTGCGATGCGGCGAGCGCCGCGACCGGCGAGTGCAACGAGTCTGATTTTGGTCATGACCTCCTCCTGTGACGGTGCGCGCGTAGTGTAGCAGCGCTCCGGCGCGATCGACCGCTCGGCCAGCGGGATCCGCTCGGTCTCGCCGGGCACTGCCCGAACCGCCCTGCAGAACGCGATCCTCACCAGCGCCAATTTCTCGATCATCGCCACCGACGAGAAGGGCATCATCCAGTTGTTCAACGTCGGCGCCGAGCGCATGCTGGGCTACACGGCGGCCGAGGTCGTGAACAGGATCAGCCCGAGCGACATTCACGATCCGCAGGAAGTGATGGCGCGCGCCCGGGCATTGAGCCTCGAGCTCGCCACCACCATTGCGCCGGGCTTCGAGGCGCTGGCCTTCAAGGCCTCGCGCGAGATCGAGGACATCTATGAGCTGACCTATATCTGCAAGGACGGCAGCCGCTTTCCGGCGGTCGTGTCGATCACCGCGCTGCGCGACGACTACGGCGACATCATCGGCTACCTGTTGATCGGCACCGACAATTCCGTGCGCAAGCGCGTCGAGTCGGAACTGAACGACGCCATGGCCGCAGCGGAGAAAGCCAACCGCGCGAAAACGGATTTTCTCTCCGGCATGAGCCACGAGCTGCGCACGCCGCTCAACGCGATCCTCGGTTTCGCCCAGCTCATGGAATCCGGCTCGCCGTCGCCGACGCTCTCCCAGAAGCGGAACCTCGAGCAGATCCTCAAGGCCGGCTGGTACCTGCTGGAGCTGATCAACGAGATCCTCGATCTCGCGCTGATCGAGTCGGGCAAGGTGACGCTGTCGCGGGAGCCGGTCTCGCTCGCCGAGGTCATGCTCGAGTGCCGGGCCATGATCGAGCCGCAGGCACGCAAGCGCGGCGTCGGCATGACCTTTCCGCGATTCGAGAACCGGTTCTTCGTCAAGGCCGATCGGACCCGGGTCAAACAGGTCCTGATCAACCTTCTCTTCAACGCCATCAAGTACAACAAACCGGGCGGCACGGTGGCCGTGGAGTGCGCCCTGAGCCCGCCGGACTCGATACGCATCAGCGTTCGGGACACCGGTGCGGGACTGGCTCCGGAACAGCTTGCGCAGCTCTACCAGCCGTTCAACCGGCTCGGCAAGGAGGCCGGCGCGGAGGAAGGCACGGGCATCGGCCTGGTTGTGACCAAGCGGCTGGTCGAACTGATGGGGGGCGTCCTTGGCGTGGACAGCGCGGTCGGGGTGGGAAGCGTGTTCTGGATCGAGTTGAGCCTGACGGCCGCACCGCAGGTCCCGGTTCGGGAAGCCGAGCGTGCGGCGTCGGTGCGACCGCAGGTGCCGGAGGGCACGCCGCTGCGTACCCTGCTCTACGTGGAAGACAATCCGGCCAACCTGGAGCTGGTCGAGCAGCTCGTCGCGCGCCGCCCCGACCTGCGTCTGCTGAGCGCCGCGGACGGCGATCTCGGGATCGAGTTCGCGCGCACCTGTCAGCCGGAAGTGATTCTGATGGACATCAACCTGCCCGGCATCAGCGGGATCGAAGCCATGAGCATCCTGCGCGCAGACCCGTGCCACGGCGCACATCCCCATCATCGCGCTCAGCGCCAACGCGGTGCCGCGCGACATCGAGAAGGCCCTGGAGGCCGGATTCTTCAACTATCTCACCAAGCCCATCAAGGTCGACCAGTTCATGGATGCGCTCGACGTGGCACTGAAACTCCCGCAACCGGCATCAGGCCGCGCAGCCGGGAAGGAGCAGGCATGACGGTTGCCGAGTCCGAAATTCTCGACGCCAGCATCCTGATCGTCGACGACCAGGAGGCGAATGTCGCCCTGCTCGAGGCGCTGCTGCGCGAAGCCGGCTACGGCCGCGTCGCCTCGGTCATGAATCCGCACGAGGTCTGCGCGCTGCATCGCAAGCACCGCTACGACCTGATCCTGCTCGACCTGCAGATGCCCGGCATGGACGGGTTCCAGGTGATCGAAGCCCTCAAGACGAACGACGCGGACGGTTACCTTCCGGTCCTCGTGATCACGGCCCAACCCGGCCACAAGCTGCGCGCGTTGCAGGCCGGCGCAAAGGATTTCATCAGCAAGCCGTTCGATCTGGTCGAAGTCAGGACGCGCATCCACAACATGCTGGAAGTGCGGCTGCTGTACAAGACGCTCGATGCCTACAGCAAGGGCCTCGAGCAGACGGTGCGGGAACGGACCGCCGAGCTGCGCGAAAGCGAAGCCCGCTATCGCAGCCTGACCGAGCTCGCCTCCGACTGGTACTGGGAGCAGGACGAGCATGGGAACTTCACCCGGGTTTCCGGCCCGGTCCTGGAAATGCTCGGCGTCCGGGTCGACGCCCTGGTGGGCGATCCAGGCGATGTTCAGGTTGCGGGCTGGAACGAGGCCGAGCGCGAAGACGCTGCAGGCGACCATCGCCGCCCGGCAGCCATTCCTGGATTTCGTGTTCAGCCGCGTGAATGCCGATGGCTCGAAGCAGCGGTTCCAGGTGAGCGGGGAGCCGATGTTCAACCAGTCCTGCCGTTTCATCGGTTATCGCGGCATCGGCGTGGAACTCACCACGAAGACATAGCAGGCAGGGTCCCGCGCTTGGCGATCTCGTCACCCCATAGTCCGAACCAGAACTACCTTCTCGCCGCCCTGCCCGCGGCGGAGTTCGAGCCGTTGGCCGTGCATCTGGAGCTCGTCCCGATGCCGCTCGGTGAAATCCTCTACGAACCCGGCGGACAGCTGCAGCACGCCTATTTCCCCACCACTTGCATCGTGTCGCTGCACTATGTCATGGAGTCCGGCGCATCGGCCGAGACCGCGGGAGTGGGCAATGAAGGCGTCGTCGGCATCTCGCTGTTCATGGGCGGGGATACCACGCCGAGCTCGGCCGTGGTGCAGACCGCGGGCCACGCCTACCGGCTGGAGCGCCGCCTGCTGAAGCAGGAATTCGAGCGCGCCGGCCTGATGCAGCGCCTGTTGCTGCGCTACACCCAGGGGCTGATCACGCAGACGACCCAGACCGCGGCCTGCAATCGGCACCATTCGGTGGAGCAGCGGCTGTGCCGCTGGCTGCTGCTGACCCTCGATCGACTCCCCTCGCGTGAGCTGATCATGACGCAGGAACTGGTCGCCGGCATGCTCGGCGTGCGGCGCGAAGGCATTACGGAGGCCGCCGGGAATTTGCAGCGCGCCGGCTTCATTCGCTACCGCCGCGGCCACATCGCAGTGCTCGAGCGGTCCGGACTGGAGACCCTCGCGTGCGAGTGCTACGGCGTAGTCAAGAAGGAATTGGGCCGCCTGCTGTCCGACGTGCGGTACCGCCAGGAGCTCCCTCAGCGCACCGCCGCCGTCGAGTACGAAACGCCGATCCGAGGGTGAGACTGCCGGCGGCCGTCAGCGCTCGGGCAGCGGAATCCGCTCGATCTCGCCCGGGACCTGTCCGAAGCGGTCCTCGCGCCAGTCCGCCTTCGCGCGCTCGATCCGCTCCTTCGAGCTCGACACGAAGTTCCACCAGATGAAGCGCGAGCCGTCCATCTTCGCCCCGCCGAGCAGCATCAGCGTCGCCGAGAACGGCGCGCGCACCTCGACCTCGACGCCCCTCCGCCAGCACGGCGAGCTGCCCCGTCCCGACCGCGGCGTCGCCGATCGTCACGTCGCCCTCGACGACGTAGACGCCGCGCTCCTCGTGTTCGGGCGGTGAGCACGACGCTCGCGCCCGGGTCGAGCTCGGCCGCGGCGTACAGCGTGTCGGAGAACACCGCGACCGGCGAGCGGACGCCGAACGCGTGCCCGGCGATCACCCGCACCGTCGCGCCCGGCGACTCGACCACCGGCAGGGTCGCCTGCGGATGATGGAAGAACGACGGCGCCACCTCCTCGCTCTCGCGCGGCAGCGCCACCCAGGTCTGGATGCCGTGCACGCCGGGCCCGGCCGCCCGCAGCTCGGGCGGCGTCCGCTCCGAGTGCGCGATCCCGCGGCCCGCCGTCATCCAGTTGACGTCGCCGGGCCGGATCGGCTGCACCGACCCGAGGCTGTCGCGATGGAGGATCTCGCCCTCGAAGAGGTAGGTCACCGTCGCGAGCCCGATGTGCGGATGCGGCCGCACGTCGAGCCCCTCGCCCGGCGGGAGCCGCGCCGGCCCCATGTGGTCGAAGAAGATGAACGGCCCGACCATCTGCTTCGGGACGGACGGCAGCACGCGCCGCACGGCGAAGCCGCCGATGTCGCGCGGGTGGGACGGAGGAGGTGCTGGATGGGGGCGCTCATGGTGGGGAATTGTGCTTCACCGGCAGGCCTTCGGTAGACTTGGCGACCCTGCCTCCGGTTCCCCGCAGTTCCCATGCGCGACCCCACGCCCGTCACGATCCACCTCGAGGACTACGCCCCGCCCGCGTTCCTGATCGCGACCGTCGACCTCGACGTCGACATCCGGGAGGACTTCGCGCGCGTGCGGGCGAAGCTCGCGGTCAAGCGCAACCCGGCCGCGAAGGATCCGCGCGCGCCGCTCGTCCTCGACGGCGACGAGGTCCGGCTCGAATCGGCTGCGATCGACGGCCGGACGCTGGCCGCGACCGAGTACGCGATCGACGAGGCGCACCTGACCATCCCGTCGGTGCCCGAGGCGTTCACCCTCGAGACGGTCGTGCGCATCGAGCCGCGCAAGAACACGAAGCTGATGGGGCTGTACGGCTCGAAGGACGGCTTCTTCACCCAGTGCGAGGCGGAGGGCTTCCGCCGCATCACGTTCTTTGCCGACCGGCCGGACGTGATGGCGCGCTACACGACGACGATCCACGCCGACCGCGGCAGCTACCCGGTGCTGCTGTCGAACGGCAACCCGGTCGGGCGGGGAGACGAGGCGGGCGGCCGGCACTGGGTGAAGTGGGAGGACCCGTTCCCGAAGCCGTCCTATCTCTTCGCGATGGTCGCCGCGAAGCTCGACAAGCTGGAGGACACGTTCGTCACGCGGTCGGGCCGCAAGGCGACGCTGCAGGTCTGGGTCGAGCCGGGCAAGGTCGACCAGTGCGCCTGGGCGATGCAGGCGCTCAAGAAGTCGATGAAGTGGGACGAGGACACGTTCGGCCTCGAGGTCGACCTCGACTGCTACATGATCGTCGCGGTCGGCGACTTCAACATGGGCGCGATGGAGAACAAGGGCCTCAACATCTTCAACACCAAGTACGTCCTCGCCCGCCCCGACATCGCGACCGACGGCGACTTCCTCAACATCGACCGGGTCGTCGCCCACGAGTACTTCCACAACTGGACCGGCAACCGCGTCACCTGCCGCGACTGGTTCCAGCTGTCGCTGAAGGAGGGCCTCACCGTCTTCCGCGACCAGGAGTTCGGCGCCGACACCTACTCGCGCCCGGTGACGCGCATCCAGGAAGTGCGCGGCCTGCGCGCGGCGCAGTTCCCCGAGGACGCCGGCCCGATGGCGCACCCGGTGCGCCCGCAGTCGTACATGGAGATCTCGAACTTCTACACCGCCACCGTGTACGAGAAGGGCGCGGAGGTGGTGCGCATGATCCATACGCTCATCGGCCCGCGCGCGTTCCGGCGCGGGATGGACGTCTACTTCCGGCGCCACGACGGCCAGGCGGTGACCTGCGACGAGTTCGTGGACGCGATGGCGGAAGGCAGCGGCTTCGACTTCGCGCGGTTCAAGCGCTGGTACGACCAGGCCGGCACGCCGCGGCTCGCGGTGACCGGCGACTACGATGCCGCGGCGAAGCGCTACACGGTGACGGTGAAGCAGTCGACGCCGCCGACGCCCGGCCAGCCGGAGAAGCTGCCGCTGCACATCCCGCTCGCGGTCGGGCTGATCGGGCCGGACGGAAGCGAGCTCCCGCTCCAGCTCGAGGGCGAGGCGGCGGCCGCGGGAACGGACCGCGTGCTGTCGGTGAGGGAGCCCGAGGAGCGCTTCGTCTTCACGAACGTGCCGGCGAAGCCGGTGCCGTCGCTGCTGCGCCGCTTCTCCGCGCCGGTGATCCTCAGCTTCGGCTACACCGAGGCCGAGCTGACGCACCTCATGGCGCACGACGCCGACGCCTTCAACCGCTGGGAAGCCGGCCAGCGGCTCGCGACCGGCATCCTGCTGCGCGGGATCGAGGCGCATCGCGCCGGGAAGGCGGTCGAAGTGCCGCGGGCGTTCGTCGATGCGTTCGCGCGCGTCCTGCGGGACGGCCCGCGGGACCCGGCGTTCGCCGCCGAAGCGCTGTCCCTCCCGTCGGAGACGTACCTCGCCGAGCAGATGGACGTCGTCGATCCGGACGCGATCCACGTGGTGCGCACGAGCGTCCGGCGCGAGCTCGGGCGCACGCTGCGCGACGAGCTCGTCCGGACGTATCAGTCGCTGAAGATCTCCGGACCTTACAGCCCGGATGCGCAGTCGGCGGGCAAGCGGAGCCTCCGGAACCTGGCCTTGAGCTATCTGATGGAGCTCGAGTCGACCGACGCCTACGCGCTGTGCGCCGAGCAGTTCGCGACGGCGGACAACATGACCGACCGGATGGCGGCGCTCGCCTCGCTCGCCAACTCGCAGGCACCGGCGCGCGACCCGGCGCTCGAGCGCTTCTACGCGGACTGGAAGCACGAGCCGCTGGTCGTGGACAAGTGGCTCGCGGTGCAGGCCACCGCCCGCCTGCCCGATACCCTGGCGCGGGTCGAGCGGCTGATGCACCACGAGGCGTTCGACATCCGCAACCCGAACAAGGTCTACGCGCTGATCCGCGCGTTCTGCGCGAACCACGTGCGCTTCCACGCTGCCGACGGCTCGGGGTATGCGTTCGGCGCCGACCGCGTGCTCGAGCTCGATGTCCTCAATCCGCAGATCGCCGCGCGCATCGCGCGCTCGTTCGACCGCTGGCGGAAGTTCGACGCCGGCCGGCAGGCGCACGCCCGCGCGGCGCTGGAACGCATCCGCGCGAAGGACGGCCTGTCGAAGGACGTCGCCGAGGTGGTGACGAAGGCGCTGGCGTAGCGGGCGACTCCCGTCCGCGTCGCGGTCTACTCCACGCGCTTGAACTTCTGCGCGCGCCGGCCGGTGCCGACCTCGGCGGTGTAGAGGTTGCCCTTCGAGTCGATCGCCATGTTGTGCACCCACTTCAGCTCGCCGGCCATGCGTCCCGCCCGGCTGAAGCGCGTCAGCGTGACGCCGGTCTGGCGGTCGAGCACGAGGATCTGGTTGTTCGCGCCGTCGGCGACGAAGATGTAGCGCTGCGGTCGCGTCCTCGGAGAGCACGAGGTCCCACACCGAGCCGTTCTGCAGCGTGGCCGGCTCGACGCGGAACTCCTTCACGAACTTGCCGCTCTTCTCGAACACCTGGATGCGGTCGTTGGCGCGGTCGCAGACGTAGACGAGCCCGTCGCGCGACAGCCGCACGCAGTGGACCGGGTTGCCGAACTGCTGCAGCAGCGGCTTCGCCGGGTCGTAGGCCGGCTGCTTGTCGTCGTTCGGCACGTTCGCCGTAGGCGCCCCAGTGCCGCTTGTACGCGCCGCTCTTCGACGTCGAGCACCAGCGATCCGCCGGTTGCCGTAGCCGTCGGCGACGTACATCTCGCCGGTCGCCGCGTCGATCACCATGTGCGCCGGCCGGCCGAGCTGGGTCATGCTGTTCGAGCCCCCGGTCGAGCCGCGGCTTGCCGATCTGCTGCAGGAACTTGCCGTCGGGGGTGAACTTGAGGATCTGGTGGTCGGTCGTTGCTGTTGCCGGCCAGCCAGACGTTGCCGTCGACGTCGACGAAGATGCCGTGCTCGCTCGCCGGCCAGTCGTAGCCGGCCCCCGGCCCGCCCCAGCTCCGCAGCAGGTTGCCGTCGCACGTCGAACTGGAGCACCGCCGGCGCCGGGCGGCAGCACTTGGTGGCGGGCGGATTCGCCATCGCGCCCTTCTCGTCGTCGACCAGCGTCGTCGGGCGGTGCAGCGACCCAGATCCGGTCGTCCTTGTCGACCGCGATCCCGGCGACCTGGCCGAGGATCCAGTTCTCGGGGAGCGGCTTCGGCCAGGCCGGGTCGACCGCGAACTTCGGGGCGGCCGCGCCGGCGCCGGCGCGCTGGTCGGGCATCTGCTGGCAGCCCGCCAGGACGGCCGCTAGCGCGGCGAGAGCGAGCGGGAAAAGGTTCGGGCGCGGCATGTTTCCTCCTTGGCGTCGCCGTGTCGCGGCGGGTGTTCTTGTCGGATCGAAAGCTTACTCCTCGTCCGGCGCGCGCCGGGGCTCGCGCGACGCGCGCGACCTGTGCGATGATCGCCGGCGTCATTCGGGGGAGAACCGGAATCGGCGGTTCGGCGTCACGCTCGGCCTGCATCCTGACCCTCGCGCTCGTCCTCGCAGCGTGCGCAGGCCCGTCGTCCCGGCAGTCAGCCGGCGCGAAACGGCCCCCGCCCGTCAACGAGCCGTTCCGCATCCAGGACCTCGCCAAGAGCGACATCGACAACGTCACCGAGACGCATCTCGAGGAGAGCCTCGCGATCGTCCGGAACCTCGGCGAGAAGCTCTACCGCCGCAATCCGCGGGAGTGGCGGAAAGGCCCGTACAAGAGCCCGGAAGTGGCCGTCGACCGCGTCTTCGACCGCAGCCAGGCCTGGCGCTTCGCCGAGCTCAACAACGTCCGTGGCACCGACGCCATCTACCTCGCGTTCCGGCCGGAGTTCGCCGGCGATCGTGTGTTCGCCTTCACCGTCGGCCTCGGGAGCATGATCTACGAAGCCTACGGCGGGAAGGACGAGTTCTACATCTTCGACATCGTCGAGCCGCAGTCGGTCTACAACGCTGCGCGGAACGTGGAGATCGCGGTCTGGAAGCTCTCGAACGCGCGCGACGCGACCGGGCAGCTCTTCCTGCTCTCGAACGACGCCGTCGGGCGACCCGCCGAACGTCAGCTTCGAGCGCGAGTTCGGCAAGCTGATCGCGCTTCAGGACGTGCTCGCGCGCATTCTCGCGCAGCACGAGAACCGCACGTTGCGGCGGATCGTGCAGCAGCTGCCGACGGCGGTGTTCCTGCCGGTGAAATGACCTACAGCCCGACCGCCTCCGCCACCAGCCGCGCGAGCTCCGCCCTGAGCTCGCCGCTTCACCGCCGCGTAGCGCGGATCGTCGATCACGTTCGCGAGCTCGTACGGATCGGCGCCGAGGTCGTAGAGCTCGTCGACGCCCTCGCGGTTGACCCAGTGGATCAGCTTGTGGCGGTCGGTGCGGATCGCCTTGTAGCTCATCCCGACGAGCCACGGCAGCGCGTTCTCGGTGAAGTACTCGGCCAGGAACGACCGCCGCCAGCCGTCCTTCCGCCCGGCGAGGAGCGGCGCGAGCGACCGGCCCTGGATCTGCGCGCCCGGGGTCCCGCCGGCGAGATCGAGGAGCGTCGGCGCGATGTCGAGCGTGAGCACGAGCTCGTCCACCTGCGTTCCGGCTTTCGCGAGCGGCGGATAGCGCAGCACGAACGGCGCGCGGATGCCCTCCTCGTACGCGAACCGCCGCTCGGGGCCGAGCGCGTGCTCGCCGAAGAAATACCCGTTGTCGCCGAGGAAGAGGATGAAGGTCCGGTCGAGCTGCCCGCCGCGCTCGAGCGCGTCGAACAGCATGCCGACGCCCTCGTCCACCGACGCCATCATCGCCGCGCGCAGGCGGATCTCCTCCTGCGTGCCGGCGTGAAGCGACTTCAGCACCGCCTGCGACTTCTCGCCGCGCTTCAGGCCGAACGCCTCGGCCCACGCCGGCTTCGACTTCACCACCTCCTCCGGCGGGAGCATGTTCGGCCGGCGCGGGAACTCGGCGCCGCGGTAGAGATCGGCGTGCCGCGGCGCCGGCTTGTAGCCGCCCCACTGCCGAGAGTGCGAGCGTGCCGTCCGCGGCCTGGAAAGCGTCGGGATGCACCGCCTTGTGGGCGAGGAAGAGGCTCCACGGACGGTCGTGCTTCGCGGTGACGAACGCGAGCGCGCGCTCGTTGAGCAGGTCGGTCATGTACCCCTTGTGCTCCCGGTAGACCCCGTTCTCGTTCAGCTTCGGGTCGAAGAGCCGGCCGTGACCGTCGAAGCTCACCCAGGTGTCGTAGCCGGGGCGCGGCGTGCCGTCGTTGCCCATGTGCCACTTGCCGATGTGCGCGGTCTCGTAGCCGAGCTGCTGCAGGGCGACGTGGTAGTTCGGGAGGCGATGGGAGAGCGCGTCGCGCGCGACGTTGTCGATGATCCCGTGGCGGCTCGCGTACTGGCCGGTGAGGATCGAGGCGCGGTTCGGCGAGCAGATCGGCGTGGGGTGGAACGCCCGCGTGCAGTTCGCGCCCTCGCGCGCGATGCGGTCCACGTTGGGCGTCTTCATGTACGGATGCCCGCCCGCGCCGAACTCGTCGAAGCGCAGGTCGTCGATCAGGATCACGAGGAAGTTCGGGCGCTCGGCCATGTTGCCTCCGGGGCGGTGAGCGGCCGATGGTAGCCGGAACCCGCGCCGCCGTGCTCAAATCGGGCAGCATGGATGCCGTCCTCTTCGATCTCGGCAAGGTGCTGCTCGACTGGAGTCCGCGCTACTACTACGAGCGCTTCTTCGCGGGCGACGAAGCGGGGCTCGTGCGGTTCCTCGACGAGGTCGTCGCGCCAGCGTGGATCCTCGAGATGGATCGCGGGCGGCCGATGGCCGAGGCGATCGCCGCCCGGCAGCGGCTCTACCCCGCGCACGCCGAGCTCATCGCCCGCTGGCGGGAAGGCTGGCCGGAGATGCTCCGCGGCGAGATCGCGGGCACGGTCGCGGTGCTCGAGGCGCTCGCAGCGCGCGGGCGCAGGCTCTACGCGCTCACCAACTTCTCGCACGAGACCTGGCCGGTCGCGCGCGCGCGGTTCGAGTTCCTCGGGCGGTTCGAGGATGTCGTGGTGTCGGGTGAAGTGGGCCTGGTGAAGCCCGATCCGCGGATCTATCGCCTCACGATCGAGCGCTGCCGGCTGGATGCCGGCGCGGACGGTGTTCGTCGATGATCTGGCGACCAACGTCGAGGCCGCGCGTGCCGAGGGACTGCACGGCGTGCACTTCACGACGCCGGAGCGGCTGCGCGACGACCTGGTGAAGCTCGGCGCGCTCTGACGCGCCCTACGCCCTCGCCCGCGCTACTCCCCCCGCGCCTTCGCCTCCATCCGCCGGTCGAAGCGCGCGACGTTGACCACGACGCGCTCGTGCGTGCCCTCGCTGATCGGCTCGCGCTCGTCGCGCGCGGACACGCGGAACTTGAGCATGCGGCCGTCGACCGCGATCAGCTCGGCCTGCGCTTCCACCCGCATGCCCACCGGCGTCGCGGCGAAGTGGCGGACGTCGAGCTGCACGCCGAGCGACTGGTGGCCTTCGGGGAGGAGATGCTCGACGGCCGCGAGCGCGGCCGCCTCGAGGAGGTTGATCACGACCGGCGTCGCGAGCACCGGCACTCGGCCGCTGCCGACGTGGGGGGCGGTGTGCTCGGGGGCGACGGTGAGCTGGGCACTGCCAACGGCACCGGGGGCAAGGGTTGCAGGGCTGCTCACGGGCTGAGTTCTCCGCCGCGATGGTACCGCGCCGGTCTAGCGACCGGCGCACTGCTGACGACCGCTTGGCCTTGAGCGCGGCAGGTCCGGGCGGCGCGCTAGCGTGTCGTTACCTGGAGACACTTGCGAGCTTTGCCTCTTCTCGATCACACTTGCGCACATCAGCGGACCGAACGTGCCAGATCACGTGTCGCCTGCGGACGTGGTGCGCGCGACGCTACGACGCATACCTCACGCATTTCTTTAGGAGAAGAAAAATGGTATCCGTGGTTGAACGATGCTGCCGCACTTGCCTCGACGCGGTGCCGGATCACTATCGCGGTGCTCTGCGATGCGTAGCGTACGACCGGCCGGTGTCGGCGCGCGATGTTTGCGACATGTGGTGGTTGAACGAGAACGTCGTCGGCGGGAAAGCCACTGGTCGGGATATCGTGGTTGTCTCGACGGAAACCTTACACGCGTCCTAACCCTGTGCCCGCCGGCAGGCCGGGCGGCGTTCTCAAGTTCGATGCTCTAGTTCTTGACGCCTGCCCTCGCGACGCGCGGGCCGAGGCCATACTGCAACGCCCTCGCTGCCGGCGAAGTCAATTCCAGTAACACTCGGCAAGACCGGATTTCGACTGTCCGAAGGGCAGCCTCTTGAAGCGCGCGCCGGTGCGGCTAACCCGGACTCACTTCGAGCGCGCCGCGTCCAGCTCCCGCAGGATCTCCGGCAATCGCTCGCGCGCGGCGAGCTGTTCTTCGGCGTACAGGCTGCGCCCGTGCGCATCGATGCCCACCGTGACCGGCCCCAGCCCTTCGACCGCAAGCCGCACCAGGCGGTAGTGGACGAGCATGTCGCTCCAGCCCACTTCCACGACCCGCCGGATGGCCTGCGAGTGCAAGGTGGCGCCGCCGCCGAGGAACGACAGGTAGACGCAGCCCGCCTCCCGCATGGCCTCGACGCACTGCTGATCGAGCCCGCCCTTGCCGCCGACCGCATGCCATCCCAGCTCGCGGATGAGGCGCGGCATGTGGGCGTTGAAGCGCGTGCTGGTGGTGGGATTGAGGTACAGCACCTCGAACCTGCCGTCCGTCTCGCGGCTGAAGCTGCCGAGGTGAAACAGCGACACGCCGTGCAGCGCCATCGGCAGCGGCTCGGCGCCGTCGAGGCAGCGCACCAGCCGCTGGATCGTCGGCAGGCCGGCGGTCATCACGATCTCGCCGTCGATGACGACCTGGTCGCCCGCGCGCAGCTCGCGCGCGTCCGCGGCCGAGAGCGGGAACTTCATGCGGTGGGTCCGGATCGTCACGGCGCTCGTCAACCTTCACGCGCTCACTCGACCGTCTCGACGCGCCCGTCGTTGTAGATCCGCGCGCGGGTGCGCCGGTTGATCCAGCAGTTGAAGCACACCGCCACCGGCGTGAAGCCGTGACCGGCGGCGTAGTTCACGTGCACCGCCATCGCCGTGCTAGTCGCCGCCGGTGCCCATCGGGCCGAAGCCCGTCTTGTTGACCGCCGCGAGGAGCCGCCGCTCCATGTCGGCCACGATCGGCTCGGGGTGCGCTTCGCCGACCGGCCGCAGCGTCGCCTCCTTCGCGAGCTTGGCTGCGTAGTCGAAGGAGCCGCCGATGCCGACGCCGATGACCACCGGCGGACAGGGCTGCGAGCCGGCGCGGATCACCGTCTCGAGCACGAACTTCTCGATCGTCGCGAGATCCGGGAAGCTGAAGATCTCGAGCGCCGCCCAGCGGCCGGAGCCGAGCGCCTTCGGCGAGCAGGTGATGTCGACGTTGTCGGCGCCGTCGACGAGGTCGAACGTCACGATCGGCATGCCCTTGCCCTTGTAGCCGCGCTCCAGGGTCAGCGGGTTGGTGACGTGCGGCAGCAGCGGCGGCTGGATGGTCGCCACCAGCTCGTCGAACCCGTCGGCGATGGCCTGACGAACGTTGCCGCTGAACTGCGCCTGCGTGCCGACGCGCACGAAGAACACCGGCACGCCGGCATCGGAGCAGATGAACTGCGACGACGTTCGCGCCGCGTCGGCGCTGCGCAGCATGATGCGCAGCGTGTGCCGCGCGGTCTCGTTCGACTCGGCCGCGTCGGCGCGCTGCAACGCTGCCTTCGTGTCCTCCGGAATGCCTCGGAGCGAGCGGTCGTAGAGCTGCGCCGTGACCGTCTTCACGAGCTCGTAGGTGATCGCCATCGGGGCGCCCTACTCCTGCGCGGGCGTGGTCAGCTTCACCGACGGCCGCTGCGCGACTTTCTCGAACCACGCGGCGGCGCGCGGCCGGCCATTGCGCCAGCCGAGGTCCTCGAACCGGAAGTCGAGGTAGCCGAGCGCGCACGCGAGCCCGACATGGCCGATCCCGAAAGGCGCCGCGTCCAGCTCGCCGGTCTCGCGCTCGATGGCGTCCAGCGACGTCGTGATCTTGAGCGCGAAGTTCGCGAGCCAGTCGGGATTCTGCTGCGCCGGCGGCTGCTCGCGCTCGTTGCGGAAGATGATCAGCGTGTCGAGCATGCCGTCGCCGAGCGCGTGCCAGCGCAGCGCCTGCCAGCGCCCGGGCCCGGACGGCGGGAAGAGCTTCGGTCCGGCGTGCAGCGAGTCGAGGTATTCGCAGATGACGATCGAGTCGAAGAGGATCGTGCCGTCATCGGTCACGAGCGTGGGGATCCGGCCGAGCGGGTTGTCCCGCAGCACGTCGCGGTTCGGCTTCGACATCGCCACGACCGAGCGCACGAGCTCCAGCCGATCCGCGAGACCGGTCTCGTGCGCGACCATCATCACCTTGCGGACGTAGGGGGAGCGCGGGGACCAGTGGAGCTTCATGTGCGGGTGCGATCGATCCGTCTGCGGGAGGCGACGAGGATAGCTTTTTTGCCGGGCGCGCGTCCGGCGCATTAGACTTCCGGCGAGGATACGAGGATGAAACCAGCTGGCCGGTGGATCACGACGCTCGCCGCCGCGACGTTGCTCGCGGCGGGCGCCGCGGCCGCCGCTTATCCCGAGCGCGCCGTGCGTCTCGTCGTCCCGTTCCCGGCCGGCGGCGGCGCGGACTTCATGGCGCGCGCGCTCGCGCAGAAGCTCTCGGCGCAGCTCGGCCAGCCGGTCGTGCTCGACCACCGCGCGGGCGCCGGCGGCACGATCGCCGCCGAGGTGGTCGCCAGCGCCGCGCCCGACGGTTACACGCTCGTCTTCGGCACGGTGGGCACGCACGCGATCAACGTGAGCCTGTACGCACGCGATCAACGTAAGCCTGTACGCGAAGCTGCGTTACGACCCGGTGAAGGACTTCGCGCCGGTAAGCCTGACGCATCTCGCGCCGCGCGTGCTCGTGGTACATCCGTCGGTGCCGGCGAAGACCGTCCCCGAGCTGATCGCGCTCGCCAGGGCGAAACCCGGCGAGCTGACGTTCGGCTCGGCCGGCAGCGGCGGCACGAACCATCTGTCGGGCGAGCTCTTCAAGTCGATGGCGGGAATCGACATCGTCCACGTCCCTTACAAAGGCAGCGCGCCCGCGTCGGTCGATCTCCTCGGCGGTCGCATCACGATGGTGTTCGACTCGATCGTCGCGTGGGGCGATCACATCAAGACCGGCAAGGTGCGCGCGCTCGGCGTGACGAGCCTGCGACGCTCCGCCGCGCTGCCCGACGTGCCGACCATCGCCGAGTCCGGCCTCGCCGGCTTCGACGTCGCCAACTGGCTCGGCGTCCTCGCGCCGGCCGGCACGCCGAAGGACACGATCGCGCGCCTCAACGCCGAGATCAGGATCGCGATGGCCGACGCCGAGATGCAGCGCCAGCTCGTCGCGGTCGGCATCGACCCGGCCTACAGCACGCCGGAAGCGTTCGCCGAGCTGATCCGCGCGGACATTGCGAAGTGGGCGAAGGTCGTCAAGGCCTCCGGCGCGCGCGCCGACTGAAGGAGAGCACACCATGCCGGGTCCGCTGTCGCACGTCCGCGTCCTCGACCTGAGCCGGATCCTCGCCGCGCCGTGGGCGGGGCAGATCCTCGCCGACCTCGGCGCCGACGTGATCAAGGTCGAGCGGCCCGGGGCGGGCGACGACACGCGCGGCTGGGGCCCGCCGTTCCTCAAAGCGCGCGACGGGACCGAGACGCGCGACGCCGGCTACTACCTCGCGGTGAACCGCGGCAAGCGCTCGATCACGCTCGCGCTCGACAAGCCCGAGGGCCAGCGCATCGTCCGCGAGCTCGCCGCGCGCGCGGACATCGTGCTCGAGAACTACAAGGTCGGGACGCTCGCGAAGTTCGGCCTCGGCTACGAGGATCTCAAGGCGGTCAACCCGAAGCTCATCTACTGCTCGGTGACCGGGTTCGGCCAGACCGGCCCGCGGCGCGAGCAGGCCGCGTACGACTTCATGATCCAGGCGATGGGCGGGATCATGAGCGTCACCGGCGAGCGCGACGACCGGCCGGGCGGCGGGCCGCAGAAGGTCGGCGTGCCGATCCTCGACCTGATGACCGGGATGTACGCGGCGGTCGCGGTGCTCGCGGCGCTCGCGCGGCGCGAGACGACCGGCGCCGGCGAGTACATCGACATCGGCATGCTCGACGTACAGATCGCCGCGCTCGCCAACCAGGCGATGAACTACCTCGTGTCGGGCAAGGTCCCGCGGCGGACCGGCAACCGGCATCCGAACATCCAGCCGCAGGACGTCTTCGCCTGCGCGGACGGCGACATCGTGCTCGCGGTCGGCAGCGACGGGCAGTTCGCGAAGCTGTGCGAGGTGCTCGGGAAACCCGAGCTCGCGCGCGACGAGCGGTTCGCGAAGAACGCGGCGCGCGTGCGCAACCTCGACGCGCTCCTGCCGCTGATCGCGGACACGCTGAAGCGGAAGGACCGCAAGCACTGGGTCGACGCGCTCGATGCGACCGGCGTGCCGTGCGGGCCGATCAACACGATCCCGGAAGTGTTCGAGGATCCGCAGGTGAAGCATCGCGGGATGCGGATCGACGTGCCGCATCCGCTCGCAGGCACCGTGCCGCTCGTCGCGAGCCCGATGCGCTTCCGGGAGGCGCCGCTGAAGCACGAGCGTCCGCCGCCGCTCCTCGGCGAGCATTCGGCGGAGATCCTGCGCGAGCTCGGGAATCGGCGACGCGGAGATCGAGCAGCTGCGCGCGAGCGGCGTCGTTTGAAGGGAAAGAGAAGAACAGGAGTCGAGCAATGCCCCGCATCCCCCTGCCCACGGTCGAGGAACTGAACCCCGAGCAGCGCAAGGTCTACGACGCCGTCGTCGCCGGCCCGCGCGGCGTCGTGCGCGGGCCGATCCGCGCCGCGATCCACAACGCCGAGCTCGCCGACAAGTGGCAGCAGCTCGGCGAGCTGCTGCGCTACCGGACGAGCCTTCCGCCGCGGCTGAGCGAGCTCGCGATCCTGGTCACCGCGCGCCACTGGGACTGCCAGTTCGAGTGGTTCGCGCACGAGCCGCCGGCGCTGAAGGGCGGCGTGCCGCAGGCGGTGATCGACGCCATCCGCCACGGCAGGCGCCCGAAGTTCGACCACGAGGACGAGGAAGCGGTGTACGAGTACGCCGCTCAGCTGAACGCCACGCACTTCGTCACCGACACGGCGCACAAGCGTGCGCGCGATCTCCTCGGCGTCGTCGGCGTGGTCGAGCTGACCGCGCTCGTCGGCTACTACGGCATGGTCGCCGCGACGCTCAACGCGCACGAGCTCCTGCCGCCGCCGGACGTGCCGCCGCCGCTGCCGCCGCGTGCCTGACCACAAACGCGCCGCGTCGCCGCGGTCACCGCCTTGGCCATCGCTGCAGGGTCGTCACCAGATATTTCCTGCGCCAGGACTGTAGCTCGCGCTGACGACGCTATTGCTGACGAGCGTATCGCACTGCACCACCCCGCTGAATTTCGACATTCCGGCGTTCACACTGCACATACCCGCATTGAGCTCAATCGTGCCGGCGTTGATGGTGACTTTTGCCGAGGCGGTCACGGTGACGCCGGATGTCTCGAATTTCACTGAGTTGCCGTTGCTGTCAGTGATCTCGACAGCGCCGGGACCGTCCTTAAGCATCAACCTCTGGCCACCTGGCGTCTCGACCAGAAAACTCTCCTGGCCGCTCTGATCGTCCAGGGTGATCTTCACGCCGCTGCGGGAGCGCAAGAGTTTCTTGGTGTTGTCAGCGTCCATCGTCCCCGGCGGCGAGTTGGTGGCGTTCCACAGCGCCCCGATGACGTACGGCCTCCTCATATCTCCTGCTTCGAAGGCCACCAGGACTTCGTCCTTCACGTCAGGGATGAACCAGGTTCCCCGATTGTCGCCGGCCATCAAGGTGGCAATGCGAGCCCATGCTTCGGCGCCCTTTTCGCCTGGCCCGCTTGACTGTCCGAGCCGCACTTTCACACGTCCACTGTTATCGGGATCAACGTTGTCGATCACGACCGCCGTGCAAACCCCACTGAACTGCCTCATCCGTCCCTCCACCTAGGTCCAAAAACGGTTGGTCACACGATGGACGCGAGTCTATCCGGCGCGCGTTGCACTATGCTTTTACACAGACACCGAATCCGGTTTCGCTAGAGCAACGACCAGATCAAGCGCGCCAGCAGCAGGGCCAGGCCCGCCAGCAGCAGCAGGAAAAGAACGACGCCGAGCACGAGCGCGGTGCCGAACGCCCGGCTGGAGCGCTCGGTCTCCATCGGCTGGTCGAGCCAGCCATTGAGCAGCTTCACGTTGCGCTGATTCGCCTTGAAGACGGCGTCGAACGCGTCGCCGGCGAAGGGGACGATCCCGACCAGCCCTTCCAGGCCGACGTTGAACGCCATCCGCGTCAGCACGCTCCTCGGCGCGCCGAGGCGCGCGGCCTCGCTGAGGATGTAGCTCGAGAACAGCACCCCGATCAGGTCGCCGATGAACGGAAAGAGGCCAATCAGCGCGTCGAGGCCCACCGTGAGCCGAGTGCCGGGAATGCGGATCGAGCTGTCTAGGAGCCATGCGAGCTGCGCGAGACGCGCGCGCGTGTCGCGGGTGCCCGCCGCCTCGCCGGACTCGACCTTACCTTCGGCATCGACGGAGATGATTCTCTGGGATGAAGGCGACATCCTGCTTCGACACGCAACGGAAGTGGCCGTTCAGGACGGAACCCTACGCGATACCAGGCGTTGGCTAGAATCTTGATCCCTGGCGTAAAGCAGTGGGTGGCGCCCCAGCCGAGCACGGATTCCGTGGACACTCTCAACACCCCATGCATCGTCACGAAGGTCGCAGCCGCGGACGTTCGAGGCCAGCCGATGCTCGGCGAATCGCGGGATGAGCGGTGCGCCGTGCTCAAGCTTTTCGGAAACGACCCTGCTGTCCCAGACGGAATCCGCAATACACCGGACTACCCGGCTTCTCCGGGTCCGGTCGCGGATGTCGTACTTCTGTTGCACATCACCACCACCGCGAACGTTGCCGACCTGATCGAAGTGGAGGGTTTCAAGCTCAAGGTCATCGGTGTTTCAGCGAGTTACGACGGCGTTGGCAAGCTGAGCCACTATGTAATCGAGGCGATCCGGTGGGAATGAACTCGGCTTGATGTAGCCACCGAGAGAAGCGGACGTTCGCGGACTTCGCTGAACGGACCCAAAGCGGTCTCTGGCGCCGGCCCGAACCTATGCACAGGTCGGGAAATATCAAACCGGGCCGATGCGCTACCTTCTACCCCCATGCGCTGGATCAAGAGCCCGGCCTGGGACCTCGTTTGGGTCCTGAATGCGCTGTGGTTGGCCCCCCTGGTCCTTCTGTTGGCGCGGGGTCATGAGGACGTGCGCGCCAGCCCAGTGGACGGGCTGTTCTTCGCCCTCACGGTGCCTCTCTGGTTCGGCCACCGCGTCTCGTCGGCCTGGCTGGCCTACGCGACCCCGGCCTACCGCCCCCTGCTCGCCACGCAGCGGCTGCGCTTTGTAGTGGCCCCGTTGGCCATCGCCGTGGCCTGCTTCGCCTTGCTGCTGGCTCCCGAGAGCGTGCTGCCGATGCCGCTGACCGAGCGCGTGGTCTTGTTGGCCGTCCTGGACTACCTGCTGGTGAGTCACCATTTTGCTGCGCAGCACTTCGGGCTGCTCAGCCTCTACCGCGCGCGCGCGGGACGAGCGTCGGACGCGGTCACGCGACGGCTCGATCGGTGGTTCGCGCTCGTCGTGGGCGGCGGTTTCGTCGTACTGGCAGAGGCTCTGGCTGGATCGATCGCCTTCCAGGACCGCTGGATCGACCCGCTGCTGGGCGCGGGCTGGTCGGACGTGTTCGCGCGCACGCTGCGCGATAGCGGCATCGTCTTCGTCGTGATCCTGACCGCCCTGATGCTGAGCGCCGAGCTGCGCTCGCAGCGCCCATCGCTGCCGCGCGTGGCCTACGTCCTCGGCGTCTCGGCCATGGTGCTCTTCGCCTTCCTCGCGCGCGACCCCTTCCTGTTCATCGTGCTGTGGAGCGTGCAGCATTGGAGCGCCGCTATGGGACTCGCCTCGCTCGCGGCTTCCGGTGGGACCCAGGCGACTGGCGCGCACTGGCAGCGGCTGCTGGCGCCCATCAATCGGCGCGGCTGGGCAGTGCTGCTCGTGCTCGCCGTCGTCTCCACCCTGCTGCTACCGGTGATGGAGGTGGAGGCCGTGACCGACGAATACGCCTACGCCGACCGCATCTTCGGCGAGGCGGCGCGGTGGCTGCGCTCCTCGCCCTTCGTGCCGGCGCTTGCGGCACTGGGCTTCGCGACCGGCTTCATCCACTACCTGCTGGATCGCGCTGCCTTCCGCTTCTCCTCGCCCGAAGTGCGGCAGGCTGCCCGCGGGCTGCTGCAGTCCTGATTTTTCCCCAACAGCGCGTTCGATGCACCATGAGCGCCAAAGTGTGCGCCGTCGCGCCTGGGCTGATCGCGCGGGCGCTACTGCTAGGCGCAGTCCGAGTGATCGAATAGCGGTTCCGCGAACGACCGCTCCTGGCCCGAGAGCAGCAGTACGGCGACGTCGCTGGTAGCAGTCGTTCGACGGCGCTATCGACCCAGAGCGGACGTTCAACGCCAGGCAAGGGCTGCTGCTGGAAGCGCGGGGGCGCACCGGACGCTGTAGGCAGTCCGCTCCATCGGGCAGGCGGTCCGCGTTGCAGTGCTTCTGAGCGTTTTCGCGTTTCTGCCGACGACCGCTCGGCCTTGAGCGCGGTAGACGGGGCGGCGCGCTAGCCTGTCGTAACCTGGAGACAGTTGCGGACATTGCCTCTACTCGATCACACTTTCCTACATCACGACCGAACGTGCCAGATCACGTGTGGCCTGCGGACGTGGTGCGCGCGGCGCGTACTCTCACGCAGTTCTTTGGGAGGACAAATGGTCTCCGTGATTGAACGATGCTGCCGCACTTGCGTCGACGCGGTGCCAGATCACTACCGCGGCGCCCTGCGGTGCGTAGCGCACGACCGGCCGGTGTCGGCGCGCGATGTTTGCGACACGTGGTGGCTAAACGAGGACGTCGTCGGCGGCAACGCCGATCGTCGGGATATCGTGGTTGTCTCGACGGATACCTACGCGCGACCTAACCCGGTCCCCGCCGGTAGGACTTGACGGATCGACCGGCCCGGCGAATCGCATCACCGTCCGCTCTAGCGCTCGGACGCCAACGTACTCGCAACATAACGCTTGGAGCCGCCGCTCCGTCTCCCTCCAGATAGAGTCCTCGCGTGTGCGAGGGCAGCCGGTTGTAGCCCAGCTCTTGTCGTATTCCACCAAACCTCAGCCGATTACAAGTTCGGTGTGCGCTTGGTCACGCCGCGTCCGGATCCTGGCGCGTCAGCTGCTTCTATCTGGTCCCGAAGCCCGCCGCCATCAGCGGGTGCTTAGGGGGACAGACAATGGACCAAGCCACATTGGAAAGCATCGTTCGGGGAGACGCAGCCTCGTCCGCGCAGATGCTCAGGCAAGCGCCTATCGACGATCTCGATGAGGTGGTGGGGATGCTCAAGCGCTACCTCTCTACTGAGGAGATCTGCGCGGCCTTGACCCAGCGGATCGAAAAGGCGCCCGTCGAGGACCTCCAGACCCTCAAGGAAGTCTACTTCAGGCATTGCGCCTGACTGACAGCAATCGGCGCAACAAGGAGCCTCGGGAGCAAGGAGCATGGACCATGCTGCGATCAGACGTCTATTCCGCGGCGTGAATATTCACGACCTCAAGCAACCGGATCTCGCTAGTCTGCATGCATGCATCAACTGCATTGCCGGAGAACCGATGAGGAAGACTGAGAAGCAGCCGTCCGTATTCGTCGTATACCCGGCCGCGCTACTGGACGGGTGGGAAGTCGTGAAAGAGCACGACGACAAGCCCGTATCCTTCGACTCACGAGAAGAAGCCACCGCCTACGCCAGAGCTCAGGCCGTGAAGGATGGTGGAGCAGTAATCAAGCTAGAGGATTGGTACGGCAATCTAGAAAGTGTCTGGGAAGCACAACCGCAAACTGGTCGACAGCTCGCACTGACCACGTCTTGAGCCGCTCAAATGACATCGCCCGGAACGAGCTGGGATGCCGTGTCCGGCGATGAGAGGCGAGAACCGGCCTAGGCGGCCTGTCCTCCTTCCTTTGACGCGCGGCTGCTTCTACTGGCGGGGACTTGCATCGGCGACGACGTGCGCGCGCCGTCCCGCATTCGCCATGCGCAGGCGAGTACGCGCCACACTGAGAATGGTTCTGACCGCTTCGATGAGCCGCTTGCTCCGCTCCGAGGTGTGTACTTGGGCGAAGCGTTCCAGGGCAAGTTCGAGCCGAATAAGGTCGTTCGCGCCGAACAATGGGGTGATCGGCAACTCCGCGAGTTTCGGGGAGCGAACAACCAGCCGCGCGAGATGCTTCTCAACATCGCGGGCAATTCTCGTTTCGATCGCCGGATCCATCTCGAAGAATTACGGCCAGGGCGCGGCACGGTCGATGCCATTGTCATAGCAGATCCCGGGCTGGTTTGTCAAAAGGCCGTGGGCGGGTGCCACAGGCGCCGCTGCAGGGCGTCCTCCGGGAGGACCTATCTCACGGCAAGCCAACCGAGGAGAATGCAAGGTACCGGCGGCACACCCTCTCGGCTCACTGACGGATAGCCGACAACGCTCGCAACCGGATGACCACCCCTTCCGCGCCAAGCACGCCCGAGGTGGAGTCGTTTGTGCGCCGGGCAATCGGCCTACGCTTCGAGATGCGCTTCAAAGACGAAGCGCAGTGGTGGCCGGTCGATGCCCGGGAGGTCGCCGAGACTCTTGCCGGCTACTACTACGACTACGGCATGCATAGCTGTCTCGAGATGATGCGCGAAGGCAAGGAGTTGCCCACGGCGTTGGCCATCTTCCGCGCATGTCGTTAGGCCGCCTCCGGGTTACGGAATAGAAAGCGCCTTGGCACTTTAGGTACGATGTCGAAAAATCCAACGAAGAACACTTGAACCCCGGACAACGAAGCGTCGCGGCGCTTCTCGCGGCGACTGTCGTTAACCTGCCGTTCGGCACGCTCTACGCCTTCAGCGTGTTCCTGAAGCCGATGGAGGCGCTGCTCGGCGCGACACGGGCGGAGATGAGTTTCGTCTTCGGTCTCGCCACCGTGACCCTCACGCTGGGCATGAACTTCGCGCCGCAGCTCTACCGGCGGCTCTCTCCCACCGCGCTCGCCGTCGCGTGCGGCCTCTCGAGCGGGGCGGGCCTGTGGCTCGCCGCTTCGGCGTCGAGCTTCGTGCACTTCGCGGTCGGGTACGGGGTGCTGTTCGGGCCCGGAGCGGGCGTGCTGTTCATCGTGAGCCAGCAGGCGGTGAACCAGACCGTCGTCAAGGCGCGCGGACTCGCGAACGGCTACGTGGTGAGCCTCTACCCCCTGGGCGCGATGCTCGGGGCGCCGATCTTCGGTTGGTCGATCCAGGCCTTTGGCGTGCGGCCCACGCTCGCCGGCCTCGGCGTCGCCGTGCTGGCCGCATGCGCAATCGCGGCAGCCCTGTTACGGGCCGCCGGGATCCAGATGGTCGACGCATCCTCGACGGAGGCCGGGGGAGGTCGGCTCGGACGCACGTTCTACTTGCTGACTGCAGTGTTCTTCCTTGCCGCGGCCGCCGGCCTCACGGTCTTGAGCCAGGCCGCTGCGATCGTGCAGGCCTACGGCGGCGGCGCCGCGCTTGCGGTGGGCGCGACGACCTTCATCACCGGCGCCGTGGGCGCTGCCCGCATCACCGGCGGGTGGCTCGTCGATCACTTTGCGGCCGCGCGAGTGGGGATTGGTGCGCACGCGTGCTCGCTCGCGGGCGCCGTGATGTTGAGCCTGATCCCGACCCCGGCGACCGCGGCCTTCGCCCTTGGCCTGATCGGGGTCGGGTACGGCATCGTCTCCGGGCTCGCCGCCGGCGCCATCGGACAGTACTGGCACAAGAACGACTTCGGCCGCGTCGCGAGCCGCCTCTACATCGCCTGGTGCGCGGCGGCAACCAGCCTGCCGGTGCTCGCGGGTGCGCTATTCGACAGGACGGGCAGCTATGCGTCCGCGGTGTGGGTCGCCGCAGGCATCAACCTCCTCGGCATGCTCATCGCCCGCATGCTCCCCCGCCGCAACTAGGCGCTCCCTGATCCGTTTGCATCCCCGATGGCCCGGCGCAAGAGACAAAGGCCCCAGCTCACGCTGGGGCCTCGTTGCTGCGGCGCGCCCGGTGAGATGAATCCGGGCGCTGATCAGAGGCAGTCCCCTTAGCGGATTGTTACGGTGCCACCTCTTCCGGCTGCGGGCAGCACGGCACGAACTCCGACAGCTCGCCGCTGGCGATCCGGCTCTTGCGTCGCTCGTTCTCACGCTCCAGCAGCTCGACTTCCAGCGCCAGTTTCTTCAGCTCGAGCTCGATCCGCTTCTCCAGCTCGGGCTCGCAGGAACTGCAGTGGGCCAGCTCCGCCTCGTACAGGAGTCCGTCCGTGGGGATCGCGATCTCGGTGTTGCGCCGCGATACCTGGCCGACGACGATCGGGCCAAGCTGCTTCACGATCGCATCCCGCAGCGCATCAGGCACGGCGTTGATGTCGATCCAGTTCCCGCCGATCTGGACTTCGAGGCCGACCAGCCTCGTCGACAGGCAGTAGACCTCGAACACGCGGCGGATGAAATAAGTCACCGCGTGGCAGTGGTTCTCGTTCCGCAATTTGCGGAAGGTCGTGTCGACGCTGACGTTCTCTTCGAAGGTGCTGACGACGATGGAGCGCTCGGTTTCGACGGCCTGGGAGCTGATCTCGGCCACGTGGCGAAAGGACTCGAAGACCGAATCGACGTTGAGGTGGTTGCTGACGGAAACCGACGCGGAAGAGGACGCCTCGCCGCCGAAGCTGATGATGCCGAGGTCGATGCCTCCGCCGGAGGAGCCGGCGACCGAGGCCGTGCTGGAAAAGGCGGTGCCGAAATCGGTTTTCACGCTTGCCAGCGTCTCGGTTACCCGGCTCACATACGAGAAGAAGGTGGAGCGCTGGCTGAACCTGGCCGACGTGCTGGTGGCGCGGCGGTAACGGTCGTATTCGTAGATCTTGACTTCCTCTTGCGGCAGCAAGGTAAGGCTGTGGACGATCGGCCCCTGCTTGCGACCCATCGGGCACAGCGCATGCTCGAACCGCGCGCGGATCTTGATTCCCTGGAGCGCGGCCGCGGCCTGCTCGAGGCGAACGACGTACTCCCGGAACTCGTAGATCTTGAAACAATGCTTCCAGGAGAGCCAGGGCGTCGGCGGTGGGCCGCTGCATCCCTGATGAAGCGGACCCGGGTCGCACTCGGGACGCGGAACCAACACCGCATCGCTCTTCAGATCGGCCTGTGCTGCCATCTTTGTCTCCGTCTTCGTTGCCATTTCACTTTCTCCATTTCTGAGTTGAATGATGTTCACCATAGTGTGCGCAAGCGCGCGCCGCTATTGATCTCCCGGACTAGCTCGCTTGGCGTCGGCTACCCGCGAACGAAGTAGCGCGTGCGCAGCAGCGCGTCGGCGTCGTGCGCGGCGACGATCTGCGTCGGCTTCGCGGCCGAGAACTCGTACTGCCGTCCGGTTGCCGGGCCGCGCACCACCAGGCGCGAGCGTTCCACGTACCGCACCGCCACCACCGCGTGCCCGAGGGGCGGCGTTGCGGCGGCGCGCGCGCCGCGTCGGTCAATGCCGGGCGTGTTTCCGTGCGCCGGCGCGTGGCTCGGCGACGGCTGCAGGGTGCTCCGCAGCCCGTCGCGTTTGTGTCCGCAGCATCCCATCGTCATCTCCGTTCGTCCGTTGCTTGGACGGCAGCGCGAGGGCGGGCCAGACCCCGGTTCGCCGATGGCGTACCTGGCTCCGGCCCGCCGCCGCGCGCGGCCGCGCTACTCGATCTCCAGTGCGAACGCCGCGGTCTCCGAGTTGTAGGGATAGCTGAAGCTCGCCCCGTCGGTGGTCTTGGCGTAGGTCGTCAGCGTCACCGCGAACGAGCACTTCTCCAGCACCGTGGCGGGATCCGGGGGATCGAGGCGCGTCAGCATCAGCTCGAACGTGTTGGTGCCGCTGTTGACTGGCGGATCGAGCGGTTTGCCGACGTTGCTCGGGCTGAAAGCTGCCGAGCGAGCCCACGCCGCCGTTCGCCACCGACGCGTTGAGACCGCGAATCCACCCGATGCCGTGCGACTGCTGGAACCGCTGGTCGGGCACGTAGGCGCGGTACTCGATCCCGAACGTGGCCTCGTCGTTGCCGACCAGGAACTGGCACTCGGCGTCGGAGGCCACGTTGTTGAACACGAGGCGCGTGATGTCGGCCACCGGTTCCCGGTTGTCCCAGCAGTAGAGGTGGGTGAGCGCGGCGAACGGCACCTCCTTCGTGTCGTCGCCCGGGCTGCCGCCCGGCTGGAACCAGCGGCGGTACTTGAACGGCCGCGCCACCTCGGTCCCCGGCGCCCCCGACACCGGCACGCCAAGCGGGCGGAGCCGCTCGCCGGCGGCGTTGAACACCTCGAGCGTGATCAGGTGGTTCGACGCCGGGCTCGCGATGTCGGTAGCGTCGGGCACGTTGAGCTCGACCTTCAGCGTGTTGATCACCGCGTGATGCCGCACCGATCCGGTCCACGACTCGCCCGGGCTGAGCAGCGCATTCGGCCCGGCGACGGCGTTGTACGGGATGCGGTAGAGGTAGTTCTCCCCGGCCACCGGCGGCACCGGGCCGAGCGTTTCCGGCACGATGTCGCCGCCGCTGAATTTCTGCCAGGTGAGGCCGTCGCCGAAGTAGTGGCGCGTCCCGGTCGGCGCGCCCGTCGCATCGGCCCTGCAGATGCTGAGGCGGAAGTAGCGCGCGTTCACCGCCGCCTCGCCCATCGCCTCGCTGAAGTTGAAGGTCAGCTCCAGGTGGCCGCCGAGGTTGCGCAGGTGCCCGTTCCCGGTCGGGTTGGGGAACAGCAGGCCCGAGGTCGCGCCCGGGGCGAGGACGCGATCCCAGCCGGTCGCATCGGGCGTGGTGAGCTCGTGGCTCTCGGTGTCGCCGATCAGGTCAAGATAGACGTAGGCCTGCCCGTCGTCATGGCCGGTCTCCCCGCAGCTGAACGCGTGCGCGTTGTACGACGTGAGCACCGGGTTGTCGCTGCCCGCGTACCAGGCGCCGGCCGCAAGGCCGTCGTAGATCGTGGTCGTGGTACCGCCGATCGTCTGCTTCACGACGTACGCGTACTGCTGATAGCAGTTCGGCGACAGCAGGTGCCACCCTTCCAGCCAGCAGATGTTGAAGGTACCGTCCTCCTGGATGGTCCCGGTCGCGACCTTCACCGGCGCGCCGCAGCTGCAGAGCCGGTGCGCGAGATAGGGCCGGCTGCTGATGTACTGCGCCGCCTGGTCCCGCGGAACGCTGCGCAGCACGCGCAGGTCGCTGGCGGCGTTCAGCGCCAGCTCGTTCAGCGCCCCGCCCTTGAAGAACGGCGTGCGCAGCGGATCGATCGGCGGCGGCGGCGGGGGCGGAAATCCGCCCCGCGGCGGCGGAAGCTTCGGCAGCCTCTCGACGATCACCTCGAGGTCGCGGATCAGGTCGTCGATGCGCAGGTCGTCGATGACGATCGGCCAGCAGCAGCAGGTGCGCCGGTAGACCTCGACCGTGCCGAGGCACACCGGGTAGCAGCGGTAGTAGGGCTGGACGATGAGATCGTTGAGCGACGGCGCGAGCCGTTCGCCGAGTGACAGGCCCGCAGCCTTCCGGGAGCCGGCGAGCGCCAGCGACTGGGACGCTCGCGCCACGGGTTGAGACACTCGTGCCACGGCCTCGGTCGCCGCGACGAACACCTGCTCGAACCACCGCGGGCGGCGGCGGCACACCCGCACGCTGCCGCTCACGCACACCCAGCGATACAGCAGGCGCGACCAGACGCCCTCGGCGAGGGCGAGCGTGCCGTTCCTGATCTGCGCGGCGAACTCGCTCGCGCGGTAGCCGATGGCGCCGTCGGCTTTGACGCCGCCCGCGTCGTCGTCGGCGCCGATGACAACGCGCGCGGCGCGTTTGAGCACCTCCGGCGGCATCCTGAACGCGCCGTCGGAACCGACGTGCTGCGCGAGCAGCACGCCCTGCTTCTCGTCCAGCGCCTGCACCACGAGCTTGGGTCGCTCGCCGCCCGCCTGCAAGCCCACCAGCTCCAGCCGGAGGTGGTCGCGCTCGCCGTCCTGATTCTTGCCGTCCGTCCTGCCTTTGGCCATGATCGATCTCCTTGTCTGCGAAAGTCGCGGAGCGGAGATTAGGAACGGCGCAGGCTCGGGTAAATATGGTCTTCGGGCTATGCAAATCCGGTTAGGCCGGAAAGCGATCACGTCATCCGGTCTAGGCCAGGGCTGCGGGCCCCGGCGTTGGCTCATCGAGAAACCGCGCCGACGGCGATTGATCGACGAGCCGCAGAATCGAGCGCGAATGGACTATTACATCTTCCGCGCCGAATCGGGCTCGGTCGCCGCGTGCTCTGCCGGCGGACCGCACATCACGCCCTCGAAGACGACGAGCGCGACGAGCAGCACGAGCGCTGCGCCCGTCACCGCGAGCGCGGAATCCGCCGCGAGCGGGATCGCGAGCATCGCCGCCGCCACGAGCCAGCGCGCGACGAACACCGGCCGCATCGGCGGCGTGGTGAGCTGCGCCTGCGCCACGTTGAGCGCGGCGAGGAACACGGCGACGCCGCCGCAGAGCGCCCACGCGCCCGCCGGTCCGCCGTGACCGGCGTCGCCCCGGACCAGCAGGCTCACACCGCCCGCGATGAACATGAGCGCCGCGAGCAGCGGCAGATGCGCATAGGCGAAGGTCACGATCGGCCGCGCGGCGTGCCGGAGCTCCTGACCCGTGAGCCGCTCGAAGTAGACCCACCACAGGCAGGCGGCGATGCCGAACCCGGCCACCGCGACGGCGACGACGCCGGGACTCCAGGTCGCATCCATCGTCCCGCTGCCCACGGACACGACCAGCTCGCCGAGCACGATCAGCGAGAACAGCCCGAACCGCTCCGGGACGTGCGCCGGGTCCACGGGAATGTTCCGGTGCAGCCGCGTGTTGAGCGGCGGCATGCTGAGGTCGAGCAGGATGGCGACGGCCCAGATCACGGGGCTCCACGACGCCGGAAGCACCGTCGATGCGAGCCACAACGCCACGCTGAACGCGTAGACGCTCCCGTACCGGCGGATCAGCGGCCGCGCTTCCGCCGCGTGTCGATAGGCGCGCACGTACAACGCGACGAGGATTCCCCGGAACACCGCGAACGCGATCGCGAACCCCGCGTAACTGCCCTTGGCGACGTCCGGGATCTGCACCGCGAGCGCGAGCAGCGCGAGCATCTGCGCGAAGGTCGCGACCCGGAACGGCAGGTCGTCGGTGTCGAAGCGGTCGGCGTAGAAGCTGAACCCCTGCCAGGCGAGGAACACCGCGAGGTAGAGACCGCCCGCGAGCGCCGCGCCGTGCCAGTCCGGGTGGTGGACGAAGAGGTGCGCGAGCTGCGCGATCGCGACGACGAGCACGAGGTCGAAGAAGAGCTCGAGCCAGGACGCGTGCCGCTCGCCCTCCCCCTTCGCGAGCGTGCGGAGGCGCGGCGGCCGGAGCCAGCGCCGGGTTCCGGTGGCGGGGGCCGTCACGCCCGGCCCCCGCGCGCGGCGGCGAAAAATCCCCGGTGATTCATGATGCCCCCTGGCGTAAGCAGCGTCCCGCGGTCAACCGCGGGTCGACCGCAGCGCAAGATTAACAGGCGTCATTGCAGCGGCGTCCCCGGACGGTGCTAAAGTTAGCGGTGATTCGCGGGGCTTACCCGCGCGGCCCGAAGGGACTGACGGTATGACGTTTCTGTGGCCCGAGATGCTGTGGCTGCTGCTGGCGGCGCCGGTGCTGGTCGGCATCTACATCCTCCTGCTGCGCCGGCGGAAGAAAGGCGCGGTCCGGTACGCGAGCCTGAGCCTGGTGCGCGAGGCGATCGGGCCCGGCCAGCGGTTCCGGCGCCACGTCCCGCCGGCCCTCTTCCTCCTCGCGATGATCGCGACGATCCTCGCGATCGCGCGGCCGAGCGCGGTCATCACGCTGCCGTCCGAGCAGCGCGTCATCGTCATGGCCCTCGACGTGTCGCTCAGCATGCGCGCGACCGACGTCGAACCGACGCGGTTCGTCGCCGCGAAGGAAGCCGCAAAGGCCTTCGTCCAGGACCAGCCGAAGGACGTCCGCATCGCGATCGTGTCGTTCGCCGGCACCGCCTCGGTCGTGCAGGCGCCGACGCAGAACCGCGAGGACCTCGTGGGCGCCATCGACCGGCTCGAGCTGCAGCGTCACACCGCGATCGGCAGCGCCATCATCGTGTCGCTCGCGGCGCTGTTCCCGGACGACGGGATCGACCTCGAGTCGATCCTGTTCGGCGCCCGGCCGTCGCCCGACGGCGGGCGCTTCGGGCCGCTCGACAAGGACAAGGCGCGCAAGGCCGAGAAGGAGAAGAAGGCGTTCACGCCGGTCCAGCCCGGCTCCAACCCGTCGGCGGCGATCATCCTGCTCACCGACGGCCGGCGCACGACCGGCCCCGATCCGCTCGACGCGGCGCGGATGGCGGCCGAGCGCGGCGTCCGCGTCTACACGGTGGGCTTCGGCACCAAGGAAGGCTCGTCCGTCGCCATCGACGGCTGGTCGATCTACATGCGGTTCGACGAGGAGGCGCTGAGGGGGATCGCGGACATCACCCGGGCCGAGTACTTCCACGCCGGGAGCGCCGCCGACCTGAAGAAGGTCTACGACACGCTGAACGCGAAGTTCGTGCTGGAGCGGAAGGAAACCGAGATCACCGCGCTCGCGACCGCGGTCGCGGCGGTGCTCGCGGTCGCCGCCGGCGTGCTGTCGATCCTCTGGTTCAGCCGGATCGTCTGATCCGGCGCGCGGTACCGCCCGGCCGGACCCGCTAGGCGCGCACGGATCCCAGCGCGCGTACGAGCATGTACACCCCGAGCACCAGCAGCCCGGCGAAGAACCAGCGCCGGAACGCCTCCGGGCGGATGCGGTGCCGGAGCCGCTGGCCGAGGAACATCCCGGCGAACGCCGGGACGAGCGCCAGCGCCGAGGTCGTCGCAGCGGCAGCGGGAAACTGGCCGGTCGCGGCGAGACCGGCGGCGAGCGCGACCGTGGAGACCGTGAACGACAGGCCGAGCGTCTGGATGAGCGTCTCCCGCTCGAGCCCGAGCGAGCCGAGATACGGCACGGCCGGCACCACGAACACGCCGGTCGCGCCGGTGAGCACGCCGGTGATCAGGCCGACGACCGGCGAGAGCCACCGCTCCGCCCGCCGCGGCACCGCGAGGCGGGCCGAGGTCAGGCCGAGCGCCCCGTAGACCGCGAGGACGCCGCCGAGCGTCGCGGAAGCGAGCGCGGTGGCGCCGGTGAGCAGCCCGATCCCGAGGAAGATCCCCGCGCACACGCCGATCAGCATCGTCGCGAACCGCTTGACGGCGGCGGCGAACGCCGGGCCGGCGAGCATCTGCCAGACGTTGGTCGCGAGCGAGGGGACGACCAGGAGCGCGGCGGCCTGGACCGGCGGCATCACGAGCCCGAGCACGCCCATCGCGACCGTCGGCAGGCCCATGCCGATCACGCCTTTCACCGTCCCGGCGAGCAGGAAAGCGCCGGCGATGATCGCGATCGCGGTCGTCGAGTCGTGCACCGGCGCGATGGTATACGAACGCGCTCCTGCATCCGGCGCGGCGCCCGGATCTCGAGCTGCAAACGGAATACGCTGACCTGCCGACGTGTTTCTCACTACCCGCCGTGCACGCCTTGTGCCGGTCCGGGCATACCCCCCGCCTCTGGAGAAACCACATGACAAAGACAAAACTCACCCTGCTCGCATCGATCGCAGCCGTGACGCTCGGCTTCAGCGCCGGCGCGCACGCCCAGGCTTCCGCGATGACTTTCTTCATCACCAGCACCGGGTCCGGAAAGGGCGCCGACTTCGGCGGCCTGGCCGGCGCGGACAAGCTGTGCCAGTCCCTGGGTGCCGCAGTCGGGGCGGGCAGCCGCGAGTGGCGCGCCTACCTGAGCACCCAGGGCGCGCAGGCCGTCAACGCCCGCGACCGCATCGGCAGCGGTCCGTGGCAGAACGTGAAGGGCGTCGTGGTGGCGAAGAGCGTCGCGGAGCTGCACGGCGCCAACAACCTGACGAAGCAGACCGCGCTCACCGAGAAGGGCGAGATGGTCAACGGGCGCGGCGACACGCCCAACATGCACGACATCCTGACCGGTTCGCAGACCGACGGCACCGCGTTCGCCGGCGCCGACGACCGCACCTGCGGCAACTGGACGAAGAGCGGCGACGGCGCGGCGCAGGTCGGGCATCACGACCGCATGGGCCTCGACGAGGAGCCGCCCGCGAAGTCCTGGAATTCCTCGCATCCGTCGCGCGGCTGCAGCGACGCCGCACTGATCGGCACCGGGGGAGCGGGGCGGCTTTACTGCTTCGCGGCCAAGTAGACCGCGCGCGGACCGGCGCGCGGCCGGGTCAGCTGACCTCGAGCTCCTCGACCCAGACGATCTCGCACGCGCCGCCGCCGGTGTCCTCGCGCGTGAGCGAGCTCCGCCAGCGGAACCCGCCCTCGCCCTGCACGTCGACGAGGTAGCCCTTCAGCGCGACGACGTTGCCCGGGCGGAGGTTCTTCAGCTTCTTCTCGATCGCCTTCGTCGCCGGGATGAGGTGCATGTTCGCGCTCGAGAGCTCGATCTCGCGGTGCGGGATCGGCGGCGAGCCTTCGTAGCGCCAGTAGTAGAAGCGGCCCGACTGCGAGACGTCGATCCGCGCGAGCACCGCCTCGTCCGACATCCGGCCCCACCCGAACGCGACGTCGACCGGCGCGAGCCGGTCGGGGCCGCCGCAGCAGTAGTTCTTCGAGCGGAGCACGCGCGCTTCCAGCTCGAACGACGCGAGCGCCGCGACGCGGAAGCCGTCCTTCGCGAACACCGGCGCGTCGCGCGCCACCGGCTGCTGCACCGGCTCGCGCGCGGCGACGACGCCCGGCCCGCGCGCGATCGGGCGCGCGAACACGAAGTGGTCCGCCGCCAGCCAGGCGCAGGCGACGAGGAACGACGGCGGCGAGCCAGCGCGTCACGGGGCGGAAGCGGCCGAAAGCATCCGCTCCAGTCTAGTCGCCGCCCCACCCCGGGTCTGCCCAACCGGTCACGGTTGGTGCTAGGCTTTCGTCGACGATCCAACAGAGGTCACACGGAGATGAGAGCCACCCTTGCCCCGGGTCTCGCCACCAACCGCCGGATCACCGTCGACGACTCGCGGGTGATCGGCTTCATGGGCGACGACTGCCGCGTGTACGCGACGCCGCGGATCATCAGCGACGTCGAGTACGCCTGCCGCAACTTCCTGCTCGGCCATCTCGAGCCGGGCGAGGACTCGGTCGGCACCAAGGTGAGCGTCGAGCACGTCGGCCCGGCGCTGCTCGGCGCCGAGGTGTCGATCGACATCAAGGTGACCGCGGTCGACGGCCGCCGCGTGACGTTCGAGGCGACGGTCAGGGAAGGCGCCGACGAGGTGCTCCGCGGCACGCACGAGCGCTTCGTCGTCCTGGTCGAGAAGGTCCGCGAGCGGCTGCTGAAGAGGAAGGCGCAGCAGACGCAGCAGCAACAGCAGTAGGCACGCCGCGCATGAGCAAGCGCACGCCCGCCGACCGCCTCCAGCCGGCCTCCTCGCAGCTCCCGATCGCCTGGTACTTCGACCCCGGGATCTTCGCGCGCGAGCAGGCCGCCATCTTCGCGGCGGGCCCGCAGTACGTCGGCCACGAGCTGATGGTGCCGAAGGAAGGCGACTACGTGACGCTGGAAGCGAGCCGGCACGCGCGCGTCCTGGTGCGGGCGAACGGCGGCGTGAACCTCCTCGGCAACGTGTGCCGCCACCGCCAGGGCCTCCTCCTCGAGGGCCGCGGCAAGGTGCGGAACATCGTCTGCCCGCTGCACCGCTGGACCTACGACCTCGACGGGAAGCTCCTCGGCGCGCCCGAGTTCGCCGCGACGCCCGACATGCCGCTGCCGTGCGCGAAGCCGCAGTCGTGGCACGGCCTGCTGTTCGCGGGCAAGCGCGACGTCGCCGCCGATCTCGCCGACTTCGCGCTCGCGCGACGACTACGACTTCTCCGGCTACGTCTTCGACCGGATCATGGTCGACGAGTGCCAGTTCAACTGGAAGACCTTCCTCGAGATCTACCTCGAGCTGTACCACGTCCAGCCGTTCCACCCCGGCCTGCAGGAGTTCGTCGACGCCGGCAACTACAAGTGGGGCTTCGGCGAGCGCTGGTCGTACCAGATCCTCGGGCATCAAGGACGAGTGGAAGCACCAGGTGTCGCCCAACTACACCCGCTACCGCGACGCGATCCTCGCCTACAGCGGCGGCGAGCTGCCGAAGTACGGCACCGTGTGGTCGATCTACTACCCGAACGTGATGCTCGAGTGGTACCCGTACGCGCTCGTGGTGAGCACGCTCGTCCCGCGCTCGCCCGACCACACCACCAACATCCTCGAGTTCTACTACCCGGAGGAGATCGCGCTCTTCGAGCGCGGGCTCGTCGAGGCGCACCAGGCGGCCTACATGGAGTCGGCCGCAGAGGACGCCCAGATCTGCACCCAGCTCCACCGCGGCCGGAAGGCGCTCCACGCCCTGGGGGAAGAGGACCGCGGCCCGTACCACTCGCCGCACGAGGACGGCATGGTCCACTTCCACGAGTTCCTGCGGCGGCAGCTGGCGCGTAGGCGCGCGCGTCCTAGCGCCGCGCCGCCAGCCGGCGGCCGGCGCGCGCGGGACTAGCCCGCGGCCTGCTTGCGCCGCACCGCGTGCTTGTGCCGCAGGTAGAGGTTGTTGGCCGCGAGCGCGCCGATCACGAGCCCGGCGCCGGCGAGCTCGACCGCCACGTAGCGCTGCCCCTGCGCGAACCGGATCGCGAACACGATCACCGGCACGAGGTTCTGCAGCAGCATCGCGTTCAGCACGCCGATCCGCCGCGTGCCGGCGTTCCAGCAGAGCATCGACAGCATCACGCCGCCGACCGCGAGGAACGCGAGCTGGGGCGCGACCGAGCCCATCTCCGCCGAGGCCCGGGACCCGGGCGAGGCCGAACGGGACGAGCAGCGCCGTCCCGACGGCGAGCCCGATCGAGCCGGGAATCAGCGTGAGCAGCGTGAACTTGAGCGACGACCAGCCGCGGAAGCTCTCCGTCCCCATGGTGTAGGCGACCCAGCACGCCGCGCCCGCGAGGATGAGGAGATCCCCGGCGAGCTCCCCGCGCCCGAGGGCGAGCGCGGGATCGCCCTTGGTCACCACCAGCACGACGCCCACGAACGCCACCGCCATGCAGCCGAGCGTGAAGCGCGCCGGCCGCCGGCCGTGCAGCCACCAGTCGGCGATCGCGGTGATCGACGGCTGCAGCGCGACGATGATCGCCGCGTGCTCCGGCCGCGTCAGCGCGAGCCCGCCGAACACGAGCATCGGCGAGGCGGTCATCCCGACGAGACCGAGCACGCACGCGGGCAGAGCGCGGCCGTAGTAGCGGAGCGCCGCCACGCCGTCGCGCCAGACGACGAACGCCGCGAGCAGCAGCGTCCCCGCCCCGTAGCGGATCGCGCTGACGTGGAACGGGTCGATCGGTGCTGAACGTGGATTTCGCGATCGGGAACTGGGCGCCCCAGATGAAGACCGCGACGAGCGCGAGCGCGACGCCGGAGGCGAAGTTGGACTGCATGCGGGAGAGACTAACCGGAGCGGCGTGCCGCCGCTCGCCCGCCGCCGCAGGGGAACGGCCGGCAGCGGCTACAGCTTCCGCGCGACGACCTGGTCGCGGCCGGCCTTCACCGCCTCGGCGAGCGCCTCGTCGGCGCGGCGCACGAGGCTGTCGGGCGTCCACTCGGCGGTGTCGCCGCTCGAGGTGATGCCGAAGGTCATCGTCACCGAGACCTGATTCTTTCCCACGGCGATCGGGGTCTTGCGGATGCGCAGGCGCATGCGCTCGGCGAGCGCCGAGGCGTTCTCCATGTCACAACGCGGGAGGAACACCAGGAACTCGTCGGGCCCGAACCGCGAGACCGTGTCCGAGCGCCGCACGACGCTGCGGATGCGGTTGGTGACCTCGAGCAGCACGGCTGTCGCCGGCGGCGCGGCCGTGCTCCTTGACGACGCTCTCGAACGCGTCGATCTCGCCGAGGATCACCGCGACGCCCTCGCGCTCGCGGCGCGCGCGGTGGAACTCGCGGTCGAGCAGCTCGAACATCGCGTGGCGGTTCCAGAGCTGGGTGCCGGTGTCGATCAGCGCGCGGCGGCGCAGCCGCTCGCTCTGCTCGACCATCTGCGCCTGCGCGCGGCCGAGCGCGACGAGCTTCAGCTCCGACTCGACGAGCCGCGCGAGGTCGCGCAGCAGGATGAGATCGCCCTCGGCGAGCGCGTTCGGCGTACGGTCGCACACGCCGAGGACGCCCGCGAGCGATCCGTCGGGCGCGACGACGAGCGCGCCGGCGTAGAAGCGCACCTGCAGGCGGCCGGTCACCCACGGATGGTCGAGGAACCGCGTGTCGCCGATGGTGTCGGCCACGACGAGCGGGCCGTCGTTTGCGATCGTCGCCGCGTCGAACGCGACTTCGGTGCCGAGCACCGTGGCGGGGATCCCCTGCGCGGCGAAGAGCTTGACCTTCCCTTCCTTCACCAGCGACAGCGTGACGACCGGCACGCGGAAGAGGCGCCGGGCGAGGCGCGTCACGATGTCCAGGCGCTCGGCGAGCAGCGACGCCGGCGTGGGCTCGCGCTCCTGGTGCGGGGCTTCGTCTCGGGCCTGGTTCGACATGGGTACGCGCCGGCGTCGCGGACGCACGCCGGGCATGCTGGCATCATGCGAGGCGGGCCCCGAAAAGTCCACCCGCCCCGGGGCTTAGCTGCGGGTTTGTGCGCCTTTTGGGGGGTGCGGGAGCGCGGCTGCCCGGGTACCTACACCGCCGCCGAGCGGAATATTCCCCGCGCGTCCGCCGGCGGAACCAGCGCCGGCCAGACCTCGGCCTGCCGGGCGCGAACGGCATTCGCCGACCGGGATGCCGGTCCCTGCCAGCCGGCCCGCCCGAGCGGGCCCCTTGTTCGCTTCATCGGCCCGATGCCGTGCGCACGGTACAATCCGCGCCCGCGCCGCAAGGACACAACAAGGAGGCCGAGATGATGCGCATCGTGCTGTTTCTGCTGACCAACGTCGCCGTGCTGGTGGTTCTGACGATCGTCCTGCGGCTCCTCGGCCTCGACCAGGCGATGGCGCAGCAGGGCTTCAACCTGGGCCCGCTGCTCGTCTTCTCGGCCGTCGTCGGCTTCACCGGCTCGATCATCTCGCTCCTCATCTCCAAGCAGATGGCCAAGTGGTCGACGAAGGCGCAGATCATCGACGGCTCCGAGGGCACGACGCAGCACTGGCTGGTCGAGACGGTGCGCAGGCTCTCGCAGAAGGCCGGCATCGGCATGCCGGAGGTCGCGATCTACGACGGCGAGCCGAACGCCTTCGCGACCGGCGCGTTCAAGAACTCGGCGCTCGTCGCCGTCTCCTCCGGCCTGCTGCAGTCGATGAGCCAGGAGGAAGTCGAAGCGGTGCTCGGCCACGAGGTCGCGCACGTCGCGAACGGCGACATGGTGACGATGACGCTGCTCCAGGGCGTCATGAACACCTTCGTGATCTTCCTCTCCCGCATCGTCGGGACGATCGTCGACCGGACGGTGTTCCGCACCGAGCGCGGCACCGGGCCCGGCTTCTTCATCACGGTCATGGTCTGCCAGATCCTGTTCGGGGTCCTCGCCTCGATCGTCGTCGCGTGGTTCTCGCGGCGGCGGGAGTTCCGCGCCGACGCGGGCTCGGCGCAATACCTCGGCAACCCGCGGCCGATGATGAACGCGCTCGCGCGCCTCGGCGGCCTCGATCCCGGCCACCTGCCCGAATCGGTCAAGGCGATGGGCATCAACGACCGTCCGGGCTGGATGGCGCTTTTCTCCACCCACCCGCCGATCGAGCAGCGGATCGCCGCGCTGCAGGCCCGCGGTCAATAAGGAAGGACACCAGGATGATCGACTTCTACACCGCCGGCACCGGCAACGGCCATCGCGCCGCGATCGCGCTCGAGGAATCGGGCCTCGCCTACCGCGCGCACAAGCTCAACCTCGCGACGGGCGATGCGCGCAAGCCCGAGTACCTCGCGATCAACCCGGCGGCGATGATCCCCGCGATCGTCGACCAGGACGGCCCCGGCGGGAAGCCGCTCACGATCGCGCAGTCCGGCGCGATCGCGCTCTACCTCGCCGAGAAGAGCGGGAAGCTGCTGCCGAAGGACCCGGCGCGAAAGGCCGCCGCGCTGCACTGGCTCATGTTCGCCTGCACCGACACGGCGGTGACGAGCGGCGCGATCTTCCAGCTCGCGAACAACGCGCCCGAGAAGTCGCCGGCGAACGTCGCGTTCCTCGAGCAGCGGCTGCTCGGCTTCTTCGGCGTGTTCGACGGACGGCTCGCCGGGCGCGAGTACCTCGCCGACGAGTTCTCGATCGCCGACATCGCCCTCTTTCCGATCGTCAACCAGCGGAAGGCCGCGGTGGAGAAGGCGGGCAACATGCCGAACCTCCTGGCGTGGCTCGCGCGCGTCGGCGCGCGGCCGGCGGTCGCGAAAGGGCTGACGGTTTCGGTCTGAGCTCCGAGCGGCGCGCGCGACGCGGGTAACGTCCCCGCCCGCGTCCGCGCATCGCGCCCCGGCGGCGGCTCCTGCTGCGCCGCGACACGACACGCTTCTTGCCTTCCCGCTGGCGGCGCTGAAGACGGCGTGGCGGCTTGCACGATTCAGGGGGTTGCGGGCGCAACGTCCTGATTCGCCGCCACGGCACGACAGGTTCTTCGCGACTCCGTGGAGATGTGAAACCCTTTGTTTCGACGCTAAACCCCGCACCCTCCCGGCCGTTCTAAGGGTCAGGCGCCATACGCCTGCTCAAGGAGCTGCCATGCGTGGGTTCATCCGGTCGCTCGCGACCGCCTTCGTCCTCTACGTCGCCGGTGCGGCGTCCGGCGTGCTCGCCGACCCGCCCGCCCGCGTCGGGCGCGTCAGCCTGATCGAAGGCGAGGTCACGTTCCACGACGCCGCGGCGAGCGAATCATCGCCCGCGACGCTCAACTGGCCGGTGACGGGCGGGGCAGGCCTCTCGACCGCGCCGGATGCGCGCGCCGAAGTCCGGATCGGCTCGACTGCGGTGCGCCTCGACGGTGCGACCGCGCTCACTTTCACGCGGCTCGACGACCAGTCGATCCGTCTCGACCTCCAGTACGGCGCGGTGACCGTGCGCGTCCGCAGCCGCGAGGTCGCCGATTCTTTCGTGCTCGAGACGCGCGACGCGCGCGTGCTGGTGACCGACGTTGGCCGCTATCGCTTCGAGGCCGGGCGCGCGCCGGACACGACGTCGGTGACCGTGTTCCAGGGCGGCGCGCACGTCGACGCGAGCGGCACCATCGTCGCGGTGCGCCCGGGCCGGCGCGCCGAGGTCGGCTTCGGCGGCGGCACGCGGGTCGGCGAGGCGGTCCCCGACGAGTTCGACAACTGGGCGCTGGCGCGCGACCAGCGCGACGATGCGGCGCAGAGCCCGCGCTACGTCTCGCCCGAGACCACCGGCTACGAGGCGCTCGACGGGCACGGCGACTGGCAGCAGACGCCGGAGTACGGGCCGGTCTGGTACCCGCGCGCGGTCCCCGTCGGCTGGGCGCCGTACCGCGCCGGCCGCTGGGCGTGGGTCGAGCCGTGGGGCTGGACGTGGATCGACGAGGCGCCGTGGGGCTTCGCGCCGTTCCACTACGGGCGGTGGGCGCTGATGCGCGGTGCGTGGGGGTGGGTGCCCGGCGCGGTCGTCGCGCGTCCGGTCTACGCGCCGGCGCTGGTGGGGTGGATCGGACGACCCGGCTGGAGCGTGACCATCGGGATCGGCAGCGTGCCTGCCGTGGGCTGGTTCCCGCTCGCGCCGCGCGAGGTCTTCGTCCCCGCGTATCGCGCCAGCCCGGCCTATGTGCGCAACGTGAACGTCACGCACGTCACCAACATCGTCAACGTCACCAACATCCAGCCGCGGTACGCGCACCGGGACGTCGAGCGCGCGGTGACGGTGGTTCCGGCCGCGGCGGTGTCGGGCGGCCAGCCGGTCGGGCGATCGGCAGTGCGCGTGCGGCACGCGGATCTCGTTGCCGACGGCGGCGCATCGAATGCGCCGCCGGAGACCGCCGCGCGGCCGCCGCGTCAGTTCGGTGTGCAGCGGCGAGATGATGACGGGCGATGGACGCGACGTTCGCAGCCCGTTGCCACGCCTGCGTCGCCCGCGGTGAATGCGCCGGCGGCGCGCGCACCGGTCCCGCCGGTCGCCGTGGACCGCGAGCGTCGTCGCGATGAGGCGGAGCGACGTCCCGAGCCGCGGGTGGAGCGCGAACGTCCAGCTCCGTCGCAGCCGGTGCCGCCGGTCACCGCACCGGCGCCGCCAGTCGCCGCCGAGCGCGAGCGTCGTCGCGAGGAGACCGATCGACGTCCCGAGACGCGCGTCGATGGAAACCGCCCTGCTCCGCAGCAGCCGGCGCCCGCAGTGGTCGTCTCGGCGCCGCCGGTCGCGCTCGAGCGCGAGCGTCGTCGCGAGGAGTCGATCCGGCGTCCCGACCCGCCAGTCCAGCGCGAACGTGCAGTGGCGGCGCCGGTGGTCATCGCGCCCGCTCCGCCTCGCATCGTGGCGCCGCCGGCGCCGCGCGAACGGGCCGAGCGCCGCGACGAGCCGCGGCCCGCGGTCGTCGCACCGGCGCCGCGCGCACCTGCGCCGATGCAGCCGCCTCCGGCGGCAGTGCGCGCGTCTGCGCCGCCGCCGTCGGTCGCGCTCCCGCAAGCGGCGCCGCGCGAGCAGCGCGCGCCCAGGCCCGAAGGCAATCGCGGTCAGCCGCGCGAAGCGCGTCAGGGCGAGCGGCGCGGCGGCTAGATCCCCCAGATGGACCCGCCGACGGGCCATTCCTCAAGATGAACGGAATCCGGACCTACGCCCGAGTGGCAACTATCGGCTCGGATGTCCGACCTCCATTCGCAGCACAGACAAGACTCTCGTTCACGAATATTGGGCAGTCACCCTTTTTCCCGCTGCGCCTTCGCGCCATCGACGGTCGACCGAGCGACGTACCGTAGGCGCTCGCCACCCCTCCGCGCGCACCTTGAGCGGCGGGGCTTCAAGTTCCGCCTTGATGGCCCTCACGCTTCGGGGGACAATACCGCCCGTTCGCGCTCCGCGTGCTGGGGCCTCGGCAATGGAAGAAGCAGCGCGCTACACCTACTTCATCGCACACGCCGGCAGCGATCTGGCGCGGGCGCGTGAGCTGCGTGAACTGCTGGCGCCGAAGTTGAGCGTGTTCCTCGACGCGGTGGACCTGCAACCCGGCGACACCTGGGACCGATTGCTGCCGCGTTACCAGCGGCAATCGCGCGCAACGGTGGCGCTGCTGTCGGCGGCGGTCGAAACGGCCTACTACCTGCGCGAGGAGATCGCGAGCGCGATTGCCTACCATCGCCAGGATCCGGCAGCGCACCGCTTGATTCCCGTTTACCTCGACGGCGTGCCGAAGGACCCGACCGGAATTCCGTACGGCATGCGTGTGCTCGACCACATCGACGGCGCCACGGGGCTGCCCGCGGTGGCGGACCGCCTGTTGCAGATGGCAAGTCAGCTCGCGGAGACGGCACCACCGGAGCTGTCGCCCGAAACCCCGGCGCCGGCGGATCGCTTTGCGCTGTACGACGCGCTATGCGTGCTGATGCCGACACAATACGATGAGTTGCTGTTCCGGGTCGCGGCGCCGCGCCAGCACCTCGCTCCGGCGAGCGAGCCGCAGGCACGGCGCGCGCTCGACCTGCTGCAATGGGCCGAGCAGGGCGGCAGCGCGCGCCTACGCACCATGGACGGCGCAATCCAGAAAATGGCACCGGGCGTGCTGCGCCGGGCCTAAGGCGAGCCGGCGTGCTCGAACGTGACCGGGTTCTCGACGAACTGCAGCGGTTGCGACCCGAACAGCTGCAAGAGCTGATGACCCGTGCAGCCGTTCCGGCGCGCCTTATAGCGTCGCCGGAGGCGGCGCTGGCGAAGCGAGTCACCGACCTGTTGCTATGGGCCGAGCAACCCAACAATTGGGATACGCTCGTCGGCGCTTTGCAGCGCGTAACGCGCGACGTAGCCGCGGAGGGTACCGCTGCCGGCGCCGATGCGGTGGATCAGGTGTGGCAATGGCGCGGTGAGCTGCTCGGCGTCTCGCGCGCACCGATCGTCCTCGCGCTCGAAGCGGCCGAGTCACCGCTTCTCGCCGACGAGCTTCAGCAGACCGAGCGCCATCTCACGCTGCCGCTGCAGCCCGACCATCTGCAGGCGCTCGACCGGATTGTCGCGGCACTGGCCGCAGCGACCGACGTAGCGGCGCTGATCGAAGCTGGTCGCAGCGCCTGGCAGGTGTTGATCAAGGCCCAGCCGCGCCTGGAAGCGCTGGTCCAGGCGGTCCGCAGCGTGGGACACCTGCAACCCGTCGCCTGGAGCGGCCGCACCGAGATGCTGGTGCGGTTGCGCCCGGCACTCCTGGCTGTCTGGTGCCATGGCACCGCCGCCGGCGAGGTCGACGATTGGCTGAGCGTCGGCGGCGGCGCGGCGTATTTTGCGCCGGTCGATAGCGCGCGCCGCCAGTGGATGGTGCTGCCGAGCAAGCAGCAGGGGCTCTCGGTCGGTGCGCTCGGGATTGCGATGTCCGGGGGGACCGTCGTGCAGGCCGGCGCCGAGCTCGCGGGCAGCGAGGTGGCGCTCATGGCCGCCGACGATGCGATGGTGCCGCTTGCCGCGCTGCTCGACGCGTTGCGTACGCGCGGCGGTGCCTGCACGAGAGTCGCGGTATTGCTCGGTGCGTTTGAGCCGACTACCGCCAGTCTGCATGCAGCCCTCGAGCGCCTGGGTTGCCTAAGTGTGGCCGGGCCGGCGGTGCCCAGCGATGCTGTTGCCGCGGCGTTACGCGAGGCCTTTCTTCATGCCGGCGCGACGCAGGCGGCGCCATGCATCACCGCCGCGGTGCGCCGCTCGTTGCTGGCCCATGCGTGGCGGCGCGGCGATTTTGCGACGCTGCGCGACGCTTTGTTGTGGAGCACGTGGTGCTGGATCGGACGGCCGTTGTTCGCCGACCGCTTTGGTGATACCCCGCGGGCGGCGTATCCGCACTTGATGGATCTGCGCACCGTCGCCGCTGAGGGCTGGTACTTTCCCCGGCGCGCCGGCGTGCCCGATCGCTACCGGGCCGACGCGCTGCTGCGCGGTGAAGAGCCGTTTCACCTTTACCTGTCGGGTGCCGGGGGTACCGGCAAGAGCTGCTTCCTGCGCTACGTGTACGAGCAGTCGGCACGGCACGACGATCGCGTGGCTGTGTGGTACCGCGTCGATGCGCCCGGCTCCGAGTGGGTTCACGTCGAGCGCCGCCTGATCGAGGAGACCAGCGCTCGGGTCCGGGAAAAGTGGCCCGAGCACGCAACGAATCTATTGCCGGCGGGCGGCGGACGGCTGGCCGACTATCTGCGCGAACTGTCGCGGCGGTTGCGGGCCGACATCGGACAGCGGCTCGAGGTCATCGTCTTCATCGACCAGCTGGAGCGCACGTTCGAGTCGGGCGACGAGCCGGATCAGCGCCGCCTGGACGACATTTCGAGCGAAGTGATCAGCCTGCTGAAGACGGTCAAGACGGGCGAGGGTGTACGCGTATTCATCGCCTCGCGCAAGCAATACCTGCCGGATTTCCTCAAGTCGTTCCAGGCTGCCGACGAAAGCGGTCTGCAATTCAACGTGCTGCAGGCGATCAGCGATACCGGCGAGCGCCGCGGATTTGTCGATCAGGTGCAGCGTTGGTGCCGGGAACACAACCTGGTCGACAAACGCTTCGAGATCGACCGTGCCGCGGCAACTCTGCTGTTCGACCGCGTCGACGGCCATCCGCTGAATCTGATGCTTTCCTTGATCCAGCTGTTGTCCGACGCGCCGGCCGGCCGCGTCGACGAGCAGGAGATGGAACGCCGTGCGCCGTGGGTGCGCAAGTTCGATCTCGACCTCGAAGTGTTCGACAAGGACGAGATCGATCGGTACTTCCTGCTCGCGATGGCACACGCGCGCAGCGAGATCGTGCGTTTCGAGGAAGTGTGGTGGCGGCTGCGCATGGTCGACCCGCGACTGACGCGTCGTGTCGACGAGTTGCGCCCGCGCGGCGTGATCGAGCGGCTGTGGCTGCTCGGCTATCTGGGTCGCACGATTCATCCGCGCCCGCACGGCGACGACCCGGCGCGTTTCCTCGAGTTCTTTCACGCCAATCTGCGCGACCACCTGCTGAGCGAGGTGATGGGCGGCGGCGGGTCGGGTCCTCGGCACGGGATGCCGGCGACGTGGCGCGCGCTGGACCGGCTGGCAGCCTATGCGCACGAGTGGACGCAGATCGAGCAGCTGCTGCCGCAGGACGATATCCAGGCGCTGATGACGCATCGCGAAGTCGTCGTCGATCGCCTGGCAGCGCCGGGCGAAGCGGCAAACGAGCCGCTGCATCTGCTATTTCAGCGTGCCAGTACGGAAGCGCGCAAAACCCTCAGACGCAACGCGTGCGAATGCCTGGTGCTGTCGGCGCTCGTCTCCGACGAGTTGGGCACCTGGGCATTCGAGACGCTTTTCCCTGAAGCGGACGAGCAGCTCGAGTGTTGCCGCAGCTGGCTCCAGCGCACGCCCGCCGAGCGGCGCCGGCCGGTGCTCGAGCATGTCGTGCGGATGAAGGCCCCCGATTCGCGCGAGCTGCTGGCTGATTGGGCGCTCGACACCGCACCGGGGCCCGCGAGCGAGATCTGGCGCGACCTGGCGCGAGTCCTCGCAGCGCCGTTGTTCGCCGCGCGCTACCGCGACGAGGTGTTGAGCGCGATTCTCGAGCGCTTATGCCTCGTTGCCGCGGGCGGACCGCCGGGGCCGGGAGATCTGCCGCCGCGCTTTGGTGACTTCATCGTAGCTTGCTGCAACGGCGAGCGCGAGAAACTGCTGTCGACGCTGGCGCGTTGCGCGCAACGACTGCAGGCATCGCGCCATCAAGCCTGTGCCCGGATGGCTGCCGAGTTGCCGCGCCAACCCCATATCGACGCCTGGCTGGCGGGGGATCGGAGCGCCGTGGCGCCGGCGCGCGAGCCCGACCAGGCTGCGCCGATGCCGCCCCTTCAGCTGCTAGTGAGCCCGGCCCTGTTCGCCACCGTCGACGCGCGTCGCGCCGATTGGCGGACCGAGCTGCAGCGGCGACTCGGCATCCCGCTGCCCGAATTTTCGGTCGGCGAGGGGGAGCTCGAACCTCGCGAGATGCAACTGCGGGTGCACGGGGAGTCGGTGGCGCAGGGTGAATTCGATCCGACCCGCCGGCAGATCCTCAAGCGCCACTGGGACCGCGAGCGGCCCACGACGGCGCCGGAGGCGCGGGTGACGCAGGACGATGCGCTACAGGAAGTCGTGTTGTGGGTTGAGCCGGGCTACCTGGCCAAGGAGGGCTGGTTGCTGCCAGCACTCGATTTCGATCAGGCGGTGTTGGCGTGGCTGGAGGCAATGCTCCGCGACACCGTCGATACCGTCTTCGATTTCGACCAGTTGCTGCAGTTCTTGCACGACGCCGTGGGCGCGCTCGATCGCGGCCGCTTGTTCCGGGAATATCGCTGCCGTTGCTGCGCCAAGTTATGGCGAACCTGGTGCACGAGGGCGTACCGTTTGCCGCGCGGAGCGCCGAGTTGGTGGCGTTGCTGCAGCAGCAGGTCAACCAGGTCCGGGACGACGAAGTCCTGACCAGAAGCTGCGCGAGCTGCTCAGCGCCGAGATATGCGAAGCCTGCCGGGCAGCGGCGGCCAACTCGACACCCTGCTTCTTGACGCCGATATCGAAAGGCGCCTGCTCGGGCGCATCGGCGGGGCCGGCGGTGCGCGCCAATTGCTGCTCGACGCCGGCGAGGCGCTTGCTCTCGCCTCGGCGGTGCGGCGCGAGCTTGCGCGCAACCTGCTCGCCGACCGGCACCCGGTGCTGGTGTGTGAATCGCTGCTGCGCGCACCGCTGTCGCGCCTGCTGCGGCGCTTCGATCGCCGCATCCGGGTGTTGAGTTTCACCGAGTTGTCGCGCGAGGCGGCAGTCGCACCCGCGGGGCGGCCAGTCGAGCTGCCGCCCGGCGCACTGCACGCTTGAGGGAAGGTCATGGCGGGCGCCTATGAGCGTTTTCTCGCCAGCGGTGATGCGACTGTCTGGACCGACTGCCTGCTCGAGTGCGAGCAACGTCTGCTGGCGGTAGCCGGGGACGCCGCCGCGGCCGGCGAGCTACTCGCGCAGGCGTTGTTGATTTCGATCTATGCGCGCTGGCTCGGGTCGGAAAGCGGAGCGCTCGCGCAGCGCAAGACCGTGCGGGCCAGCTGTGCGCGGCTGTTGCCTCAGCTGCGCGATCTGCATCGGCGCGCCCCTTCGCCGGCTACACGCCGCGCTTGGGGTGAGGTCCTCGCGGCGCGCGGTGAACGGGCCGCCGCACTGCGCTTGCTGGGCGACGCGGCGTTTCAGGTCGCCGAGATGGTGCCGGTGCTGATGCCTGCCGATCATGCGGAACGGGCCACGCTACTCCGACCGCACGTGGCCGGCCCGGCGCAGCGTCCGTTCGCCCCCGTTGTCTTCTGTTATTGCCACGCGCTGATCGCTCTAGGCGCCGTGCGGCATGCCCGTGCCGCGCTCGACGCCTCGGCAATGCGGCAGAGCGATCCATTGGCGATCGACCTGCTGGGCAAGATTCACGAAAGCGCAGGCAGTTCGGACGCAGGCCGCGCAAGTCTACGCCGGCTCGACCTGGCCCATCCGATCAGTATCGCGCACGCATGTGCGACGCGATCGTGCGCGGCGCCGGCGGTGAGGCGTCGGCGCTCGACGCCGGGGCGGTCCGCAACGATGAAGAATTCGACGGCGCGATGCAGGAAGCGATCGGACGATTCGAAGGAGATATCGGTCAAATCGAGCTCGCGCGCAACGCAGCTTTCGTCAACGCGTGGTTGTGGAATCCGGTGCCGGACTGGCGCGTGCACTTGGAGCTGGGAAAACTGAGCTTCCGGCGCCGCCGCCACAGCGAAGCCGCCGCGCACCTCGGTCGCGCACTGGCGCAGGCACCGGAGCCCGCGCGGATGATGATCGCCGAGCTTCGTTTCTCCACGCTGACCTGGCTCGACGGGAGCACCGCCGGCGCCGAGTTGCATATGCAGCCGGAGGCGATCGAGGCGGCATACGCGGTGATTCGCGCCGGCGGCGCCGATCCGGAGACCGCGTCCGCGCGCGTCTGGTCGCGGACCGCGGCGACCCCTCGGTGCTCCCGGCGCAGCTCGACGACTGGCACGTCTACTGGCAGGCGCGGGCTCACCGCAGCATCGGCAACGAACCCGAAGCGCTGGCGGCCGCCCTCGCCTGTCTATGCGAGAGCTACACGCACCGCAATCTGATCGAGCTGATCACGACGTTTCATCTGGCCGGCTTCGAACAGACCGTCGATGGTCTCGTGCAAATCGTCGAAGCGGAGTCGGCGGACGATTTCTCCGCGCTGCTGGAGTTGACGGAGTGCCTGACCGCCTTGCACCGGCAGTTCGGCGAAGGCACGCCGCGCTTCCAAGCCCTGGGGATCGCCTGCAAGCGCTCGCGGAACGGTTGCTCGATCTGAGTCAGACCGACTTCCAGCATCTGATCCGCGCCAGGAGCTGTTCGCCCGGTCGAATCGGCAGGATCTGGCAGAGACGTTGCTGCGTCGCGCGGCGATGCTCGCCGAAGGGTGTTCCGAGAATCTGGCCGTCGCCGTCGCCAGGCGACGCTCGCCCTGGTTCGACAGCGGAAGCGGGGATGAACTCGCGCTCGAACGCCTGCGCCGTGCCGAGCGAGAGGCGCGCGAACGACTAGAGCGCGCACAGATCGCGCGCGAACTGTTCCACAACGGCCGCGCGCAACGCGCGCGGCAGCTGCTCGAAAGCGACAAACTGCTGGTCGACGGCGAGCCGGTCGAGCCGATCGAGGCTGTGGTGGCATTGCAGTGCTGGCCCTGGCTCGGCGCGGATGGGCTCAACGCGCAGATCGCGCGCAGCACATCGGCGGTCACGAAGGCGGAGGCGGCGGGTACGATACTGCACGGCACCGATCGGTTCCTGCGGCGTGTCCGCAGACGCTCGGACTGGACGCGGATGCCGAAGCGGTAGCGGAGGAGGGCGACGACGGGGCGCGCGCCGCTGCCGCCGGCGCCGCGGGCGCAGCCGCTGCATCGCTCGAGCGGAGCGCATTTGCGCAATGGCGCGGGCGGATCGACACCGCCATCAGTGTCGACGGCGGCGAACCCGAGCGCCAGCTCTTTGCCGAAGGGGTTGCCACCTTCGGTGCCGCAGCGGCGTTCGAGCCGCACTTCGCCCTGGTAGCGTTCGCCGTGCAGCGGATGGAGCAGGCGTTGGTGGAGGCGCGCCGCGTGCAACCCATGCGCGGGCCGGGGACGACACCGATCCGCTACAACGTCACGCTCGACAATGATCAACGCGCAGTCGAACTTGCCGATCGCTGGCGTGCGCTGCTGCGTACCGCTGCCGGCCCCGAGCGCGAGCGCGCGCGCCGCGACCTCGAACAGTTCCAACGCGACGAGGAAGAACTGACGACGCAGTGGGAGCAGGCGCAGCGTGCCGAAGCGGAGCCGCTGCTGCGGATCGCACTTCACTATGCGCAGTGGCTGTCGTCGTGGCTGCCCGCCCTGCGCCGAGACGCTGAGCAGACCGAACCCGATCCGTCGCTTTCGCCGCTGTTCGAGCGCGTCGTCGCCGACGCCGGCGCACTGGCGCACCGTGCAGCCGCGCAGGCGCAGGCAATCGAAAGTCGGCTGGAAGCGGCGCAGCCGCAGGTGCTGCCGCCATGACCTCGTCCGTAGCACCGGCGAACGCGGCGGCGGTCCTCTTTGAGCGCTGCCGGCGCTTGCTCGCACGGGCGGGCGCCGCGGCGCCCGCGAAAGTCCTGGCTGCGGGACCGGGCACCCACGGGGCGGGTACGCGGCTCAGGTTGACGCTCGACGAACTGTTCATGCGAGGGTCGCGTGCCGAGCACCTTGGCCACGATCCGCTGTGCGTCGTGCTGCTGCAGGGCCCTGAAAGCACGCCGCCGCGCCTGCGCGTGCTCGGCCCCGAAGCGCTGCGCTCGCATGAGCTGGCCTCGCCGTCTGGGCGTCGCGTCGGCGGCTTCGTGCTGGCCGACTTGCGCAGCGACGACTGCGAGGTCGCACTAGCGCTTTGGCGCGTGCCGCGCAGCGCCGCCTTGCGCCGCGTCGGCGACGCGGTAGCGAGCCTGGACGCGGCGCTGGACGACGAGCACGATCGCGCCGGCTCGATCGCACTCGCTTTCGCGATCGTCGACCGGTTGGAGCTGCTCGCGGGCGAAGATGGGGTGCGTCCGCTGCTCGTTGGGCGGCACGCTTGGCGCGGCACGGCAACGCCCGCGCAATTGTTGCTGGACGGCGGCGTGACCCTGCCGCCGGGGCTGCAATGGTTCATGGCCGGGACGCGCGCCGCGGTGGGCCGCAGCGCCGAGGCTGCCGTGCCCTGGAGCGAACAGGAGTTCGCGGTACTTGGACTAAGGGCGGCTGAGGCCTTGCAGACGGCCGAGCGCGATATCAACCAATTGCGCCGCCAGCATGCGCTGCTGCGTGGCGCGACTGCGGTCAACGCTGCGGCGCTCGAGGGAGAAAGCTACCTGGAGAAAGCGGAGCGGCTGCGGCTGACCAACCGCCTGAGCGCGCGCTTCGGCCAGACCGGGGTGCAGCGGCAGCCGGTGATGACGCCGATCGCGATCGAGGCGTCGGCCGACTGGCGCCAGCTCCTGCTGGGTCCCGAGGAGGAGTTGCGGCCGCGGTTTGCACGGCTGCTGGCGGACATGCGGTCCGGCTTGCGCGGGCAATACGGCCTCGAGATCCCCTCGGTCCGAGTGCGCCTGAACGACACCGATATGCCGCCGGGGAGTTACCTGTTCATGCTGGACGAGACGCCGCTCGTCATGAACTCCGTGGCGACCGACAAAGCACTGTGCAGTGCGACCGAGTCGGAGCTGTCCTTGCGTCGGATCGCAGGAGACCCACGACCAATCCTGCCAACGGCAACGAGTGCAGCTGGATCGCGCTCGACCAGATGGAGGTCGCGACTCGCGCGCGGTTCGCCGTCTGGCGCGCCGAAGAAGTAATCGTGCTGCATCTGTCGGCGGTCGTCCGCAGGAACCTCGCCGAGTTCGCCGGGCTGCAGGCCGTCTCGACGCTGGTCAAGAGCAAGGCGCCAGATCGGCTCGAGCGGCTGCTGGCGAGCACCGAGAGGCCTAGCGCGCTTCTGCGGTGCTGATCCGAGCGCTGGTCAGCGAAGAGGCTCAGACGCGGGACCTGATCGCGATCGTCGACTGCTTTCTGGCAAACGCGGACCACCCGACCCACGAAGTTGTCGAACACATTCGCTGCCTCGATTCGGTACGCTCGCAGCTAAACGGCAACGACCGCGACCGCCTCGCGCCGGTGTGGTTGTTGAGCAACGAGCTAGCGGCACTGCTGGCCGCAGCCGTCCTGCGCGAAGGCGATGCGGCAGTCCTGGCCATCGAACCGGAGCTGACCCAGGAGGTGCTCGCCGCAGTACGCGTCGCGGTAGGCGAGGCGCAGGACGCGCCCAACGGCGTGATCCTGGTGGATGACTGGCGGCTGCGCCCGTTCGTGCGCCGTCTGGTCGAACTGGAGTTTCCGCACCTCTGGGTACTCAGCCGGCGCGAGGCGTTCGAGCCCGACGCGCGGCGGGTCGTCGCCACCATCGCGCTGGATTAAGAGCAGGGCGGCGGTCGCAAATGGAGACCGATGTAGCTGTGAACGGGGAAGCCGCAAACGGAAAAGGAGCGGCCGTCGAAAAACCGGTCGTGGCCGCGACGCTGGCAGGACTCGACGTCGAGTACGGCGACTCGCTTGCCGAGCGGCTGAACGGGGCGTCGCCTTTCGACCTGCCGCGCTACGCCTGGCGCATCGTCGACGCTGCCCTGGCGTCGCGGCTGTGGCTGGAGTGGCATCCGCAGGCGCACGCGCGGCTCGAGGAGGATGGATTCGTCGCCGCGTGGGGCGACTGGCTAGCGTACGCTCTGGCGCTCGGACTGCGGCTGCAGAGGATGCGCGCCGTGTCCGCCGCGCTGCCTAAATCGAGTCCCGGGGGTGGCGAGTGGGCCGGTGCATTCGAGCAGGCGGCCGACGCCGACGACTGCGCGCGCGTGCGCGTGTTTCTCTCGCGAGCGCAGTACGACTCGCTGCGCGCCGATGCCGACAACGGTTGGGACAAGGCCTTGGCCGACGCGACCGACGATGTGTTCTGGCAGCTCGGTCTGGTCTTTGCGCCGGCGGCGATCGCGCTCGACGATCGCCTGGAGCCGCCCTCGGTGCGACTGGAATGGAACGACCTGTACTTGCCGGCACAGCGAGGCCTGATGGAGCACGAGGTCCTGGTCGAAGACAGTGTCGACCGGCTGCATTTGCTGAACATCAGCGGCAAACCGATCTTGCATCCTGTCACCGGCGCGGATTGCACGGTGGTCGACCGATCGATGCGCGAGGCAGCAAGCGAAGCGGGCCTTGGCTGTCGCGACTGGCGCGGATACCTGGCGTTGCTGCTAAGCGCGACCGTTCGGCGCGCAGCGGCCGGGTTGATGAACCGCACGCTCTGGCAGCTCTATCGCCTGCGCCTGCGCGACTTTCACGCCGACCTGGTGGCTGCGGTCGACCGCGATCTCGACGCCGACCGCATCGTGCAGGTATTGCGTTCGCTGTTGGTCGAAAAGATCAATATCAGGAACCTGGCCGTGATCTTGCAGGCTCTGCTCGAAGTGCGCGCCACGGTGCAGGTCAACCAGAGCAAGTTGATCATCTTCGAGCCGGCAAGCGGCGGCGTCTACCCCGTGCAGCGGGCCAAGCAGGCAGCGCAGCTCAGCGTCGAGGACCTCGTGGAATCGGTGCGCTCGCGGCTGCGGCGCCCGATCAGTCATCACTATTCGCGTGGCCAGAACACGTTGATCGTCTATCTAGTGGATCCGGGTGTCGAGGAACGGTTGCTCGACCCGCGCGCCTTGTCCGTCGCCGAGGAGACCGCCATTTTGAAGGGTGTGCGTAAAGAAGTCGGCAGCCTGCCTCCGACCGCGGCCAATCCGGTCGTGCTGACGACGAGCCCCGTGCGTTTGCGCGTGCACCGTCTGATCGCGCCCGACTATCCGCACCTCGCGGTCGTGTCGTACCAGGAGCTATCGCCGGACATGAATATCCAGCCGATTGCCCGCATCTCGCCCGGCGACGACTGATCGCCGAGCGCTTCTCTCGAACCCGGCAGCTTACCGCCGTGCTTGCCGACCTCAGCGTCCCACGCCGACCAATACCTTCCCGATCGCCCCCTCTTCCACCGCGATGTGCGCGTCGGCGAGCCGGTCGAGCGGGAACACGTGGTGCCGCGGGTGCACGGCAGCGCCGCTCACCAGCCAGGCGTTCACGTCGCGGCCAGCTTCGCTCATCGCTTCCTGCGGCATCTCGTAGACGAACACCCACAGCAGCCGCACGTTCTTGAACATCAGCGGGTAGAACGGGATCGCGGGTTCGGTCTTGCTCATCGACGCGTAGGTCGCGATCGAGCCGTTCGGCTTCAGCACGGCGAGCGTGGTCTCGAGATTGGCGCCGAAGTCGACGTCGACGACGTGATCGACGCCCGCGCGTTCGGTCAGCGCCATGACGCGCTCGGCGACGTTCTCCGTCCGGTAGTTCACGACGTGATCGGCGCCGGCGCGCTTCGCTTCGGCGGCCTTCTCGGCGCCCGAAACCGTCGCGACGACGCGCGCCCCGCCCCACTTCGCAAGCTGGATCGCGTAGAACCCGACCGCGCCCGCGCCGCCGGTGACGAGCACCGTCTTGCCACGCACCGGACCGGGCCCGAATACGGCGCGGTGCGCCGTCATCGCCGGTACGCCGAGTCCGGCGCCGACCTCGAACGACACGCCCTCCGGCAGCGGAACGCGCGGTGGTGCGGCGTCACCGTGTACCCGGCCGCCGTGCCGAGCGGCCGCTTGCAGCCGGTGCTGTGCAGCCACACGCGCTCGCCGACGCGCTTCGCATCGACGCCTGCGCCAACCTTGTCGATCACGCCGGCGCCGTCGTTGTTCGGCACCTGACCCAGGGGAACGCGATCTTCTGGTTGTTCCAGCCCGCGCGCCGCTTCACGTCCGACGGGTTCACGCCCGAGCACCCGATGCGCACCCGCACCTCGCCCGGTCCCGGCTCGGGATCGGGCCGTTCGCCGATCTTCAGGACTTCTTTCGCCGGACCGTTCTGCTCGTACCAGCCTGCCTTCATCGTTTGGTTCCTGTCGTGCGGAAGTGAGCCAGAAAATACGCCAGGTGGGATGGAAAAAGAGTAGCCCAAAACCGGCACCGAAGCGCGAACCGCTGGGCGCCCTCGCTCAGAAGAGATGAACGGCGGTCGGAGCGAAGAGGCCGATCAGCATGAAGGCGAGCCCGGCGACGCCGAGCCCGGCCCCGATCCACGCCAGCGCCATCACGGTGGTGATAATCGCGGCCGACGCAAGGACGATCCCGACCTGGACGAGGCCCGAGGCAACCTCGTAGTGATGGTACGCGGCGAGCGAACGGTCGCGCTTCTCCTCGGCGGCCTTGGCGCGCGTCGCGAGCTCCTTGCGGCCTTCGTTCGTCTCGGGCTCCGAGTCGTAGCGCGCCGCCGCCTTCTTCCAGGCGTCGAGCTGCTTGTCGAACGCCGCGCGCGCGTCGCCTCCCGCGGGTGCGGCGAGCTGCGCACTCTCGACGGCGGTGCGCACCGTCGTCATGCGGATGGTCTTCGCCTGGAAGAACGCCCAAAGATTTGACGCTTCGATGTTGAAGCTGAGCGCCGACGTCTGCGCCGACTTGCCGAGGGTCTCGGAGATCGCAAGCACCAGCGCGAGCAGCGCGATGAGAAGCGCGATCTTCTTGTTCGACGGATCGATGTGGCCGGCTGCGGACATGTCGTGGTCTCCCCTGTGAAGGCCGCCATTCTCCGGGATTGCGCCCCGCGCGCAACCGCTCGTCCGGAACGACCAACCGCTCGTACCCTGTGCTCTCGAACGCGTCGCCATTCGTCTGCCGCGAGCTGCCGCTCGTACCCGCGGGCCTGTATCGAGGTGCAGCAGAAGTAAAGTTCTGTTGCCGACCGCCCGCCTCACGCGGGCCGCGCGTTAGTCTCCTCGTAACGTCACTAACCGCAGGGAGACGGAGATGGAGAACTTTCATGCCTTGCTGATCGCCGCGGCGATCGCACTCGGCTTGCTCGTCGTGCTCAGATGGATCTTCACGCCGCGGCCGAAGCCGCAGGCGCCCGCGCCGCGGGCACCCCGCGCGCCAAGCGCGCCGGGCGCTGGCGGCGCGTGGGACGGCGCCGCCAGGCGCCGCCGCGACCTCGCGTCCACCGGCAGCTGAACGGCACGGCCGGGCGCGCCGGCCGACGCCCGGGTCCGCGATAATTGCGGACCCGAGCCGGAAGCCGCCATGCCGATCAAGCCGCTGATCCGCACCATCCCGCACCACCCCAAGCCCGGGGTGATGTTCCGCGACATCACCACGCTCCTCAAGGATCCGGCCGGCTTCCGCGCCACGATCGATTCCCTCGCCGGGCGCTACCGGGACCGGCGGATCGCGAAGGTCGCCGGGATCGAGGCGCGCGGATTCATCATCGCCGCCGCGGTCGCCTACGCGCTCGGCGCAGGGTTCGTGCCGCTGCGCAAGCGCGGCCGGCTGCCGGCCGCGACCGTCGGCCACGACTACGAGCTCGAGTACGGCACCGACCGGATCGAGATGCACGTCGACGCCGTCGTGCCGGGCGAGCGCATCCTCGTCGCCGACGACCTCATCGCGACCGGCGGCACCGCCGGGGCGGCGGTGAAGCTGATCGAGGAGGCGGGCGCCGAGGTGATCGAGTGCTGCTTCGTCATCGAGCTGCCCGAGCTCGGCGGCCGGCGCCGGCTCGAGGCCCTGGGGCATTCGATCTTCGCGCTCTGCGCGTTCGAAGGCGAGTGACCGCGCCGCGCCGTTGACCGAGACGAAACCGAGCGGTCCATGGGACGCGCCCGGGGCGCCCCTATAATCCGACGCATGCTGGAACAAGCCGCAGTGGAAGACGTACCCGCCGACCCGCAACAGACGGATCTCGCGGCACTCGTCGCGCGCATGGCCGCCGGCGACGAGGCGGCGCTCGGGGCGTTCTACGACGCGACGATGCCGCGGGTCTACGGCCTCGCCGCGCGGATCTGCGGCAATTTCGCCACCGCCGAAGAAGTCGCCGCGGACGTCTACCACCAGTGCTGGACCGGAGCGGCGCGCTACGACGCGGCGCGGAGCAAGGTCATGACCTGGCTCCTCATGATCTGCCGCAGCCGCGCGATCGACGCGGTGCGGTCGCGCGACCCGGCGCTCGCGCACGAGGCGCCCGAGACCCTGGTCGAGGACGACGACGAGCGCCCGCGCGAGCGCGACCCGCAGGACCTCCTCGACCTCATGCAGTCGGGCACGGCGGTGCACGCCGCGCTGGCGAAGCTGTCGCCGGTCCAGCGGCAGATGATCGGGCTCGCGTTCTTCCGCGGGCTCTCGCACCAGGAAATTGCGGCGCATTCGAAGCTGCCGCTCGGCACGGTCAAGGCGCACATCCGGCGCGCACTCGAGCTGCTCCGCCACGGCCTGGAGCCGTGACGGAGCACGGCGCGGCCGCCGGTCCACGAGCCGAAGCGGCCGGCCGACGCGCCAGGCCTCCTGCGCCACGTAGAATGCGGGCCTCCCGGGGCCCGCATTGCCGCTAGCGCTCGTACTCGCCGTCACCGTCCTCACGCATCTCGCGTTCGCGGGCGCGCGCGTGGCGGTGGCGCTGCTCGCGCTGCACCTCGGCGCCTCGGCGCTCGTGGTCGGCGTGCTCGCCGCGCTCTTCCCCGCGTTGCCGATGTTCTTCTCGGTCGCCGCCGGCCGCGCGATCGACCGCATCGGCGTGGTGAGGCCGATGCTTGTCGGCGCGCTTGCGGTCGCCGGCGGCTGCGCGGTGGCATTCGCGTGGCCGACGCTCGACGCGCTGTACGCGGTGAGCGTCGTGGTCGGCTCCGGCGCGATGCTCTCGCACATCGCGTCCAACAACGCGATCGGCGCGATCGGCACGCCGCCGGACCGGCCGCGCAACTTCACGCTGATCTCGCTCGCCTTCTCCACCGCGACGTTCGTCGGGCCGGTGCTCGCCGGGTTCGCGATCGACGGGCTGGGCCACGCGCGCGCGTTCCTCGTGGTCGGCGCGTTCGCGGTCGCCTCCGCCGCCACCATCGCCCTCGGCCGCGCACGGTTCCCGCGGCCCGCGCGCGCCGGCGCGCGCGTCGAACGGCGGATGGCCGATCTGCTCGGCATCCGCGCGCTGCGCCACGTCCTCGCGATCGGCGCGCTGGGCGCGATGACCTGGGAGATCTTCGTGTTCGCGGTGCCGATCTACGGCACCGGGCTCGGCCTCTCGGCGAGCACGATCGGCACGATCCTCGGCACGTTCGCGCTCGCCACGTTCGTCGCGCGCGTCGTGCTCCCGACGCTCGCGCGGCGGCTGCGCGAGTGGACGCTGATCGGCGTCGCGCTCGCCATCTCGCTTGCGGTGTTCTCGGTCTTCCCGCTCGTCGAGCAGGTGCCGCTGCTGATGCTGCTCGGATTCGTGCTCGGCCTCGGGCTCGGCATGACGCAGCCGCTGCTGCTCTCGCTTCTCTACGCGGCGACGCCGGAAGGGCGCTCGGGCGAGGCGGTGGGGATCCGCACCGGCATCCTCAGCGTGTGCCAGACCGCGATGCCGCTCTTCTTCGGCGCAATCGGCGCCGTGCTCGGCATGGCGCCGGTGTTCTGGTTGATGGCGCTCGCGCTCGCGGGCGGCGTGGCCTTTAGCCGGTCGCGGCGCTAAGGGAGGCTCACGCTCGGCGGGACCCGCACGTCCTCGACCGACGCCCAGCGCTTGACGACCGGCAACAGCTTCACCGCGTCCGTCCCGGCAGGGAGAATCAGCTGCACGTGCCGCGCGAGCTCGCGTTCGGGCGCGGACAGCCGCTTCGGATCGGCCGCCGCGAGGGCCGGCACCGCCGGCACGAGCTCGGCGCCCGGCGGGAGATCCGCCGCGACGCGGAGCCGCGTGCCGGCGGCGTCGTCGAATTCGCCCGGCGCGGCGAGCCGCCAGCCAGGCCGGAGCCGGATGGAGAGGCTCGGCCGGACGGTCGCTTCGCCGTGACTGTATCCGGGCGACGGCGGTTGCCGGCGCTTCGCCATCGGTCGCTTCTTCGCCTCCTCCGGCGGGACGCTACACCAGACGCTGCGCCCGCGCGAGGTTCGGCAGCGGCCCGATGCGCTGCGAGAGCGGTACGCCCGGGCCGGCGACCTGCGGCGTGCCCGTGCGCATCAGGATGGCGCGCACCTTGGCCGGCGTGAGCGGCCCGCCGTTCCGCACCTTCGAGATGCCCTGCAGCACCGCCACCGCGCCGGTGACGATCGGCGAAGCGCTCGAGGTGCCCGAGAACCGGTGCGTGTACCAGCGGTTCTCGGACGCGCCGCCCTGCGCGTCGCCATAACCGCAGGTCGTGACGTGCCAGCCCCAGGCGTGGACGTTGACGATCCGGCCGTAGTTCGAGAACCAGATGCGCGACCGCGGCACGCCGATCTTCGTGTAGCTCGTGCCGGCGCCGAAGCCGTGGTAGTCGAAGAAGTTGGTCGGCGGGATGCCGGCGCCGACGACGATCGCGCCCGAGTCCTTCTGCAGGCCGGTGCCGGCGAAGACGGGCAGGTTGAAGTTCTCGTCCCCGTTGCCGGCCGCTTCGACCACGGTGATGCCCTTCGCCGTCGCCGCCTGGATCGCCGAGAAGACGTCGTTCCAGTACTGCATCGCGACGTACTTGCCGTTCGGACCGGTGGCTTGCAGCTCGATCAGGATCACGTCGCCCTTGCCGAGGTGCGCGGCCGCCCCCATGATCGCGCCGGCGGTATTGAACACGCCGCCGATGATCGCCGAGTGCGTCGCGGCCTTCGCCTGGTGCGCGATCCCGACCGTCCCGCTCGTGCCGGGCTTCGACACGATCTCGCCCAGCACCGCGGTGCCGTGGTTGCGCCACCCGATGTCGGGAATGACGGTGCCGCCGAGGAGCGGGATCCCGCGGGGCAGGTCCTCGTGCCGGTAGTTCCAGTTACCCTCGATGTCGCACACGGTGACGCCGCGGCCCTTCCCGCCGGCGATCGGCCACACCTCCATCGCGCCGATGCCGTTCGGGGCCGAGTGCAGGTAGCCCTGCGCCGGCTCGAAGTTCCGGCTCGTCGCGGATGCGCCAGTGGGCGCCGCGGCCGGGACCGGGCGCGGCGCGACGTAAGCCTGCCAGACCGGCTTCGCGCGGGCGAGCCGGGCCGCGATCCGCGGCGCGTCCTTCGGGTTGCGGGGCACGATTTGCACGAACCCGCTCTGCGCGAAATCGGCCGTCGGCTGGGCGCGTGCCCGGAGCCCGGTCGCGCGCGCGGCGAGCGCGCGCTCGGGAAGGTCGAAGTGCGCGCCGACCCGCTTGATGTCGAACGCGCCGAGCGTCTCGTTGAGCGCGCGCGCGGCCGGCTCCGCCGCCGCCGCGGCGCCGAACCGGCCGCGGCGGGCGACCGCGACGCGGCTGTCGTAGCGGAGCTCGGCGATCACGTAGTCGGGGGCCTGCGGGTACTCGTAGTCGGCGGCGGCGAAGCCGGGGGATTTGCGTGCCATGGTGGGTCCTCCTTCGGTCGGCGCGGGGAAGTGCGCCGGCTCCACTGTAGGCGCCAATCCCGCCGGCGCCCATATCTCCGACGGGCTATTGCGGGCTATTCCAACGGCATAGCCCGCGTGACCGGTTGCCTTGACCGCGCTACCCTGCACGCCGGACCATCCCGCGCCATGCCGCTGCTGCGACCGCTGCTCGCACTCGCCTTTCCCGCGGCGCTGCTCGCCGGCGCGTTCGCGCTCGCGCACCGCCCGGCGGCGATCCCGGCGTCGCTCGACGGGCTCAAGACGTTCGGGCCGTGGGTCGCGCTCGCGGTCGCGGCGCTCCTCGCGGCCGCCTTCAACCGCGGCCGCATCGTGTTCGCGGCGGCGGCGATCGCGCTGGCGTACTACGCCTATCGCGCGGCAATCGAGCCCGGACCCGACTCGCTGGCGGCGCGCGCGTTCTACGCCGGCGGCTGCGTGCTGGTGCCGGCGTGCCTCGCCGCGCTCGCCTGGCTCGAAGAGCGCGGCGTTGCGAACGTGCACGGCGCGCTCCGCGCGCTCGCGCTCGCCGGGGCGGCCGCGCTCGTGGCGTGGGTCGCCCGGTCGGGCCGCGCGGCATCCGTGGACTGGGCCTACGCCCCGCTCGCGAGCCTGCCGTGGCTGCCGGCGACGCCGATCCCGCAAGTCGGGCTCGTCGCGATCGCCGCGAGCCTCGCGGCGGCCGGCGCCGCCGCGTACTTCCGGCGCACGCCCGTCGAGAGCAGCCTCGCGTGGGCGATCGTGGCGTTCGCGCTCGGTGCGCACGCGATCCGGACGCCGCTCGCGTTCCCCGCGTTCGTCGCTGCGGCGGCGGCGCTGCTCCTCGTCGCGGTGCTGCGCGACTCGCACCGCATGGCGTTCCGCGACGAGCTGACCGGCCTGCCCGGGCGGCGCGCACTCGACGAGCGGCTGCGGGCGACCGGGCGGACCTACGCGGTGGCGATGGTCGACGTCGACCACTTCAAGAAGTTCAACGACACCCACGGCCACGACGTGGGCGACCAGGTGCTGAAGCTGGTCGCATCGCGGCTCGCCGGGGTCGGCGGCGGCGGCATCGCGTTCCGCTACGGCGGCGAGGAGTTCACCATCCTCTTCGCCGGGAAGGACGCGGACCAGGCGCTGCCGCACCTCGAGCAGCTGCGCGCGGACATCGCCGGCTACCGGATGGCGCTGCGCGCCCCCGACCGTCCGCGGCGGAGCCGCTCGGGCAAGCGCCGGCGCGGCGCGGCGGGCGGCACGAAGAATCTCTCGGTCACCGTCAGCATCGGCGTCGCGGCGCGCACCCCGCGACACGACCAGCCCGAAGCGGTGATCAAGGCGGCGGACAGGGCGCTCTACCGGGCGAAACGCGCGGGGCGGAACCGGGTCGAGGGCGCGTAGCGCGCGGGGTTCGGCCCGCGCGTCGCGAACGCTACTCGCAGGAGAACTCCACCACCGTCGCCTCGGCTTCGTCGGTGCGGTGGCCGAGCCCGATCCGGCCGCGCCCGCGGAGCATCAGCTCCTCGCGCCGCAGGCACACCTCCGGCTCGTTCGCGACCGCGACGAAGGTGCCGTTCGAGCTGTGGTCGACGAGCACGAACTTGTCGCGCCGCTTCTCGATGCGCGCGTGCGAGCGCGAGGTCTTGCTGTCGGCGACCACGATGTCGCACACCGCGTCGCGGCCGAGGCCCACGTGCCCGGCGCCCGAGCCGTCGAACCAGATCAGGCGGTCGCCGTACGCGAGCCGCAGCCGCGGCACGCGCTCCTCGGGCTGCCGCGTCCCGAGCATCGTGAGCTCCTCGGTGGAGTCCTGCCAGAGGAACTCGTAGATCTCGAGCGGCTCGCGCTTGCCCCGGACGGTCACGCGGTCGAGCATGCGCACGTTCTCGCGCGCCGGGCCGGCGAGCCGGGCGATCACCTCCTGGGTGGCGAGGATCTGGCCGACCTTGGCGAGCCCGGCGACTCTCGCCGCCGCGTTCACGCAGTCGCCGTAGAGGTCGCCCTCGTTCTCGATCACCGCACCGTAATGGCAGCCGACGTGGATGCCGAGCGCGGGGCCGCCGAGCCCGGTCTGCTCGACCACCCGCACGTGCATCGCGCGCGCCGCCTGCAGCGCCGCATCGGCGTCGGCGAACGCGCACATCAGTCCGTCGCCCGTGGTCTTGACGACGCGGCCCTTGAGCTCGTCGGCCGCGCGCTGCAGCAGGCGCAGGCAGCTCGCCACGCGCGTGAGCGCATGCGCGTCGCCGAGTTCCTCGTAGAGCCGGGTGCTGCCGCTGATGTCCACGAACAGCACGGTGCAGGTTTGGGGGCTGCCGGACATAAGTGTCAGTCGCTCCGCCGTCGGTTGCTCCAACGAGACGTCCGAGTATAGGACCCGGGACACGCGGCCGGGACCCCGGCGACGCCCTAGGCCGGATGGCCCGACCGTCGATAAGTTGCCGTACTTAAAGGCGATTGACGCGCACAGGGGGCCGCGCCTAGTATCGCAAGGTTCGCTCGAGGGTGGACGTTTGTACCGCATTCGTCATTTCCGGACGGCGCGGGAAGGGGAATCCGGTTGCGCGCAGGGGCAGCAGCGTTGGTGATCGCGATGGCGTGCGGCGTCGCGCTTGCGGCAGAGCCGCCGGCGGTGGTGACGCTGCTCGAAGGCCAGGCAGTGCTGCTGCGCGGCACCGTGCGGTACGTGCTCGCCGAAGGCGTGCGCCTCCAGACCGGCGACATCGTCGAGCTCGGCGACAAGGGCGCTGCGCTGATCGAATTCGCGGACGGCAGCGAGCTCAGCCTCGGCCCGAAGGCCCGCTTCTACCTCGCCGCGCTCAGTCCGCGCGCCGCGAAGGGCGGCGGGGTCTCCGATTTCTACCTCATGCAGGGCTGGAGCAAGCTCGCCTCCGGCAAGTCGGCCGCGCCGCTGCGGATCACGACGCCGGTGTTCGGTCTCGTCACCGCCGATGCGACCGCGGTGATCCAGATCGCCGACGGCGAGGGGGCGATGTTCGTCGAGGCAGGCGAGGCGCGGATCGCCGACGGCTTCGTCAAGGCGTCGCCCACGAGTCCGGCACGGCTGCGCGGCGGCGAGTTCTTCAGCCGCAGGGTCGACGCCAAAGGCACGATCGCGGCGCGCCCGGCCGCCGGCTTCATCGCCGCGATGCCGAAGCCCTACGTTGACAACCTGCCCTCGCGGATCGGCAAGTACAAGGACCGCGAGGTGAATCCGCGCGCGACCGGCGAGATCGCGTACGCCGACGTCGAGATGTGGCTCAAGGCGCCGCCCGAGATCCGGCGGCCTCTCATGCAGCGCTTCATACCGAAGGCGAACGACCTCGCGTTCCGCCAGGCGCTGGTCGCGAACCTCAAGTCCCACCCGGAGTGGGACCCGATCCTCTTCCCCGAGAAGTACAAGCCGAAGCCGCCGCCCGAGGGCTCGGCGGTGCAGGATGCGGGCGTGCGGCGCCCCTCGAACTGACCAAGCGAGCGAGACCCGGGAGACAGCAGTGAAACTCATCCTCAAGTTCAACATCGTGTTCATCGCGATCTTCCTCATCGGGCTCGGCGCAGCCGGCTACGTTTCGAACCAGCTGCTGCAGAACAATGCCCGGGAGGAGATCCTGCAGAACGCGCGGCTGGTCATGGAGACCGCGCTCGCGACGCGCGCGTACACCTCGGGCCAGATCCGCCCGCTGCTCGACACGCAGATGAAGTACACGTTCCTGCCGCAGTCGGTCCCGTCCTACTCCGCGCAGGAGGTGCTGGGCGGCCTGCGCAAGAAATTTCCCGAGTACGCGTACAAGGAGGCGACCCTCAACCCGACCAACCCGCGCGACCGCGCGGTCGACTGGGAAGCCGACATCGTCAACCAGTTCCGCTCGAGCCCGGACCGCGGCGAGATCATCGGCGAGCGCGAGACGCCGAGCGGCCGCTCGCTCTACATCGCGCGCCCGATCCAGATCAAGGACCCCAACTGCCTGCCGTGCCACAGCACGGTCGACGCGGCGCCGAAGACGATGGTGGAGAAGTACGGCCAGGCGAACGGCTTCGGCTGGCAGCTGAACGAGATCATCGGCGCGCAGGTCGTGTCGGTGCCGACCGAGGTGCCGATCCAGCGCGCGCAGGCCGCCTACCGCACCTTCATGATGTCGCTCACCGCGGTGTTCCTCTTCATCGGCATCGCGCTGAACATCATGCTGCTCATCATGGTGATCCGGCCGGTGACGAAGCTCTCGAAGCTCGCCGACCAGGTGAGCATGGGCCAGATGGACGTGCCCGACTTCAAGGCCGCCGGCAGGGACGAGATCGGCACGCTCACCGAGTCGTTCAACCGGATGAAGAAGTCGCTCGTCCAGGCGATGAAGATGCTCGAGGACTAGCGTGGAATCGATGTCGATCGTCTGGAATCGGGGAGCGCGAGGGGGCCTGCCCCCTCGCGTCGTGGAACATTGACGATGGCGACTGTAGACCGGCTCGGCAAGTATGAAGTCATCGAGGTGCTCGGCAAGGGCGCCATGGGCGTGGTCTACAAGGCGTTCGACCCGAACATCCGCCGCACCGTCGCGATCAAGACGATCCGGAAGGAACTGATCGAGGACGACCGCGGCCACTCGCTGCTCGCGCGGTTCAAGAACGAGGCGCAGGCCGCGGGCCGGCTCTCGCACCCGGGCATCGTCGGCGTGCACGAGTACGGCGAGGAGGGCGACCTCGCCTACATCGCGATGGAGTACGTGCAGGGCAACAGCCTGCGCGAGTACTTCAACCGCGGCACCCGCTTCGAGACCCGCGACGTGGTGAGCGTCACCGCGCAGCTCCTCGACGGGCTCGCGTACGCGCACGAGCAGGGCGTCTGGCACCGCGACATCAAGCCGGCGAACCTGATCATCATGACCAGCGGCAAGCTCAAGATCGCCGACTTCGGCATCGCGCGGATCGACTCGTCGAACCTGACGCAGATCGGCGCGGTGATGGGCACGCCCGGCTACATGGCGCCGGAGCAGTACGCGGGCACCGACGTCGACTGGCGCGCCGACATCTTCGCCGCCGGCGTCGTGCTCTACCAGCTCCTCTGCGGCGTGAAGCCGTTCGCCGGGAGCACCGAGGCGGTCGCGTACAAGGTCTGCTACGAAACCCCGCCGATGCCGTCGCAGGTCGACATCGAGCGCGCGCCCGGCGCGTACGACGCGGTGGTCGCGCGCGCGATCGACAAGAAACCGGCCAAGCGGTTCCAGAACGCGAACGAATTCCGCTCCGCCCTGCTCGACGCCTACGCGGCGCCGCTCAGCCCGACGGTGTCCGAGGAGACGATCATCACCGAGATCGTCCCGACGACGATCCGCATCGAGCCCACGAGCCCGTCGCACGCGTCGCACGCGTCGCAGCCGCGTACCGACGGCAGCGCCCCCTCGGGAGCGAAGACCACGCAGCCGCCCCCGGGCTGGGATCCGGCGGTGCTGAAGGCGATCGAGGGCCATCTCGCGCACTACGTCGGACCGGTCGCGAAAGTGATGCTGAAACGCGCCGCGCTGCAGACGACCGACGTCGACTCGGTCTACGGCATCCTCGGTGAGCAGCTGAGCGGCGCCGAGGAGCAGAAGGCCTTCCTCGCGACGCGCACGAAGCTGCCGGGCGCGCCGCCGCCCAAGCCGCTCGCGAGCACGCGCACGGTCGCGATCGAGGCCGGGACGATGCTCGCGGCCAGGGCCGCGGGCGCGCCGCTCACCGCCGACATGATCGCGGCGGCGACGCGCAAGCTCACCGAGTACGTCGGCCCGATCGCGAAGGTGATCGTCAAGAAAGCCGCCGGCCAGGCGTCGACCTCGCGGCAGTTCTACCTGCTGCTCGCCGACAGCCTCACCACCGAAGCCGAGCGCGCCAAGTTTCTCGACGAGCTCGGCGCGGGCCACTGAGGCGGCTCCGGGTCGTCAGTCCGCCCCGTCCGCGCGCCGGGGTTGCACAAAACACACCGGCCGGCGCCGCGAGTTCCGCGGGGCCGGCCGGTGCGTTGAAGCGGGGCAGACTACCTGAGGTGCTTGTTGACGAGCTTCGTCATCTCGAACATCGACACCTGACGCTTGCCGCCGAAGATCTCGCGGAGCTTGTCGTCCGCGTTGATCATCCGCCGGTTGATCGCGTCCTGGAGCTTGTTCTTCTTGATGTAGTTCCAGATTCTCTTGGTGATCTCGGTGCGCGCCACCGCGGCCGCTCCCACCACCGCGGCAAGCGCCGCGCTCGGGGTCATCGGCTTCATGAACGCGGGATTCGGTTTGCGCTTCGCGCCGGATTTCTTCTTCGCCGGCCGGCGTACCGCCTTCGACTTCTTCGCAGCTTTCTTCGCGGACTTCTTCTTCGTCGCCATCGTTAAACCTCCACTAGCGTCTAGTCTTAGTCGTGAGTGTCGCAGTCGTTGAGTGTCGCAGCTATCGCATCACCGCCTTGGGGAGCGCGGCTGGCGACGAGAGAATGCCCCAAGCGCCGGGGCTCGTGCAAGCGTTTTTTTCGAGTCGCGGCTCGCCTTTTCCCTCTGGCGAGGCGCCCCGCGGACGGTCCGGCGCGCGTGTATGCTCGCAGCATCAAGCGAGCCGGAGGTCACCCGATGAGATCGCGCTTTCGCAACGTCGCCTGCGCCGGGGCGCTCGCCCTCGCGCTCGCCGCCGCCGCGCCGGCCGCGGCGCAAGCGCCCGCTTCGCCGTCGCAACAGGCAGTTGCGACGTTCGCCGGCGGCTGCTTCTGGTGCATGGAGCCCCCGTTCGACAAGCTCCCCGGGGTCATCTCGACCACCTCCGGCTACATGGGCGGGACGAAGCGCAACCCCTCCTACGAGGAGGTCTCCAGCGGCCGGACCGGCCACACGGAGGTGGTGCAGGTCGCGTACGACCCGTCGAAGGTGAGCTACGAGAAGCTGCTCGAGGTGTTCTGGCGGAACATCGACCCGACGGTGAAGGACCGGCAGTTCTGCGACGTCGGCTCGCAGTACCGGACCGGGATCTTCTACCACTCCGCCGAGCAGCAGCAGCTGGCGGCGGCCTCGAAGGCGGCACTGGAGAAGTCGAAGCCGTTCAAGCAGCCGATCGTCACCCCGGTGGAGCAGGCGGGCGAGTTCTGGCGGGCGGAGGAGTATCACCAGGATTTCTATAAGAAGAATCCGGTGCGCTACAACTACTACAAGACCGGGTGCGGGCGCGACGCCCGCCTGAAAGAGCTCTGGGGCAAGGCCGGCGAATAGGATTTGAGCGCAACCTCCGGATGGCGGGCCGGCGGGCGGCGACCTAGAGTGCGCCCATCGCCAACCCGAAGGGCCCGCGCCATGAACCTCGCCGACTCCCCGCTCCAGCACGCCGCCCGCTGGCGCGCCGTAACGACCCGCGATGTCGCCGCCGACGGCGCGTTCGTCTACGCCGTGAAGACGACCGGCGTCTTCTGCCGTCCCACCTGCCCCTCGCGGCGCCCGAAGGCGGAGAACGTGCTGTTCTTCGACGGCGCCGCCGCCGCGGCCCGCGCGGGCTTCCGGGCGTGCCTCCGTTGCCACCCCGAGCGCGCCGTGTCGCCGCGCGACGACGCCATGGATCGGATCCGCGCAGCGATCCGCGCGATCGAAGCGGCGGACTCGCCGCCGACGCTTGCCGCACTCGCGGCCGCCGCGGGCTTGAGCCGCTTTCACTTCCAGCGCCGCTTCAAGCGCTCGGTGGGCGTCTCGCCGCGCGAGTACTACGCCGCCCGCCGGCGCGACCGCCTGCAGCGCGCGCTCGGTGCGGGGGAGTCGGTGGACGCCGCGGTCTACGGCGCCGGGTACGGCTCTCCGAGCCGCGTGTACGAGCACGCGCGGGGCCTCCTCGGGATGTCGCCGGCGACGTACCGCAGCGGCGCCGCCGGGCAGCGCATCGGCCACGCGTTCGCACGGTCGTCGCTCGGCTGGGTCGGCATCGCCGCGACCGAGCGCGGCGTCTGCGCCATCGAGATCGCAGCGACGCGCGACGCGGCCGCACGGACGCTCGCGACCCGCTTTCCGCGGGCCACGCCGGTGGCGGGCGCCGACGCGCTCGAGCGCTGGCTCGCCGCTGCGGTCGCGTTCGTCGAGCGCCCGCGCGCGGCGCTGGACCTGCCGCTCGACATCCGCGGCACCGCGTTCCAGCAGCGCGTGTGGCGCGCGCTTCAGGCGACCGCGCCCGGCGAGACGCTGAGCTACGGCGAGCTCGCGCGGAAGGTCGGCGTGCCCGACGGCGCGCGCGCGGTCGCGCGGGCGTGCGCGACGAACCCGGTGCCGCTCGCGATCCCCTGCCATCGCGTCGTGCCGGCCGACGGCACCACCGGGGGCTATCGCCTCGGCGCTGCACGCAAGCGCGCGCTGCTCGAGCGCGAGCGCGCTGCGGCGGCGCCGGCCGGGCGCAATCGGGTCCGGGGTGCGGCCGCCTGACGTTGCCCGCCTCGTCGCGCTCGCGGCGATCTGGGGCGCCTCGTTCATCTTCATGCGGGTCGCGGTCGTCCCGCTCGGGCCGATCGCGACGTCCGAGCTGCGCGTCGCGCTCGCTGCCGTCGCGCTCCTCGCATGGCTGCGGTTCGCCGGAGTCGGCCTCGCGTGGCGCGCGCACTGGCGGTTCTATCTCGCCGTCGGACTCGTCAACTCCGCGGCGCCGTTCGCGCTGTGGGCGTTCAGCGCGCTGTACCTGCCGGCCTCGTATCTCGTGGTGCTCAACGCCACGTCGCCGCTCTTCGGCGCCGTCGTATCGGCGGTGTGGCTGCGCGAACGCATCACCGCGCGCGCCGCGCTCGGGCTCGCCGCCGGCGTCGCCGGGGTCGCGATGCTCGTCGGCCTCGGGCCGGTCCGCGCGACGCCGGCGGTCCTCTGGGCGATCGCCGCCGGCGCGCTCGCCGCGCTCTCGTACGCGGTGGCGGCCGCCTACATGAAGCGCCGCTCGGCGGGCGTCGACGCCGCGGCGGTCGCGACCGGGAGCCAGATCGGCGCGGCCCTCCTGCTCGCGCCGCTGCTCGTGCCGCTGCCGCCCGTCGCGTCGCCGACGCCCGCCGAGTGGATCGCGGTCGTGCTGCTCGGCGTGCTCTGCACCGGCATCGCCTACCTCCTCTACTTCCGGCTCATCGCCGACGTCGGGCCGACGCGCGCGCTCACGGTGACGTTCCTCATCCCGCTGTTCGGGATGCTGTGGGGCGCGCTCTTCCTCGGCGAGGCAATCACGCCCGTGATGGCGGCGGGGTGCGCGCTCGTGCTCGCCGGCACCGCGCTCATCCTCCGCCAGCCGGCGCGGGCGTCCGATCCTCGACGGTCCGACCCGCTCGCCTCGCGCGTGCCTTGACTCCGATCCTCGTGGTCGCGCGCAGCGCGCAGTGCTTCGGACCGCGCCCGGAGCGCCATCGCCCGCACGGTAGAATCGGCGGCATGGACATCGCCGACCGACGCCGCGAGTACACCCGCGAGACCCTCGACGAGGCCGCGGTCGCGCGCGATCCGCTCGACCAGTTCCGCAAGTGGTTCGACGAGGCGCTCGCTTCCGAGCTCCGCGAACCCACGGCGATGGCGGTCGCGACGGTCGGCGCCGACGGCCGGCCGGCGGCGCGCATGGTGCTGCTGAAGGGCTACGACGAGCGCGGCTTCGTCTTCTACACCAACTACGAGAGCCGCAAGGGCCGCGAGCTCGCGCAGAACCCGCACGCGAGCCTGCTCTTCTACTGGGCCGAGCTCGAGCGCCAGATCCGCATCGAGGGCGCGATCGGGACGGTGTCCGCCGCGGAGTCCGACGAGTACTACAAGACCCGCCCGCTCGGCGCGCGGATCGGCGCGTGGGCGTCGCCGCAGAGCCGGGCGATCGGCAAGGGCGCGCTGATGGCGAGAGTCGCCGAGATGGGGCTGCGGCACGGACTGAACCCGGCGCGGCCGCCGCACTGGGGCGGCTACCGCCTCGCGCCCGAAGCGTTCGAGTTCTGGCAGGGACGTCCGTCGCGCCTGCACGACCGCGTCGGCTACCGCAGGCTCGCCGACGGCGGCTGGCAGATCGAGCGGCTCGCGCCCTAGGCGCGCGCGCCGGTCGCGCGATGCGCGAGATCCTCGGCGTCCTGGTGCCGTTCTTCGCGATCGTCGCGCTCGGCTACGGCGCCGCGCGCTTCCGCCTCATCTGGCAGAGCGGGCTGAACGGCCTCAACGCCTATCTCTTCAACTTCGCGCTGCCGGTGATGCTCTTCCGCGGCGTCGCGACGCGCGACCTTGAGCGAGCTCGCCGACGTGCGCCTCGCGTTCGTCTACGGGCTCACCGCGATCGCGCTCTTCCTCGGCGCCGCCGCGGTCGCGGCGCGGATGTTCGGGCTCGACCGCCCGAGCGCGATCTTCCACGGGCTCGGCGCGGTGCAGTCGAACAACGGCTTCCTCGCGCTGCCGCTCATGCCGGCGCTCTTCGGCGACGCGGCGATCGCGCCGCTCGCGCTCACGCTGCTCGCCGACATGGTCGCGCTCTATCCGCTCTGCATCCTGCTCGCCGACCTCGCGACCCGCCGCCCGCACGTGCGGATCTCGCCGCTCGCGTCGATGGCGCGCTTCTTCTACTCGAATCCCTTCATTCCGGCGCTGTTCGTCGGCTTCGTCTTCGCGGCGCTCCAGCTCCGCCTGCCCGGCCCGGTGCAAACGACGATCGATCTCCTCGCCGCGAGCGCGGCCCCGGCGGCGCTCTTCGCGCTCGGCGCGTCGCTCTCGATCTACCGTGAGCCGACCCGGCGCACCGGACAGGTTGCGCTCATGAACGTCGTGAAGCTCGCCGTCATGCCGGTGGTCGTCTGGGCGCTCGGCACCTACGTGATCCCGCTCTCGCCGTTCCACCTGAAAGTCGGCGTCGCGGTGGCGGCGCTGCCGACGGGCGTCAACCTCTATCTCTTCTCCAGCCGGTACGTGCGCGACGTCGGCGTGTTCTCCACCGCGATCCTCTCCTCCACCGTGATCAGCGTCGCCACCCTCACTTTCGTCGTATGGCTGCTCGCGCAGCCGTCCTAGCCGTCGCGGCGCTCGGCGCGGTCGCCGGGCTCGCGTGGTGGTACGCGCGCGGGCAGCCGGTGACGCTGCCCGACGCCGGTATCGACAAGCTGCCCTGCGTGTCGTACGCGCCCTACCGCCTGCCCGGACAGACGCCGTTCACCAAGGGCTTCGTCGTGAGCCCCGCGCAGATCGACGCCGATCTCGCCCTCCTCGCGCAGCGCACGCGCTGCGTGCGCACCTACTCGGTCGACCAGGGGCTCGACGCGGTGCCGGCGCTCGCGCGCAAGCACGGCCTGCGCGTCATGCTCGGGACTCTGGATCGGACGCGACCGGGCCGAGAACGAGCGCGAGCTCGCGCGCGGGCTCGAGGTGATCCGGCGCGACGCCGACGCGATCGACGCGGTGATCGTCGGCAACGAGGTGCTGCTGCGCCGGGAGCTGCCCGCGGCCGCGCTCGCCGACTACATCGGGCGCGTCCGCGCCGCGACCACGCTCCCGGTCACCTATGCCGACGTGTGGGAGTTCTGGCTGCAGAACCCCGAGCTCGCCGGCGCGGTGTCGTTCGTCACCGTCCACCTGCTGCCGTACTGGGAGGACGAGCCGATGCCGATCGAGCGCGCGGTCGACCACGTCGTGAGCGTCCTCGCGCGCGTGCGCGAGGCGTTCCCGGGCAAGGAGGTCTTCATCGGCGAGGCCGGGTGGCCGAGCAAGGGGCGGCGCCGCGAGGGCGCGGTGCCGTCGCGCGTGAACCAGGCGCGGTTCGTGCGCGAGCTCGCGAACGCCGCCGCGGCGCGCGGCCTGCGCTACAACGTGATCGAGGGGTTCGACCAGCCCTGGAAGCGCCGGCTCGAAGGGACGGTCGGCGGCTTCTGGGGCGTGCTCGACGCCGACGGACGGGAGAAGTTTCCGCTGCGCGGCGCGGTCGCCGAGGATCCGGAGTGGCGGCGCGGCCTCCTCGCGTCGGGAGCTGGCCGCGGTGCTCTTCGCGTTCGCCGGCGTCGCGGCGCCGGTCGCGGTGGCGCGGCGTGATCTTCCTCGCGCTCGCCGGCGCGGCGTTCGGCGCGGCCTTCGCCGCGCAGGGCGCGATGATCAAGGCCGCGAGCCGCGACGCCTTCGAGCTCGCGCTCGGCATCGCGTTCGGCGCGATCTCCGCGGCCGCGACGCTCCTCGCGGCGACGGGCCTCGCGCGCTGGCTCGACGGCCGCGCGCCGCTCGCGCCCGCGCCGGCTGCGGCGCGTCGCCCGCTGGTTCCGGACCGACGTGTCGCCGTGGTCGACCGCCGAGCGCCTGCTCGGGAGCCTGCGCTTCGCCCTGCTCTTCGGCGCCGCAGCCGCCTCGCTCGCGCTCGCGTTCGACCCGCGCTACCGGGAGTTCCCGCTCGCGATCGTCGCGCCGCCGGCGCGTCGCGCTCGCGCTGCTCGCGTGGGCCGCGGGCGCGAGCGCCGAGATCGAGGAGCGCGCGCTCGCCGCGGTGCTCGTGGCGGCGGCGCCGGTGATCGTGCTGCGCGAGGGCCTCGCGAACACGGACGCGCTCGCCTGGGCGGCGCTATGCCTCGCGTTCGCGGCCAGCGTCTGGCGGGCGCCGTTCCGCGGCGATCGCCCGCGCCAGGACGAGGAACCCGAGCAGGAAGCCCGCGGCACCGGTCGCGACCGCGTACAGCACGAGGCCCGCCGCGCCGAGGCAGGCGGCGGCGAGCGCCCAGGCTGACGAACGTGTAAGGATTGCAACGACGCCGGTCGCAATTGCAGCGAAGCCGAGCGCGCCCGCGTCGAGCACGCCGGCCGCGAGCGCCCGCGGCGCGCACCACCACGGCGCTCCGGGCGCGCCGCAAAGGTGCGCGAGTCCGGCCGGTTCGAGGGCGGCGTAGCGCAGGGCCGCAGCGGCGACAAGCGAGAGCACGACCGCCGCAACGGGGAGAGTGATCGGATTTCTCCTCTGCAATGTCGCCATGTCCCGACAGTTAGAGCGCTCATTCGAGGGTTGAACTTCACGCGGCCACCCCAATCCAACGCGCGCATGGCACTATGCCACGCCCGGCACGGCGTTTGCGTCCGCGTTCTGTCTGGATGGTCAACCGCCGCACACCGACGACGTTTCATGCTGGTCTCCGGGTCCCGAAAGTGCAATGAACGCCGCTAGCATCCATGCCCTGCCCGCGCCGAGCGAACGCCGTTCGGCGTCCGCTCTCGTCGCCGCCGCCATGATCGCCGTGCTGGTCGCGGTCGCGAACTTCACGTTCTGGTCCGCCGCCCATCCGCCGCTCGCGCTGCCCGACGGCCCCGACAAGGTGCACGGCGTCGCGTTCAGCGGCTACCAGCGCCACCAGGATCCGACCGCGGGCATCTTCTCCACCAAGGACGAGCTCGCCGCCGATCTCGACCGCGTCGCGGCGTACGCCGACCGCCTGCGGACCTACTCCTCGATCGAGAACGCCGAAGCGGTTCACCTGGCGGGCATGCGCGGCGTGAGGGTGACGGCCGGCGCGTGGCTCGACCGGCGCGACGAGAACAACGAGCGCGAGATCGCCGCGCTCGTGCGCCTCGCGCGCGAGAACCCCAACGTCGATCGCGTCATCGTCGGGAACGAGTCGATCCTGCGCGGCGACCTGAGCGTCCCGGCGCTCATCGCCGACATCACGCGCGTGAAGAGCAAGGTGCGCGTCCGGGTGTCGACCGCCGAGCCGTGGCACGTGTGGCTGCGCTACCCGGAGCTCGCGCGCCACGTCGACTTCATCACCGTGCACCTGCTTCCCTACTGGGAGGGCGTGCCGGCGGAGCACGCGGTCGACTACGCCCTCGCGCGCTACGCGGAGCTGCGCCGCGCGTTCCCGAAGAAGCGCATCGTGATCGGCGAGATCGGCTGGCCGAGCCGCGGCGACCGGGTCGGCGGCGCGATCGCCTCGCCCCCCGCGCAGGCCGCGTTCGTCCGCGAGTTCCTCGCGCGCACCGCCGACCGCCCGCTCGACTACTACCTGATGGAGATGTTCGACCAGCCGTGGAAGCAGGCGCACGAAGGCCGCGCCGGCGCGTACTGGGGGACGCACCACGCCGACCGCACGCCGAAGTTCGCCCTCGACGGGACGGTCGCGGCGGACGCGCGCTGGCGCACGAAGGCGCTCGCGACGTCGCTCCTCGCCGCGCCGCTGATGCTCTGGTTCGCGTTCGCGTTCCGGCGGCTGCGCACGACCGGCAGAATCGTGTTCTGCGCGCTGATCCAGGGGGCGGTCGCCGCGCTCGTCTGGCTCGCGACGATCCCGCTCGAGTTCTACCTCGGCCCGGCGGACTGGGTGGCGATCGCGGTCCTTGTCCCGGCGGCGGCGGCGATGCTCGCGGTGCTGCTCGCGAACGGCTTCGAGTTCGTCGAGGTGCTGTGGCGCCGCGCGTGGCGGCGCGAGTTCCATCCGCTCGCGCCGGCCCCGCTCGCGCACGAGCCGTTCGTGTCGATCCATCTCCCGGCCTGCAACGAACCGCCGGAAATGGTGATCCTCACCCTGGATTCGCTGGCGCGGCTCGACTACCGGAACTTCGAGGTGATCGTCGTCGACAACAACACCCGCGACGAGCGGCTGTGGCGGCCGGTCGAGGCGCACTGCGCGCGGCTCGGGGCCCGTTTCCGGTTCTTCCACCTGCCGGAGTGGCCCGGGTTCAAGGCCGGCGCGCTCAATTTCGCGCTGCGCGAGACGGATCCCCGCGCCGAGGTGATCGGCGTCGTCGACGCCGACTACGCGGTCGACCGAGGCTGGCTCGCGCGGCTCGTCGGCCATTTCGCCGATCCCGCGGTCGCAGTGGTGCAGGCGCCGCAGGCGCACCGCGAGTTCGAGGGCGCCGCGTTCCGGCGGATGGCGAACTGGGAGTTCGACGGCTTCTTCCGCATCGGCATGCATCACCGGAACGAGCGGAACGCGATCATCCAGCACGGCACGATGACGCTCGTGCGCAAGCGCGCCCTCGAGCAGGTCGGCGGGTGGGCGGAGTGGTGCATCTGCGAGGATGCGGAGCTCGGCTTGCGCCTGATGCAGGCCGGTCACGAGCTGCGCTACGTCGACGCGGCGCTCGGCCGCGGACTGACGCCGGACGGCTTCGGGGCGTTCAAGGCGCAGCGCTTCCGCTGGGCGTTCGGCGCGATGCAGATCCTGAAGCGCCACTGGCGCGCGCTCCTCCTCCCGGGCAAGCTCACTGCCGGCCAGCGCTATCACTTCCTCACCGGCTGGTTATCGTGGTTCGCCGACGCGCTGCACCTTCTCTTCGCGTTCGGCGCACTCGCCTGGACGGCGGGCGCAATCGCGGCGCCGGGGATCTTCACGCTGCCGCTCGATCTCTATCTCGTGCCGGTGCTCGTCTTCCTCGGATGCAAGGCGTTCTTCGGGCCGGTGCTCTACCGCGCGCGAGTCGATTGCAGCTGGGCCGACGTCCTCGGGGCGTCGCTGGCGAGCATGGGGCTCTCGCACGCGATCGCGCGCGGCGTGTTCGCGGGGCTCGGGCGGCGGAACGGTATCTTTCATCGCACCGCCAAGGGCACGAGTGCTCCGCTGAAGCGGCCGTCGCCGGCGCGCGAGGAATCGCTGATGCTCGCCGCGCTGGCGCTCGCCGTTGCGGGCGTCGTGTGGCGCTTCGGCACGGACCACGTCGAGGCGATGCTCTGGGCGGCGGTGCTCGCCGCACAGGCCCTGCCCTACGCCGCCGCCGTCGCGTGCAGCTGGATCGCCGGGCTGAGCGGCCGCGCGGTGGCCGTCGCCGCGCCGCAGGCCGAGCCGGCGCTCGTACCGGTACGCGTCGCGGCGTAGCGTTTAACGCGAGCGCGCCTGCGGGGCGGGCGGCGCTTGGCTTGGGGGGATGGTTTTTCTATGCCATCCTCCAGGCCATGAAAACGATCATCGATGCCGCGGGCCGGATCGCCGTACCCAAGGTGCTGCGCGAGGCGCTTGGCCTCAAACCGGGCCAGCCGCTGGAGATCCGTGCCGGCGACGGACGGCTCGAGATCGAGATCGCACCGACCCCGATGCAGTTGGAGCATCGAGGCAAAGGCGTGGTCGCCGTCCCCGTGGCCACTTTGCCTCCGCTGACCTGCGAGCAGGTCCGCGAGACGCTGGAGCGCGTCCGGCGGTGAGAACCGCGGACACCAGCCTCGTCGTCGCCTTCGGGTTGTAGGTCTTTCCGCAGTCACCCGCGCCGCGGCGTGACCTGCGTCACGCCTGCCGGCCGCGCCCCGCCACGGCCTGCGGTACTATTCCAATGTCATAAGGCGCGCGGGGCCCGGGGCCCGGCGGCGCCCCACGCCACAACAACATGAACACGCCAGCCGTCGCGGCGTTGCGCCGCCTGCTCGCCGTCGCCGCGCTCGTCGTCGCGTGCGACGCCGCCCTCGCCGACGAGATCGGCATCAACGTCTACGGCCTCTCGTACCACTTCGACCGCGACCGGGCGCAGGCGCTCGGCGTCGACAACGAGGTGAACCCGGGGCTGGGCGTGCGCTGGAAGTTCGCGGAGACCGGGCGCTGGCAGTTCTTCGCCGACGCGGGCGTGTTCAGCGATTCCGGCAAACACACAGCCGTGATCGCCGGTGCGGGCGCGCTCTGGCACGTCGCCGGTGGATTCCAGGTCGGCGCGGCGCTCGCGGTCATGAACAGCGATACCTACAACAACGGGCGGACGTTCGTCGCGCCTCTCCCGCTCGTGGCGTGGGACCTGGGCCCGGCCACGATCAATGTCGACGTTTTTCCCGAAGATCGAACGCTACAACGACGTCGCCACGGTCGGGCTGTGGGTCACGCTCTGGCCAGGGCGGTGGTAGCCCGAGCGCGCGAGCACCACCGGACGCCCGGGTCGCGCCGGGTCTACAATCCTCTGCGCATTGGAGGACGGGCCGCGAGGAGGACGTCATGTTCGACCAGGATCGGTTCATCGAGGATTGCCGCGCCGCCGTGGCGGAGGATCCTAGCCACAAGGCGGTCCGCGAAGTCGTGGCGCGCGTCGTGTCCGAGCCCGCGGAGGTTCTCAAGGGCCTCGGGGAGCCGAAGCGCGGCGAAGTCCAGTCGCTCTACCGTTCGCCCACGCTCACGATCCTGAACGTGATCTGGGCGCCGTGGATGACGATCCTCCCGCACAACCACCGGATGTGGGCGGTCATCGGCGTCTACACCGGCCGCGAGGACAACATCTTCTGGCGGCGCCTCCCCGGCGCGAGCGACGGCAAGCTCGAAGCGGCTGGCGCAAAAGCAATGTCGGAGCGCGACGCGATTCCGCTCGGACGCGACATCATCCACTCGGTCACCAACCCGATCCCGCGCCTCACCGGCGCGATCCACGTGTACGGCGGGGATTTCTTCGAGACGCCGCGCAGCCAGTGGGACCCGGAGACGCTGGTCGAAGGCCCCTACTCGGTGGAACGGGCGATGCGCATCTTCGAGGACGCGAACGCTTTCCTGGCGAAGTCCTGAACGGCCGGCTGGCCGGCCATCGGCATCGGCTGCACCTGCGGGAGATCGGCGACCGTGCTGCTGGAGCGTGAGGAGCCGCGTGGCTGTGGCGCGAGATCGGCGCCGCGATCCCGACGGAGATGGGCGGGCCGATCGGGCTCCAGCTCCGGGGCGACTGGGCAGGGCGCGCGAGATCGAGATCCTGCGGCTGCTCGAGGAGGGACTGCCGAACGCGCAGATTTCCAGGCGCCTGCACCGATCGGTGAAGACGGTGAGCCACCAGGTTTCGGCGATTCTTGCGAAGCTCGGCGCGGCCACGCGGCAGGAGGCGGCGCACATCGCGCGGAACAAGGGGCTGCTCGACCGGTAGCCGGCCGTTAAGCGCCGGCTACCCCGCTTCGGCGCCCGTCCCGCGGTAGTCGAGTCCGGACCGGCCTACCAGGCCGTGCGCTCGACGTCGGGCACCACGTCGAAGTGCTCGTCGCGGCTGAGGATGCGCAATCCGTGCTGCAACGCCAAGGCCGCGATCCAGGCGTCGTTGGCCGGAATGGGACGTCCGGCCTGCTTTAGCGCTACGCGCAGCCCGGCGTAGGCAACGGCAGTCTCCGCGGTTACCGCGAGGACGTCGAACCGCTCCAGGTGCGATGTCAGCCACGCCTCGTACTTGGCGCGGTGCCTCGACCCCGCGATGCCGTAGCGAAACTCGCCGAGCACGATGACGGGGACGGCGGCCCGAGGCTGCCGGCGCAGCACCTCGCCCGACGCCGGGGTCGCCGTCGACGAACGCCGACAGCGCGTTGGTATCGAGGATCACGCGCGATCCTCGGGTTCGATGACGTCGAACGCCTCGTCGATCCGCGCCTGGACGCGCGCCGTCTCCCTGCGCAATCGCCGCAGCTTGCCGAAACCCTGCATCCATCCGGGCTCGCCGGCGTGCGCGCCCGCACTCGTCGCGAGCTTCTCCTCCAGCGCCTCGGTAACGAGCTCCTTCAGCGTCTGGCCGCGCTCGGCCGCCTTCGACTTGGCCTTGCGGAACAGCGGGTCGGGGATCTCGATTGTCGTCTTCATCCGCTCCATATTACACCCGTATGCATTACGGTCGCGTACCGCGGCAAATGACCGCAGGAGGCGGTCCGGTCGGCCGTGAAGGACGCCTTCCTGACGTTCAGCATGAAATGGCAGCGGCAGAACGCCGACGCGATGGACGAGATGGTCAAAAAGCACGGCACCGTGATCCTGCGGACCCCGCCCGAGATCCTCACTGGCGCGCTCCGCCGCATGAGACGGCGGGCCCCCTGTAGCATCCGCCGATGGCATCGTCGTCTCGCGCCGCGCGCGCGCCCGTTCTCGCTCCCTTCGGCGTCCGCAGCTTCCGGTTCCAGTGGCCGGCCGATCTCGCCACGTCGCTGGCGTTCGAGATGGAGGCGCTGATCCTCGGCTGGTACGTGCTCACGGCCACCGGCTCGGTGCAGCAGCTGGTGATCTTCGGCGCGCTGGCGTGGCTGGGTTCGCTCTTCTCGCCGTTCTTCGGCATCGCGGGAGACCGCATCGGCCATCGCGCCCTGCTTTGCGCCACGCGCGGCGTCTACGCGCTGCTCGCGACCGTATTGACGGTGCTGATCCTGAGCGATGCGCTCGCACCCTGGCACGTGTTTGCGATCGCGGCGCTCGCCGGCCTCCTGCGCGCGTCGGACAACGTGGTGCGGCACGCGCTGGTGGGCGAGACCATGCGGCCCGAGATGCTGCTGGGAGCGCTCGGCATCTCGCGGACCACCGCCGACACGGCGCGGGTGGCGGGCGCGCTCGCCAGCACCGGTGGCGTGGCGCTCGTCGGAATGGGCGCGGCGTACGCGGTGGTCACCACGATGTACGTCGTCGCTTTCCTGCTTTCGCTCGGCGTCGCAGGCAAGCCGCCTCGCGCGCGGCCCGGCACGCCGGGCGCGGCCGCGGCGCATCCCGTCGCAGACCTGAAGCAGGCGATCGGCTACGTGTGGCGGAAGCCCGACCTGCTGGGCGCATTCTGCATGGCTTTTCTGGTCAACCTGCTCGCCTATCCGTTCGTCCTCAACCTCCTGCCCTACGTGGCGAAGGACGTCTACGCAGTCGGCCAGTCCGGCCTCGGCTACCTCGCGGCCGCCTTCGCTTCAGGAGCGTTGGCGGGTTCGCTTCTGGTGGGGGCGAACCGGCTGCCGCTCAGGGCCGCCCGCGCCATGCTGGCGGGCGGCGCAGCGTGGTTCGCGACGCTCCTCGTGTTCGGCCAGACCGAAACGTTGGCGGCGGGATTGCCGCTGCTCTTCCTTGCGGGTTTCGTGCAGAGCTTCTGCCTGACGCCTCTCGCCGCGGTGATGTTGCGGTCGTCCGACGACGGGATGCTCGGCCGCGTGATGGGGATGCGCATGCTCGCGGTCTGGGGGCTGCCGCTCGGACTGCTCGCCGCCGGGCCGATCATCGCGCGCTTCGGCTACCCCGCGACCACCCTGCTGTACGCCACCCTCGGGTTGGCGGCGACGTTCGCCATCGGCTACCGCTGGCGCCATGCGCTGTGGCACCGCTCGGCAGTGGCCAACGCCCGGATGTAGCGGTCAAGCCGCGCGGTCTTCCTCAAGCCCCGCCGTGAAAGCGAGCCCGAGCGCCTGGAACTCGGGCAGCACGCCGGGCTGGATCTTCTCGAGCCGCTCGGCCATCACCGGCGGCAGCGAGACGTCGTCGCGGGCGTGCACCTCGCCGGTGATCACGGTCAGCAGCACGCTGTCGCGGTCGTGGACGTTGACGAACCCGCGGCAGACCCCGGGCAGGCACGAGAAAGTGTCCCACTTGTTCAGGCGCACCTTCTCCTCGCCGCGATCGCCGACGTGGAACTCGAACGCGCCTTCGAGGACGAAGAAGGTCTCGTAGGTATTGTGGTGGCAGTGGAGGCCGGGACCCTGCCCCGGCGGGCACACCGAGATGTTCATGGTGAGGCCGCCCGCGCCGAAGATCGCCGCCGCGTCGCCGAACGGGTTCTTGGTCCGCTCGAGCACGATCGGCATGATCTTGCGGGCGAAGATGATGTCCTTGGCCGCCTGCGCGACCCGGTCGTTGTCCTTCATCGTGGACATCGGCTGCAGCGCGTCGAAGCGCGCGGTGCGCGCCGCGATCTCGGCGGCGGTCATCTGGACGGTCTTCATGGGCCCTCCCGGGGGTGGAGGCCCGATTCTACGTGCGCCGCTAGAAGTCGATCGAGCTCAGCACGTCGCCGAGGATCTCGATCGCGCCGCCGAGCAGGTCGCCGCCGGTGTCGGCACCGTCGATCGCCTTGCCGGTGCTCCACCGCTTCGCGTCGCGCCGCGTCTTCGACTCGACCGCCTGCATGTCGAGCAGCGCCTCGGCGAGCTTCTCGCGCGTCGGGCGCGTGCGCCGCGCCTCCGCCTCCGACCACATCCTGACCGCCCGCTCGACCGCGTCCGGGTCGAGGATCGCGATCGGCGCGCGGCAGAAGCCGCACTTCGACTCGCGCTCGAGGTCGATCGGTGCGCCGCAGCCCGAGCAGCGGACCGTCTTCAGCTCCGCGCGCACGCGCGCGAGCTCGGCGGGCGAGAGCGAGCGCACGAACTGCTTCTCGCGCAGGAACTCGGAGAACGGCGTGAGCCGGCCGTGGTTCTGCGGGCAGCGGTAGTAGGTGAAGCGGCCGGCCTTGCCCACGTCGCGGGTGAGCGCGAGCGCCGTCCGGCAGTGCGGGCACTGCGGCCGCTCGGCGAGCGGGCGGCGCGCCTCGTCGCGGTGCCGGTGGATGTCCTGGAAGAGGTCGATCACCGCGCCGGGCGCGAGCTGCAGGCTCTCGTTCCGGTCGAACCAGATCGCGTGGCACGGATGACAGACGTCGATCTGCAGCTCGCCGCCGGTGTTGCGCGCGAGCGTCCGCGGCTGCATCGGCTGGTCGCAGCTCGCGCACCGGACGGACGTTCGCTACGGCGCTCACAGGAAGGTATCGGTTCGCACGCCCAGCCGCGCGAGCACGCGCTCGGCGGCGGCCACGCCACGATACTGCGCCTCCTCGAAGAGCGAGAACCCGCTTGCGTCCGAGTGCGCAAAATGCACGCGCCCGGCGTGCGCTTCGACACGCCGGCGCGCGTCGCCCCAGACGAAGCCCGGACGCGGCCGCACCATCGCGTGGCCGTTCGCGGCGACGTCGATCCGGCGCACGAGCGCGCGCATCTCCGGGTGCGGGCGCGAGAGCTCGGCGAGGATCCCCTCCGCCCACGCCTCGCGGGACGTCGCGAGCAGGCGCTCACGCGCGGCGCGCGGGCGCCTCGCCGCAGAGCGGCTGATACCAGGTGATGACGGTCGGGCCGCGATGCGATGCGAGGCTCTGGTGCGTGGCCACCACGTAGCCGAGCGCGGTGCTGTCGTAGAGCACGTTGTCCCAGGCGAGCGGCGCGCCGTGCCGGTCGCGCGGGGCTTCCTCGAGCGTCAGGTTCGCGACCAGCCACGGCGCGTAGTCGAACGCGGCGAGCGCCTCGCGCAGGCCGGGCTCGCCGCCGGCGAGCGCGCGCCCGGCGAAGCGGAGCGGCGCGGCCCACACGACGTGCTCGGCGTCGAGCCCGATCGAGCGGTCCTCGCGGGCGAGGAAGACGTCGAGCCCGACCTCGCGCCGGCGCTCCTCGATCCGGTAGACGAGCGCGTCGCCCGTCACCGGCGGCGCGTAGCGCTCGAGGAGCCGCCGCACGATCCAGCCGTTGCCTTCCGGCCACGTCAGCACCGTCTCGGCGTCGGCGTGCTCGGCGTGCCCGTCGCGGCTCGCGAAGTAGTGGATGCCGGCCCAGGCGGAGACGTCGCGATAGTCGCAGCCGTAGTCGTCGCGGCAGGCGTAGTTGACGAGCCAGTGGACGGCGCCGCTCGTATGGCCCTCGGCGACGAGCCAGTCGCGCATCGAGCCGCGGTCGAGCGCGAGGAGTCGCGGATCGCGCGACGAGAGCGCCATCGGCACCGCGAACGCCCGGCGCCCGTCGGCGCCGCGCAGGCGCTTGAACGCCTCCATCCGCTCGTGGAAGCGCAGCCAGTCGTCGCGGTCCGCGGCGGGCGCGCGCGCGAGCGGCACCAGCCCGTCGTGCCACGCGCCGTTGCGCCAGACGCGCTCCTGCGGCGAGAAGCACAGCGCGCGCTCGTCGTAGCGCGGCGCGTCCGCGGCGGGGTCGCCGTGCAGCACGCCGAGGTCGGCGAGCAGCAGCCGCACCGCGCGCGATTCGCGTGTCGGCAGCGGCACGTAGTGCGCGCCCCACGGGAACGCGCTCACCTCGTTCTCGCCCCAGCTCGCGTTGCCGCCCGGCGCGCGTTCGAGCTCGACCAGCTCGAAATCGTCGAACCCGCTCTTCCGGAACCGCCACGCCGCCGAGAGGCCGGCGATGCCGGCGCCGACGATCACCACCTTCCGCCGGCGGCGCTCGCCCGGCGCGGGGAGGCCGCCGTCGCGAAAGCGATGCCCGACGTCGTGCCGGGTCCCGAGCAGCACGCCCGGGGGCAGCGGCGGCTGCGCCCTGCCGCACGCGGCCGCCGCAGCGGCCGCCGCGCCCGCCGCGAGGAATCCGCGCCGGTTCATCGCCTGTCCCTCACTGCGCCGGCGAGCGCTTCCACTCCGCCTCGTAGTACTGCACCAGCACCTGGTTGTTGAGGCGGTTGACCGCGGCGGGGACGCGCTCCATGTCCTTCGGGAAGCGGAAGAGCGCCGGCTCGATCTCGGGCGTGAGGAAGCGGAGCTCGGGGAGATAGCGGGCGGGCGGCGTGTACGGCTCGCGCGAGGCGATGACGTAGCCCCACTCGCCGAACGACGGGACGAGCGCGTGATACGGCGTCGCCTTCAGCCCCGCGGCCTCGATCGTCGCGACGACGCACCAGAACGAGCGCCGCGCGTAGAGCGGCGAGGTCGCCTGGACGACGGCGATCCCCCGCGCCGACAGGCGCCGCTCGAGCATCTGGTAGAACGCGTTGGTGTAGAGCTTGCCGAGCGAGTAGTTGCTCGGGTCGGGGAAGTCGGCGACCACGAGGTCGAAGTGCTCGGTCGACTGCTCGAGCCACTTGAACGCGTCGGCGTTCACGACCTTCACCTTCGGCGAGGCGAGCGCGTCGTTGTTCAGCGCGCGGAGCAGCGGCGCGGTGGCGAAGAGGCGCGTCATCTCGGGATCGAGGTCGACGAGCGTGATCGACTCGATCTGCGGATAGCGCAGGATCTCGCGCACCGCGAGACCGTCGCCGCCGCCGAGGACGAGCACGCGCCGCGCGGCGGGGAGCGTGGCGAGCGCCGGATGCACGAGCGCCTCGTGGTAGCGGTACTCGTCGGCGGAGCTGAACTGCAGGTTGCCGTTGAGGAAGAGGCGCACGTCGTTTCGCCACTTCGTCACCACGATGCGCTGGTAGCGGGTCGACTGCGCGTGCAGGATGCGGTCCGCGTAGAGCTCCTCCTCCGCGAAGGTGGTGAGCCGGTCCGCGCCGGCGAGGCCCGCGCCGAGGAGCGCGACGACGGCCGCGACCTGCGCCGCCCGCCAGCCGAAGGGCTGGAGCTGCGCGCGGAAGAGCCACAGCGCCCACGCGGCGACGAGCGCGTTCATCAGGCCGAACAGGAACGCGGTCCGGATCAGACCGAGCCGCGGCGCGAGCACCAGCGGAAACGCGAGCGACACCGCGAGCGCGCCGAGATAGTCGAACGACAGCACGGTCGCGACGAGCTCGCGGAAACCCAGCCGGTCGCGCAGGATCCGCATCACGAGCGGGATCTCGAGCCCGACCAGCACGCCGATCAGGAACACGAAGCCGAACAGCACGAACCGGAACGTCTCGCCGAGGTGCGCGAAGGCGATGAACATCGCGGTCGCCGAGACCCCGCCGAGGAGCGCGATCGCGAGCTCGATCTCGAAGAACCGCGCGACGAGCCCGGAGAGGATGTAGCGCGAGAGGTACGACCCGACGCCCATCGCGGCGAGATAGGTGCCGATGACGATCGAGAACTGGGTGACCGAGTCGCCGAGGAGATAGCTCGCGGCGGCGCCGGCGACGAGCTCGTAGACGAGCCCGCACGCGGCGATGACGAAGACCGAGGCAAGGAGCGCCCGGCTCAGCCCGCCGGGGGCGACGCCGGTATCGCCGTCCGGGGAAACGCGCTGCGGTGAGAGCATGAGGCTGCGACGCCGCCCCTCCCGGAGCGGGAAGGGATGCCGCCGTCAGGCCGCCGCTAGTGCATCGCCGAGGCGACGATGATCGCGACCGCGATGCACATCGCGGCCACGACCGTCGCGAGCGACTGGTTGCGCTCCTCGATCAGCTCCTTCCAGAGATCGTATGGCGTCAGCTTGTCGATGATGATGAACGAAAGCACGACGAAGACGACGCCGAGCAGGGAGTAGACGAGCGAGCCGATGAGCGCTGCCGGCTTGAGGTACTCAAAGATCATCATCGGGGCCTCCGTTGGGGTTGAAGTTTCAGGGTCACTTGCCGCGGGTTCCGGTGGACGAGAGCCGGCTCGGCTCCTTGGTGCCGGCGTCCGAGCCGTAGAGCGACCAGTGGTTGTACTGGCCGTAGCTGAAGAGGCCCACGAGGAGCGCGCCGAGCACGAGATATGCGCGTTGCATGCAGTCTCTCTAGTCGGGGTCAGTCATCGTCGCCGTCGCTCGAGGACGGCGCGTGGTCGCTCTCGGCCCAGCGCCGCGCCTCGAACCTCGAGCCGCGCCACCAGGCAAACAGCGGAAAGAGCATCAGCGAGAACACGGCGAGGAAGTAGTTCGTCCAGTCGGGCGGATCGCGCATGACGCTCACGCGGCCGGCGACGCGGCTCCCGCGCGGGTCGCCCTCGAGGTCGATGTCGAGGTAATAGCGCCCCGGCGGCACCCGGGCGACGCGCGCGCGGTCCTCGGGGCCGCCCTCGGACCACGACTCGCCGTCGTCCACGCCCTGGTAGAAGGAGACCTCCCGCCCGAGCTTCCACGATTCGCCCGACTTCTCCTCGACCAGCGTCATGTCGAGGTAGACCCAGTTGTTGTTGACGGCAGCGGTGGTCTTGATCGCGAGCGGCACCGGGCGCGATCCACGCACCTCGAACACCGGCGAGGTGTACTCGCGGGTGCCCTTCCCCGGCAGGAACTCGAAGTCCTGGACGAGGAGCACCTTCGAGTCGGTGGCGAACCGGAACACGAGGTGGACGGCAAGCGCGAGCACCGCAAAGATCGCGAACCACTTCCAGTAGGTGCCCGCACCCGCGTGCGGCGAGGGCTGGTTCGGCGCGATGCCGATCCGCTTCGGGGGCTCGGTCTTCAGGCCGAACGTCTTCCACAACGCGTCGGGCTCGGTGTACTCGCCGAGAGACCAGTTGAGCTCGCCGCCGGTCCGCTCGCTCGAGAGGATGAGCGGCGGGGCGACGAAGTCCTCGCACTTGCACTGCTCGCCCTTCTTGACGCGCCAGTAGAACTCGCCGGCGACGTAAGCGACGCTCGCCGGGTAGGTCTGGAAATGCTTGAACTCCCGCCCGAGGTAGCGCGCGCGCGGCGGCGGGCCGGAGGACGTGCGCGGCGCGTCGCCGGCCGCCTTGACGACGCTGAAGTGCCCCTGCGACTCGACGATCCAGCGGTAGCCCTGCTCGGGGTTGTGCAGCAGGTACTCGCTCCACGGGTAGGTCATCCCGCCGACCTTCATCTCGCGGCGCATGTAGCCGATGGACCTCGTACTCCGCGCCGGCGAACTTGCCGCGGCTGCCGAGCGGGATCGAGGGCTTGAACAGCGCGGCGTTCGCCTCGACGCGCGAGATGATCTCGAAGCCGGGATTCGCGACGTCGACGATCGGCGCCGCAGCTCCCGCAGGCGACCGCCTCGGTCGTCTTCACGCGCTTGGTGAGCGGCGCGCCGCAGCCGGGGCACTTGAACGCGAACGCCTGCGCCGTCGTCCCGCCGGCCGACTTGGCGTCGCGCAGGTTCTGGAACTTGAACGACTCGAACGGGAGCTGCGCGCCGGCGAAAAGGAGCGGCGGCGTCTCGCTGTAGTCGATCGTGGCGAACGCGCCGCCGTCGCCGCGCAGATCGACGAAGACGCCCTCCCACCCGGCGCCGACCTTGAACGGCAGCTCGCCCTGCCCCGCGATCACCTGCGCGCGCTCGACGTTCGCGACCTGGTACGCCTTGCCGTCGAGCTTCACGTCGCGGCCCGGCTCGAGCGCCTCGAGGGCGGGGAGCTCGCGCGGCCGGCGCAGGAACGTGACGAGATAGGTCCCCATCGCGTCGGACAGCCAGCCGGTGCGCTGGTCGTCGAACAGGCAGTACCACTCGTTCCAGGCGCCCGACTCGTAGCGGTACTGGATGCGCCCGATCAGCGCGAAGTGGACGCCCTTGTAGCGGCCCTCGGCGCCGAGCTGGAGGGGCGAAGCGTCCTCGACGAGGTCGGCCATCTTGCCGATGTCCTCGAGGTTCGCGCCCTGCTTGACTAGGGTCGAACGGCAGAACTCGCAGATGGCAACGATCGACGCGGCGCCCCGGAACCTGACCGGCGCGCCGCAGGAAGGGCAGTTGGCGGTCGCCATGGGTTGTTGATTGACCGCGCACGTACGAGGCGCGCCTCCCAGGCGCGCCTCGGTGAATTCAGCGGAGCTTCCTCGCTCGGAGCTTCCTCGTTCGGAGCGTTACACGAGGCGCTTCAGCAGCTCCGCCTTCTTCGCATTGAACTCGTCCTCGGTGAGGACGCCCTTCGTCTTCAGGTCGTGCAGCTTCTCGAGGAGCTGCGTGACGTCCTCGGGCTTCGCGGGTGCGGCCGCCGCAGGCGCTGCGCCCCCGGCGGGCTGGATCGCCTGGCCGATCGCCTGGGTCATCGCCTGGCCCATCGCCACGCCGGTCGCGAGCCCGGCGCCGATGCCGGCGAGCCCGCCCGGGTTCGCGGCCGCCGCCGGGATGCTGTTCGCCACCTGGAACTGGGTGTAGCGCTGCATGTCGCCGACCATCCCCATGCCGATGCGCTGGTCGAGGATCTTCTGCAGCTCCTCCGGCAGCGAGAGGTTCTCGACGACGAAGCTCGCGAGCTCCAGGCCGATCGCCTTGAACCCGTCGCCCGCCTTGGCGCGGAGCTGGGTCGCGAACTCGTCCTGGTTCGCCGCCATGTCGAGGAACGGGATCTGCGACTCGGCGAAGAGGTCGGTGATCGCGCCGACGATCGTGCTGCGGAGCTGGCCGCTCAGCTCGTCGACGCCGTAGCGCTCGCGCGTGCCGCTGACGTTCACGTGGAACGCCTTCGGGTCGACGATGCGATAGGAGTAGATCCCGAACGCCCGCAGCCGTACCGCGCCGAACTCCTTGTCGCGGATCGTGATCGCGTTCGGCGTGCCCCATTTCTGGTCCACCTTCAGCCGCGTGCTGAAGAAGTAGACGTCGGACTTGAAGGGCGACTGGAAGAGCTTGTCCCAGTTCCGGAGGTTGGTGAGGAGCGGGATCGTCTGCGTGGTGAGCTTGAAGCGGCCGGGCCCGAACACGTCGGCCACCTGGCCCTCGTTCACGAACGCCGCCATCTGCGACTCGCGGACGGTGAGCTGGGCGCCGTACTGGATCTCCATGTCCTGCATCGGGATACCGGTACGCGAGGGTCGTCTCGTCGTCCTCGGTCCAGTGGATGACGTCGATGAACTGCTTCTTGATGAAGTCCATCAGTGCCATGGGACCTCCCCTCGGCCGGCGCGGGCGGCGGAAATGAGCGGCAGTCTACCGCGAAGCGATTGCCGGCCGCGCGCCCGGGCAAGGGGGCAGGTGTGACTTTCCTCGCCTTCCGCGCCGCTCCCGCGGTACGATTCCGGCCCCGACGCCGGGGAGGACGAGCGTGGCGACGCGGAAGCGAAAAATCAAGAAGCGGCCGGTCTGGGAGCGGGGCTACCTCTCCCACGGCCTGTGGCTCGGCAAGGACCGGGTCGGCGTAGTGCATCTCAATCGCGAAGCGCGGCCCGAGTCGCGATACCGCTGGGAAGCCGGCACCTACACCGGCCGGACCGCGACCCTCAAGGAAGCCAAGCGCGCGGTCGAGCAGGCGGTGCTGCTTGGCATCGTGCAGCTGCCGCTCTTCGACCCGCCGCAGCGCGACTAGCCGCGGGGCGCGCCCAGCTTCGCTCCGGTCTCGTCGACGGAGGCGAGGTGATGCGCCCAGCGGGTCGTCTCCGGTAGTCGGTAGCGCGTCGTGCACGCCATCACCCATCGCACCGCCGCCTCCAGGCTCACGCGATGGCCGATCGAGACGTAGAGCGGCGTCACGCCGGCGCGCGTACGCAGCACGGCGCCGATCGTCTCGCCGTGGTCGACGAGCGGCACCCACGCGCCCTTGCGCTCGGGCAGCCGCCGGTGCTCGCCGACGAGCCGGGTCTTCGCGACGCCGATGCTCGGGGCGTCGAGCAGCAGGCCGACGTGGCTCGCGATCCCGAACCGGCGGGGATGCGCGATGCCCTGGCCGTCGTAGAGGATGAGATCCGGCACGGCGCGCAGCCGCTCGAACGCGGCGAGCACCGCCGGCGCCTCGCGGAACGACAGCAGGCCGGGGATGTAGGGAAAGCGCGTGGGCTGGCGCACGACGACGCGCTCCGCCAGCGCGAGGCCGGGGAAATCGAGCACGGCCACCGCCGCGCGCGTCACCTTGCCGTCGTCCTCGAACCCGACGTCCACGCCGGCGACGCGGCGCACCTCGCGCGCGGTGTCCTCGCGGACGACCCGGGCCGCGAGCTCGGCCTGGAGCGCCATTGCCTCCTTCGGCGTCAGGTCCCAGCGGTGGAGCACGCCGCGGCGCGGAACGAAGGTCAGCGGGCGTGCGGCGGCAGCGCGCCGAGCGCGAACCCCGAGTCGATCGTGAGCACCTGACCGGTGATCGTCGGGGCGCCCTCGACGAACCAGAGCACCGCCTCGGCGACCTCCTCCGGCGTGCCGACGCGCGCGAGCGGCGCGTTCTGCTTCCAGAACTTCGCCTGCGCCTCGAAGCGCTCCGGCCCGAGCGAGGTCCGCATCCAGGGCGTGTCCGTCATGCCGGGGCAGAGCGCGTTCACGCGGATCTCCGGCCCGAGCGAGCGCGCGAGCGTGACGGTGAGCATGTTGAGCGCGGCCTTCGAGGTCGAGTAGGCCATCGAGCTGCCGGTGCCCTTGATGCCCGCGAGCGAGGAGATGTTGACGATCGCGCCTTTGCCCGCCGCTCTCATCGGCGCGGCGACCGCGCGCGCCATCTGGTAGGGCCCGACGACGTTGATGCGGTAGATGCGCAGGAAATCGTCGCCGCTGAGCGCCCTCGAGGTCGGCGTGCGACACGAACTTCGTCGTCCCGGCGGAGTTGACGAGCGCGTCGATCCGCCCCCAGCGCGCGAGCGTCTCGGCCGCCAGCCGGCGGCAGTCCGCGTCCTCCCCGACGTCGGCGCGGCACGCGAGCGCCTCCGCCCCGTGCGCCTCGCACGCGCTTGCGACCTCCGCCGCGCCGGCGGCGTTCTGCGAGTAGTTGACCGTGACGTTCCAGCCGCGCTTCGCCAGGAGGATCGCGGTGGCGGCGCCGATGCCCGACGACGACCCGGTGACGATCGCTACGCGTTTCGGTTCGCTCATTCCGCCTTCGCTCCCGATTCCTTGATCACCCGCGCCCACTTCGCGGTCTCCGACCGGATGAACGCCCCGAACTCCTCCGGCGTGCTCGGCCACGGCTCGAGCGCGAGCGCAGTCATGCGCTCGCGCGTTTCAGGCAGCTGCATTGCCGCCACCGCCTCGCGGTTGAGGAGCGCGATGATCGCCGGCGGCGTGCCCGCGGGCGCGACGAGACCGAACCACCCCACCGACTCGAAGCCGGGCACACCGCTCTCGGCGAGCGTCGGAATCTCGGGCGCGAGGCTCGAGCGCTCGCGGCTAAGCACGCCCAGCGCCTTGACCCTCCCGCCGCGGAGCAGTGACAGCGCGGACGTGATGTCGGCGAACGCGATCGAGGTCTGCCCACCGGCCGCCGCGGCGACCGCCGGGCCGCTGCCCTTGTACGGGACGTGCACGATGTCGGTACCGGTCATCTGCTTGAAGAGCTCGCCCGAGAGATGCATCGCGGTGCCGTTGCCGCCGGACGCGTAGGTGAGCTTGCCGGGCTCCGCCCTGGCGGCCGCGACCACCTCGCGCACGGACGACGCGCCGAGCGACGGATCCGCCACCATCAGGAACGGGCTCGAGCCGACGAGCGTGATCGGCGCGAGGTCCCTGACCGGGTCGTAGGTCGGGCTCTTCGCGAGGCTCGGGTTGATGGCGAGCCCGCCCGCCGCGCCGAGCACGATCGTGTAACCGTCGGGTGTGGATTTCGCGACCGCTTCGACGCCGAGGCTGCCCCCGGCGCCGGGCCGGTTGTCGACGATCACCGGCTGGTTGAGCCGCTCGGCGATCCGGGGCGCGAGGACGCGCGCGACGGTGTCGGTGCTGCCGCCGGGCGGGAACGGCACGACGAGGCGGATCGGCTTCGCCGGGTAGCCCGAGACGGACGTCTGCGCAGCCGCCACCCCGGCGAACGCCGCGCAGGCGATCGCGGCGAACAGTGCTCTCATGGCCCCTCCGTGTTCGCGTGCCGATGTTACGCCCACCGCAATCACAGGTAGCGGTCGGCGAACCACCACGCGACCCCGGCGATGAAGGCGGAGCACGGAATGGTGAATATCCACGCCCACACGATGCTGCCCGCGACGCCCCAGCGCACCGCCGAGAGCTTCCGCACCGAGCCGACGCCGACGATCGCCCCGGTGATCGTGTGGGTCGTCGACACCGGGATGCCGAGCCCGGTCGCGAGGAAGAGCGTCACCGCGCCGCTCGCCGAAGCGCAGAACCCGCCCTGGGGACGCAGCTTCGTGATCCGCATGCCCATCGTCTTGACGATCCGCCAGCCGCCGAACAGGGTGCCGAGTCCCATCGCCGCCTGGCACGCGATCACCACCCAGAACGGCAGCGGATCGGCCTGACTCGCGTACTCCGCCGCGATCAGCAGCATCCAGATGATCCCCATCGTCTTCTGCGCGTCGTTGCCGCCGTGGCCGAGGCTGTAGGCGGCGGCCGACACGAACTGCAGGCTGCGGAACCAGCGGTCGACGCGCCGCGGCGTCGCGCGCCGGCAGATCCACGACACCGCGATCATCAGCACCGCGGCGAGAATGAAGCCGAACGCGGGCGAGAGAACGATCGCGGCGGCGGTCTTGAGCAGGCCGGGGGCGATCAGCGTGCCGACGCCGCCTTTGGCCACCGCCGCGCCGGCGAGCCCGCCGACGAGCGCGTGCGACGAGCTCGAGGGGATGCCGTAGTACCAGGTGATCAGGTTCCACGCGATCGCGCCGACGAGCGCGCCGAACACGACGCGGTGGTCGACGATCGCCGGATCGATGATGCCGCGGCCGATGGTGGTGGCCACCGCGACGCCGAAGACCAGGAACGCGATGAAGTTGAAGAACGCGGCCCAGACGACCGCGTGGTGCGGCCGCATCGCCCCGGTCGAGACGATCGTGGCGATCGAGTTCGCGGCGTCGTGGAAGCCGTTGAGGAAATCGAACGCGAGCGCGACCACGACGAGGAACACCACGATCTCGAGGCTCATCGCGTGACCCGGGCGCGCCGCTCAGGCGTTCTCGAGGATGATGCTCTCGATGATGTTCGCCACGTCCTCGCAGCGGTCGGTGATCGACTCGAGCAGCTCGTAGATCGAGCGCAGCTTGATGATCTGCTTCACGTCGGGCTCGTCGCGGAAGAGCTTCGCCATCGCCGCGCGCATCACGTGGTCCGCCTCCGACTCGAGCCGGTCGATCTCGGCGCACACCGCCAGCGTCGCCTTCGGGTCCTTCAGGTCCGAGAGCCCCGCCACCCCCGCCTGCACCTGCTCGGCGCAGGCGACGCAGAGGTCGCAGAGCCGGCACGTTTCGACGGTGATCGCGCGAATGTCGTAGAGGTTGACCGACTGCGCGACGTCCTCGATGAGGTCGAGGATGTCGTCCATCCGGGTGACGAGCTGGTGGATGTCGTCGCGGTCGAGCGGCGTGATGAAGGTCTTGTGCAGGAGCTCGATCGCGTCGTGGGTGATCTTGTCGCCGCGCTTCTCGATCGTCTCGATCGCGAACGCGCGCCGCTCGAGGTCGTCGAAGCTCGCCATCATCGCCGCGAGCTCGCGGCTGCCCTTGACGATCTCGCCCGCGAGCTCGTTGAACAGCTCGAAGAACCGCCCCTCGAAGGGCATCAGCCGGCCGAACATGTGCGCCTCCCGCGCCCGGGGTCGTGGAACCGCTTCCCGGGCGCGCGGATTCTACGCCGCGGCGCGCGGCGCGTTCAGCGCGCGCACCTTCGTCAGCGCGCGCCCTTCTTGACCTTCGCGAGGAACGCCTTGCGGAACTTCGCGACCTTCGGCGCCACCACCCACATGCAGTAGGGCTGGCCGGGATTGTTGCGGAAGTATTCCTGGTGGTAGCGCTCGCCCATCCAGAAGTCGACCGCCGGGCTCACCTCGGTCACGATCTTGTCGTCGTACACCTTCTCGCGCGTGAGCTCGGCGATCACCTCGTCGGCGACCTTCTTCTGCTCGGGCGAGTGATGGAAGATCACCGAGCGGTACTGCGTGCCGACGTCGTTGCCCTGGCGGTTGAGCGTCGTCGGGTCGTGGATCACGAAGAACACCTGCAGGATCTCGCGGAACGAGACCGCCTTGGGATCGAACGTGACGCGGACGACCTCCGCGTGCCCGGTGTCCCCGCCGCAGACCTCCTCGTACGACGGTTCGCGGTTGCGCCCGCCCATGTAGCCCGACTCGACCGCCTCGACGCCGGCGAGATCGTCGAACACCGCCTCGAGGCACCAGAAGCAGCCGCCGCCGAGCGTCGCGACCTCCTTGCCGGCGGGAATTTGAGCGGGGGGAATGGGCTGGACGGCCATGCTGGAACCTCCGTGGATCGGTGCTATTCGTCGCGCCGCCGGGCCGATCCTTGCGCCGGCCCGCCGGGGCGATTGTCCACGAAAATCGGCCGCCGGCCCGGTGGCGACTGAGTGTGAAAAAAGTCACACCCCCCACCCAATATCTTGGGGCGACTGCCCCCTCTGACCACGAGATCTAGTGCTTTGAAAAGCCTTGGGAACCGTATGACGCTTGCGCGGCGCGAGTTCGAGGAGTACGTTAAGAACCGATCCCAACCTCTTTGATCTGGCTCACGGCATGACCCTCTGCCCGTGTCAGGATCCGGTCCAGGCGACCGGGGTGCTCCGGCAACCGATCCGGCGTATCCTCCTCGCCCTCCCCCCGCAGTCATAACGAGAACCGAGAGCGAGAATGCAACCCGTTGAAGCCACTAATCAAAACGACAAAACCAAGGCGCTCGCGGCGCTCCCCGAGCAGGAGATCTCGGGCGAGGTCCTGATCGAGAAATACGCCAAGGGGCAGGAGCGCACGGTCGAGGACGTGCGCCGCCGCGTGGCGCGCGCGCTCGCGATCACCGAAGCCGAGGACAAGCGTGCGCAGTGGGAGGCGAAGTTCTACGACGCGCAGGAGCGCGGCTTCATCCCCGCCGGGCGCATCAACTCGGCCGCCGGCACGACGCTCACCGCCACCCTGATCAACTGCTTCGTGCAGCCGGTCGGCGACTCGATCACCGAGGTCGTCGACGGCCGGCCCGGCATCTACACCGCGCTCGCCGAGGCGGCGGAGACGATGCGCCGCGGCGGCGGCGTCGGCTACGACTTCTCCTCGATCCGGCCGCAGGGCGCGCTCGTGCACGGCACGATGTCGCGCGCGAGCGGACCGGTGTCGTACATGCGCGTCTTCGACCGCTCGTGCGAGACGGTCGAGTCGGCCGGCTCGCGCCGCGGCGCGCAGATGGGCGTGCTCCGCTGCGACCACCCCGACGTCGAGGATTTCATCCACGCCAAGGACAAGGGCGAGCTGACCAACTTCAACATCTCGGTCGGCGTGACCGACGAGTTCATGAGCGCGGTCGAGAAGGACGGCGACTTCGAGCTCGTGCACAAGGCCGAGCCGTCGCTCGACGCGAAGGAATCGGGCGCCTACCAGCGCGCCGACGGGCAGTGGGTCTACCGCAAGCTGCGCGCGCGGAGCCTGTGGGACCAGATCATGCGCTCGACCTACGACCACGCCGAGCCGGGCGTGCTCTTCCTCGACCGCATGAACAAGGACAACAACCTCTACTACTGCGAGGCGATCGAGAGCACGAACCCGTGCAGCGAGCAGCCGCTGCCCGCCTACGGCTGCTGCGACCTCGGCTCGGTCGACCTCACGAAGTTCGTGAAGCGTCCGTTCACCGACAAGGCCGAGTTCGACTTCGCTTCGTTCGGCCGGGTGTGCGAGGTCGCGGTGCGGATGCTCGACAACGTGCTCGAGGTGACGCCCTGGCCGCTGCCGCAGCAGCACGCCGAGGCGATGGCGAAGCGCCGGATCGGGCTCGGCTTCACCGGGCTCGGCGACGCGCTGATCATGCTGCGCCTGCGGTACGACACCGCGGAAGCGCGCGCGATGGCGACGAAGATCTCGGAGGCGATGCGCGATCGGGCCTACCTGGCGTCGGTCGAGCTCGCGCGCGAGCGCGGCGCGTTCCCGCTCTTCAACGCCGACATGTACCTCTCCGGCGGGAACTTCGCCTCGCGCCTGCCGGCGGAGATCAAGCAGAAGATCAGGCAGCACGGGATCCGCAACTCGCATCTCCTCTCGATCGCGCCGACCGGCACCATCAGCCTCGCGTTCGCCGACAACGCGTCGAACGGCATCGAGCCGCCGTTCTCGTGGACCTACTCGCGGCGCAAGCGCATGGCCGACGGCACGTGGAAGGAGTACCAGGTCGAGGACTACGCGTGGCGCCTGTACCGGCATCTCGGGAAGGAGGGCCATCTGGGCGCCGGGGGCGGCGACGTGCGGAACCTGCCGCCCTACTTCACGACCGCGCTCGCGATCTCGGCGCAGGCGCACAAGGACATGGTGGCGGCGGTCGCGCCGTTCGTGGACACGAGCATCTCGAAGACCGTCAACGTCCCCGAGGACTACCCCTACGGCGAGTTCGAGGACCTCTACCTCACGGCGTGGCGCGCGGGCCTCAAGGGGCTCGCGACGTATCGCCCGAACAAGGTGCTCGGCGCGGTGCTGTCCGTCACGCCGCAGGAGGTGGCCGAGGGCCAGAAGAGCAGTCCGCAGGACGTAGTGATCGCGGACGCCAACCGGCGCCTCTCGATCAAGAGCCTGCCGGCGCCGGTGCTCGCGTCGCTCGCGTGGCCGAGCCGGCCGACGCTGCCGTCGGGGAACCTCTCGTGGACCTACATGCTCGAGCACCCGGGCGGCGAGTTCGCGCTGTTCGTGGGGCACGTGGAAGAGGAAGGAAGGGCATTTCCGTTCGAAGCGTGGGTGAACGGCGCGGAGCAGCCGCGCGGCCTGGGCGCGGTGGCGAAGACGCTGTCGATGGACATGCGGGCGAAGGACCGGGCCTGGCTCAAGCTGAAGCTCGACGTGCTGTCGAAGACGCCGGGCGACCACTCGTTCGAGATGCCGTTCCCGCCCCACGGCGAGCGGAAGCTCGTGCCGAGCGTCGCCGCCGGGCTCGCGCAGGTGATCCGCTGGCGCTGCGATGCGCTCGGCGCACTCGACGAGAAGAGCCCCGATCTCCTCTCGCCCGAGGGCCGGCCGCACCCGGTGCTCGACGCGATGTTCGCCGTCGAGGAGCCGCGCACCGGCACCGACGGCACGCTCTCCTGGACGGTCGACATCCGCAACCCGGCCTCGGGCGAGGATTTCGTGCTGGGATTGAAAGAAATCACGCTCCCTGGAAACGACGGGTTCCCCGTGGGCGTGACGCGGCCATACGCCATGTTCCTTGCCGGGCATTACCCGCGCGCGCTCGACGGGCTCGCGCGGATCCTTTCTCTCGACATGCGCGTGCTCGATCCGGCGTGGATCGGGATGAAGCTCCGCAAGCTCCTCAACTACTCGGAGCCGCTCGGCGACTTCATGGCGTTCGTCCCCGGGGAGCGGCGGCAGCAGACCTGGCCCTCGACGGTCGCGTACCTCGCACGGCTCGTGATTCACCGCTACGCGATGCTCGGCGTGCTCGACGAGCACGGCGTGCCGACGCGCGAGATGGGGATCCTCGAGTCGCCGCGCAGCGATGCCTCGCCGAAGCTCATGCCGGGCGCGCTCTGCAACGAGTGCGGCAACTACACCGTCATCCGCAAGGACGGGTGCGACTTCTGCACCGCGTGCGGGGCGGTGGGGTCGTGCGGCTGAGCGCCGCACGCTGACGCTTCCCGAGCCCGGCCCGGCTGCGTCTGCCGGGCTGGCTGTCGTTACCTTTGACAGGCGGGGCCGCTCGGCCTCCCAATCGCAGCCGCACCGCCGCCGGCGCCGCGCGAACCCACTGACCTGTCAGGGAAACGTCACCAAGTGTCGGCGGCCCGGCACGGTCCGTGCTCGCGTATCTCTGACCGCCTATGCGGAGCCGATCGTAAAGATGGCCGACAAGTCCAGTCTCCGACGCATCTTCGACGAGGTCGTTCCGCTCGCCTTGCTGGCGCTTGCCGGGGCGGGCTTCGTGTACGCGCTCTCGATCGCCGCGACGCTCCGGGAGCTCCGTGCCCTCGAGCCCCTCACCCACCCGGACTTCGAAGCCTGGCGCTGCGTGCCCGCGGCGCCCGGCGCGGGACAGGGGACGGACGGCGAGCCGAGGCCAAGTGCTGGTGCGACGCAGCAGCCGGCCGCCGAGCGGTCAGCGAACTGCCCTCCCGGCACCAGGTAGGTGCGCCCGCAGTAGCGCGAGCAGCTGCGCCGGCTCCACCGGCTTCTTCAGCAGCGCCCGCACCCCCGCCGCCTCGACCTGCACGTCCAGGACGCCGTCAGCGTAGCCGGTATAGAGAACCACCGGCAGCCCGGGACGGATCACGGCGAGCTCGCGCGCGAGCTCGAGCCCGGTCATCCGCGGCATCGTCTGATCGGTGATCACCAGGTCGTAGCGGTCGGGTTCGTCGGCGAAGATCTGCCGCGCCTCCGGCCCGTTGCGCTTCGTGGTGACCTCCAGGCCCCAGCCCTCGAGCAGCTCGCGCATGAAGCCGACGACCATCTCCTCGTCGTCCACCACCAGCACGCGGCCGCGGAGCGCCACCTGGCGCGAGGCGGGAACGTAGCCGGGCAGCGTCTCGTGCTCGATCGCGCCGTCCTCGACGCGCAGCACCGGGAACAGCACCCGGAACGTCGCGCCGCGCCCCGGCGCCGACTCGACGACGATGTGCCCGCCGTGCTCGTGCACGATGCCGTGCACCGTCGCGAGCCCCATGCCGCTGCCCTTGCCGACTTCCTTGGTGGAGAAGAACGGCTCGAACATCCGCTCCATCACCTCCGGCGGGATCCCGGGCCCGTCGTCCGCGACCGCCAGCTCGACGAACTCGCCGCCGAAGCGGGCGCGGCAGCTCGCGCACACCGCGGCGTGGCCCGCGGCCCGCCCGACCCGGACGCGGACCTTGCCGTGCCCCTGAAGCGCGTCCCTGGCGTTGATGCACAGGTTGAGCAGCACCTGCTCGCCCTGCACCCGGTCGAGCGAGGTGAGCGGCACGTCCGCGTCCGCCAGCGTCTCGAGCTCGAGCGTCGAGGGCATCGACGAGCGCAGCAGCCGCGCCGACTCCGCCGCGACCCGCCGCAGGTCGACCGGCCGCCGCTCGCCGCGCTGGCCGCGGCTGAACGTGAGCATCTGCTGGATCAGGTCGCGCGCCCGCCGGCTCGACAGCAGCGCCTGCTCCAGGTAGTTGCCGGCCTTGCGGTCCCCGGCGGTACCCAGCCGCTCGGCGGCGAGCGTGACGTAGCCCATGATGCTCGTCAGGATGTTGTTGAAGTCGTGCGCGATCCCGCCGGTGAGGTGCCCGATCGCCTCCATCTTCTGCGCCTGGCGGAGCTGCGATTCGAGCGCGATCCGCTCGGCCTCGACGCGCTTGCGCGCGGTGATGTCGCGCCCGATGTAGAGGACGTGCGGCCGGCCCTCGTGCTGGATCGGCACGCCCCGCAGCTCGATCTCGATCCGCGTCCCGTCCTTGCGCAGGCCCTCGGTCTCGAGGTGCATCGGCTCGCCGGCGAGCACCTTCTGGTGCAGCGTCACGAGCGGCGCGTTGACCCGGTCGGGGTGCGCGATCACGCGGTCGGCGCCGAGCACCTCCTCGCGCGCGAACCCGCTCATCGCCTCGTAGGCGGGGTTCACGTCCACGATGCGGAAGTCCGCGTCGCGCAGGACGAGGGCGTCGGCGGTGGCGTTGAAGATCGCGCGGTACTGCGCCTCGCTCGCGCGCAGCGCCTCGTCGGCGAGCCGGCGCGCGGTGATGTCCCGGCGCCATGGCGAGCACGTGCGGCCGGCCGCGGTACTGGATCGGCACCGAGCGCACCTCGACGTCGAAGCGCGTCCCGTCCTTGCGCACGCCGACCGATCTCGTGCTGGACCGGCTCGCCGGCGATGACGCGGCGGTGGAGCTCGCGCCCGCGCGCATCCATCTCGGGCGGGAGGAACGCCCAGCGGTGCTTGCCGACCAGGTCCTCGCGCGCGTAGCCGGTCATCGCGAGCAGCGCCGGGTTCACGTCGACGATGCGGTTGTCGGCGTCGCGCAGCACCAGGGCGTCGGCGGTGGCGTTGAAGATCGCGCGGTACTGCTCCTCGCTCGCGCGCAGCGCCTCGTCGGCGAGCCGGCGCGCGGTGATCTCGCGCGCCATCGCGAGCACGTGCGGCCGGCCGCGGTACTGGATCGGGACCGACCGCACTTCCACGTCGAACGGCGTGCCGTCCTTCCGCACCGCCTGAGTCTCGCGGTGGCTGGTTTCGCCGGCCAGCACCCGGCGCGCCCTCGCCGCCGCCTCCTCGTCCTCGTTCGGCCGCACGAAGAGCCAGCGCCTGGCGCCGATCAGCTCCTCGCGCGCGTAGCCGGTCATCGCGAGCAGCGCCGGGTTCACGTCGACGATGCGGTTGTCGCCGTCGCGCAGCACCAGCCCGTCGGCGGTCGCGTTGAACACCTCGCGGTACTGCTCCTCGCTCGCGCGCAGCGCCTCGTCGGCGAGCTTGCGCTCGGTGATGTCGCGGGTGAACGCGAGGATCCGCGGCTCGCCGGCGATCGTCGCCCGCTTGAGCGTCACCTCGTGCCACATCAGGCGACCGTCCCGGTGCTTCGCGTGCCACTCGAACCGGACCGGCGTGGCGCGCACCTTGGCCTGCTGGATGTGGCGCATCGCCTCGGCGAGCGTGTACCCGGGCTCGTTTGCGCTCACCTCGCCCACCGTCAGCCGCCGCATCTCTTCGCGCGAGTAGCCGTAGACCTCGGCCGCCTTCGGACTGACGTCGAGGACCGCGCCGGTATCCCAGTCGTGGACGAAGATCGGGTCCTCGCTCGCCTCGAAGATCGACCGGTAGCTCGCTTCCGAATGCCGGAGCGCCTGCTCGGCGCGCGTGCGCTCGAGCTCCGCGGCGGCGCGCGCGGCGAAGATCTTCAGCATCGACTCGACGAGCACGCGGTCGGTCATCGCGCCGCGGTCGAGCGCGGCGATCAGGCCGAGCTGGACTCCCGCGGCGTCGTTCAGCGCGTACGCGGCGTAGCTGTCGAAGCCGAGCGCCTGGAACATCGTCCCCGGCGCGAACTCGGGCTGCACGCCCTGCCCGACGAACCGGAACTCGCGGCCGACGACGCCGGCGCAGGGCGTCTTCGCCAGGTCGTACTCGAAGGCCTTCAGCGCCCGCCCGTCGAGCCAGGTCGCGAGCGTGCGCATGCGCGAGCGGCTCTCGTCGGCGAACACCCCGATCATCACCGCGTCGACGCCGAGCGCTTCGGCGAGCGCGCGTGCGAGCTCGTCGAAGACCCGCTCGCCGCCGGCGATCGACAGCGCGACCGCGGCCTGGTGCAGGGCCTCCGCGAAGCGCTTGCGCTCGGTGATGTCGATCGAAATGCCGCAGACGGCGTACGGCCGGCCGTCGGGGCCGAGCAGCGGGAACTTGTTCGCGAGCATGGTGCGCGGCTGGCCGCGGATGACGTTCGCCTCCTCGACCTCCAGCGCGCACCCGGTCTCGATCACGCGCCGGTCGTTCGCGCGCAGCCCCTCCGCGACCTCGGGCGGGGCGATGTCGGTGGTCGTCCGGCCCAGGATCTCGCGCTGCGGCCGTCCGGCGTGCTGCTCGAACGCGCGATTCACGAACAGATAGCGGCCTTCGAGATCCTTGGCGAACACGCGCACCGTCGTGCTGTTGTCCAGGATCTGGCGCAGCGTGATCTCGGTCTCGCTCAGCCGGGCGAGATCCCCCTCGAGCTTCAAGCGATCGGCCATGGCGGGAAGTGTACCGCCCGTGCGGGCGGGTCGGACGCGGTGTTACCCGGCGGCAACCACTGAAACAAGCGGGTTACAAAGCGGGGTTACAAAGCGGGGTTGCAAACCGCCCGCTAGCCGGGCGGCACGAACATGTACCCCGCCCCCCGCATGGTGCGGATCACCTTCGGGTTCTCGGGGTCGTCCTCGATCTTGCGGCGCAGGCGCGCAATGCGGATGTCGATCGAGCGGTCGAACGGCTCCCACTCGCGGTTGCGGGTGAGCGTCAGCAGGCGGTCCCGCGACAGCACCTGGTTGGGGTGCTCGGCGAACACCTTGAGCAGCTCGAACTCCATCGTGGTCAGCGCGACTTCGGCGCCGTCGCGCTCGAAGAGCCGGTGCGACTTCAGGTCGAGCAGGCAGCGGCCGACCGGGATGCGCTCGTCGGCCGTGCCGGCGCTCGCCCCCTGCAGCGCCGCCGGCGCGGCGCGGCTCTGCACCCGCCGCATCACGCTCTTCAGGCGCGCGCGCAGCTCGCGCGGGTCGAACGGCTTCGCCACGTAGTCGTCGGCCCCCATCTCGAGGCCCACGATGCGGTCCACCACCTCGCCCGCGCCGGTCACCATGATGATGCCGAGGTCGTAGCGCTCGCGGAGATACCGCGCGAGCGACAGTCCGTCCTCCCCCGGCAGCCCGACGTCGAGCAGCACCACGTCGGGGACGCTGCGCTCCAGCTCGGTGCGCATCGCGGCCCCGCCGTCCGCCTGCGCGACCTCGTAGCCGTGCGTCGTCAGGTACTCCGCGAGCATGTCGCGCACCGCGCGATCGTCGTCGACGATCAGCACCCTGCCCGTGCTCGTCTCTTCCGTGCTCATCCGCGATCGCTCCGCACTCCGGTGCGGATTATAGGCGGGCCCCCTGCCGGTTACACAGCGATACGAACTGTTTCCGGACCGACATCGGGCGAATACCTCCGGCCCGTAGCCTGCGCACCCATGCAGTCCCGCATCCAACCCGCTTCAAGGAGGCACGCCATGCTTCGCAACGTCCTGATCCACGCCGTGGTCGCGCTCGCCGCGCTCCACGCCGCGGTCCTCGCCAGCCCCGCGTACGCGGTCATGCCGGTGCCGGCGGGCGCCGCCGCCTACTCGGGCCGGGCCATCGTCGTCTACCCCGAAGGCGAGGTGCTCGTCTTCGCGCCGGCCGATGCCGGCAACGACTAGGAGACGCGCCGTGCACCTCATCGACGACGCAATCCTCGCGGCCGAGAGCACCGTCTCCGGCTACGACGACGACTTCGCGGACGACAGCTACGGCGATCCCGAAGACCATGCCTTCGAAGCGGTCGGCGGTCTCCACGACGAGCACGTCGAGCGCGAGGTCCGCCACATCCTCGCCCGCGTCTTCGGGATGTAACCCGGCAACACCCACGCAGCAGAAAGAGGTACCAGCGATGATCACCCGGCACACCAACGTCCAGACGGCGCAGGCCACGCTCCGCTCGGTCTACGCGCTCGCGCCGCAGGCGGCGCGGGTCGCGAGCCACGCGACCACCGTCGACCGCGATCCGTCCGATCCCTTCCGCGCCACCGTGTTCGTCGGCTCGGGCGACGCCGACGTCGTCCCCGTCGCCGCCGAGCGCGCGGTCGGCGGCCCGAACGGCGCGCCGTCCGCCGGCGACCTCTTCTGCGCCGCGCTCGCCGCGTCGCAGGACTCGGCCATCCGCATCGCCGCGAGCCTCGCCGGCATCCGCCTCGTCGCGCTCAGCGTCGACGTGCGCGGCTGGGTCGACGTGCGCGGCACGATGGGGATCGACCGCGACGCGCCGGTCGGCTTCCAGTCGATGGAATGCACGATCCGGCTCCAGGCCGCGCCGGGCGCCGACCCGGAGGCGGTGCGCCGGATGCTGATCGAAGCGGAGGACCGCTCGATCGTGCTCGCGACGCTGCGCCGCACCCTTCCCATCCACATCCGCATCGAGCAGCCGGCGTCCGCGCCGGTGGCGCTCGCGGCGTAAGGAGAGATCCGCCATGAACGCAAGGCGTATCAGCATCCGCCGCGGCGACCTGGTGTGCATCCGCAACGGCAACGGCGCCACCGTCGCCGTCGGCCGCGGCACTGCCTGGCTCACCCAGGACGGCGACCGCCGCGACGTCGTGCTCGAGGCCGGCGGTTCGTTCCGCCTCGATCGTAGCGGCGTCGCCGTCGTAGCGGCCTTCACCGCCAGCCGAGCTCACCGTCACCGCCGCAGCGGGCGCGAGTCTGCCGGTGATCGACACCTCGCCGCGCGCCCCGCGCCCCTTCGCGGGCGCCGGGCGCCTCGCCTACGGATTCTGACCGACCACAGGAGATCCACGACATGGAACAGCGCCACGCCAACGTGCTCATGCACCTCGCCGGCCCGATCGTCGGCGCCGAGATCCGCGAGATCGTGCGCGACCTCGCGCGCGTCGCCCGGCGTCGCCGGCGTCCGGCCGGGCGCGAAGCTGCCGAAACTGCTGCTCGTCGACTACGACCCAGCGGTCGTCGCCGCGCAGTCGCTCGTCGCGCTCGCCCGGCGCCGCTGGACCGCCGCGCAGCTCGTCGGAATGTAACCGCCGTCAACCTTCCACCCCAGAGGAGAGTCCCGCCATGCTGATGCAGACCGAAACCGCGCGCTACGCGAAGGTCCATCGAGAACTCGAAGCGCATGCGCTTCGACATCGACCGCGACGTGATCCGCGGCCGCACGTTCGATTTCACGAAGAAGTTCCTGCCGAACGGCCTGTCCAAGGTCGACCGCCTGGTGTTCCTGAGCGCCGCCGAGCAGCGGCTCCTCAGCCAGGTCCAGGGCCGCACCTACGCCAACATGTTCGGCCTGGTCGAGCGCTTCATCGCCGCCAAGGTGCTCGAGATCAGCCGCGATCACTGGCTCGGCGACCAGAAGGCGCTCGAGGCGCTCGTGCGGTTCACCGACGAGGAGATCAAGCACCAGGAGATGTTCCGCCGCATCGAGGAGATGATCGGCGCGGGCATGCCCGCGGGCTACAGCTTCGTCCCCGAGCCGAACGCCGTCGCCTCGGTCGTGCTCAGCAAGTCGAACTGGGCAGTGCTCGGGCTCACCTGCTTCATCGAGCTGTTCGTGCTCGCGCACTACCGCGAGAGCATCGACCGCGACGACAACCTCTCCGAGCTGTGGAAGGACGTCTTCCTCTTCCACTGGCGCGAGGAATCGCAGCACGCCATCCTCGACGAGCTCGAGTGGGTGCGCGCGGACGCGAAGCTCGCGCCCGCCGAGCGCGACCAGGCGGTGAACGAGCTGATCGAGCTCGTGGGCGCAGTGGACGGGATCCTGCAGGCGCAGGCCGAAGCCGACGCCGACTACTTCCTGAAGATCGCCGGACGGACGTTCTCGTTCGGTGAAGCGGCCGAGGTCCGGACGTGCATTCTCGCCGCCTACCGCTGGCAGTACATCGTGTCGGGCGTGCAGGGCCGGTTCAGCGACGTTCTCGGCCGCCTGATCGACGCGGCGCAGGGCGAGCGCATCGGCGCGGCGCTCGCGCCGCTCATGCAGTAGTCCGAGTACGGCGCCGCGGCGATCGCGACATGGCGTCGTTTGCCTCGATCACGATCGCCGCGCGCGACGGCCGGCGCGCGTTCGTCCGCCCGGTGCGAGCGGCCGACGCACCGCTCGTGCAGCAGTTCGTCCGCGAGCTGTCGCCGCGGTCGCGCCGCAACCGCTTCTTCGGCCCGGTGGCCGAGCTTTCGCCGGCGCAACTCGAGCGGATGACGCGCGTCGACGGACCGGCCGGGCTTGGCCTGGTCGCAGTCGCGTGCGAAGACCCGCCGCGCATCGTCGGCATCGCCCAGCACGCCGTCTCCGATCCGCCGTTCGCCGAGCTCGCCGTCGTCGTCGCCGACGGGTGGCAGCGGCAGGGGCTCGGAGAGCGGCTGATGGCATTGCTCCTCTCGCACGCCGCGAAGGCCGGCATCGCGGCGGTGCAGGGCCTCGTCATCGCCGCCAACCGTCCGATGCTCGCGCTCGCCTCGAAGCTCGGATTCGCGTTCGAGGACGACGCCGATCCCGCCCTCGTCCGGATCGAGAGGCGACCGTGACGCGCTGGCGCTCCCCCGCCGCGATGCTCGCCGCCGCCGCGACCGTGCTCTCGATCGCGCTCGGCATCCGCCACGGGTTCGGCCTTTTCCTCCAGCCGATGAGCCTCGAGTTCGGCTGGGGGCGCGAGGTTTTCGCGCTCGCGATCGCGGTGCAGAACCTCGTCTGGGGCGCCGCGCAACCGGTGACCGGCATGCTCGCCGACCGGTTCGGCGCGGCAAGGACGATGGTCGTCGGGACGGTGCTCTACGTCGCGGGCCTCGTCCTGATGTCGGTCTCCTCGACGCCCGGCGCGCTGCTCCTGAGCGTCGGCGTGCTGCTCGGGCTGGGCTTGAGCGGGACGACCTTCGCGGTGGTGCTCGGCGCGGTGAGCCGGGCCGTGCCGCCGGAGCGCCGTAGCCGGGCCATGGGCATCGCGACCGCGATCGGTTCGTTCGGCCAGTTCGTGATGCTCCCCGGGAGCCTGTCGCTGATCGGCTGGCTCGGCTGGTCGGCCGCGCTGATCGTGCTGGCGGGCATCGCCGCGTCGATGGCCGGGCTCTCGACCGCCCTGCCGTGGCGGGAGCAGGTCTCCGGCGCACACGCCGGGATGCGCTCCGGCGAGGCGCTGCGCGAAGCGCTCGCGCACAACGGGTTTCGCCTCCTCGCCTTCGGGTTCTTCGTGTGCGGATTCCAGGTCGTGTTCATCATCACGCACCTGCCGGCGTTCCTCGTCGATCGCGGGCTGTCGCTCTCGGTCGGGACGACCACGCTCGCGCTCATCGGGCTCGCGAACGTCGCCGGCGCGTATCTCGCCGGCATCTGGGGCGCGCGGTTCCGGAAGCCGGCCCTGCTCGCCGCGATCTACGCCGGACGCGCGCTCGTCATCGCGGCGTTCGTCCTGCTGCCGATCACCGAGGTCTCGGCCTACGTCTTCGGCATCGCGATCGGGATCCTGTGGATGAGCACCGTGCCGCTCACCAACGGCACGGTGGCGGCGATGTTCGGCGTGCGCAACATGGCGATGCTGAGCGGCATCGTCTTCTTCGTGCACCAGCTCGGCGCGTTCCTCGGCGGCTGGCTCGGCGGGTACTTCTACGACCGCGCCGGCAGCTACGACGGCGTGTGGGCGATCGCGGTCGCGCTGAGCCTCGTCGCCGCGGTGGTGAACCTGCCGATCCGCGAGGAGCCGGCGCGGCCCCTCCAGCCGGCATGAACGCCGCGCCCGCTCGTGCGGCTCGGTGCTCGCCTCGACGCTCGTCGCGGCGCGCGGCGCTCGCGTGGCTCGGCTATCGGCGCCCGGACTTCGTGCTCTGGCTCGGGAACTCGCTGTTGCTCTGCACCTAGCGCCCCGGCGCCCGCGCCGGGAGGTTCACCAGCACGATCCCGCCCGCGACCGCGAGCGCCGCGGCGATGAACGCCGCGCTCACCGGCTCGTCGAGCAGCGCGGCGCCGAACGCGACGCCGAAGAGCGGCGTCATGAACGTCAGGGTCGCGAGCCGCGCGGCGAGGTACCGCGTGAGCAGCCAGAACCAGGTGAGATAGCTCGCGAACGCCACGACCACGCTCTGGAACGCAAGGCTCGCGAGCGCGAACGGCGTCACGCGCACCACGCCCGGCTCGCCCATCGCGACCGATACGAGCGGCAGCACGAGCGCCGAGACGCCGAGCTGGTAGAAGAGCGTCTTTGTCGCCGGCACGTAGGCGAGCCTCGTGGCGCGCATCACGACGATCGTCGCCGCCCAACTGATCGCGGCGAGCACGCCGAAGAGGTCGCCCGAGCAGGGTCGCGCGGCCCCCGCCGACGCGAAGCCCTCGGCGAAGGCCGCGACGATGCCCGCGAACGCGAGCAGGACGCCCGCCCATTGCCGCGCGCGCAGGCGTTCGCTCGGCACGAACGCCGGCAGCAGGAGCGCGGTCAGGCAGGGCGTCAGGTAGATGAACACCACCATCCGGGCGGCGGTGGTGTGGGCGAGCCCCGCGTAGATGAAGACGAACTCGGCGGCGAACATCGCGCCGGCGACGAGGCCGGGCACGAGCGTGCCGTCGCGGCCGAAGAGCGCGATGCCCGCGCAGGCGCGCCCAGACCATGAGGAGGAGCGGTGGCGACGATCGAGCGAATCCCGGCCTGCATCACGAACGTGACGTCGGGCGCGGTCAGCTTGATCGCGACCTGCTGCAGGCCCCACAGTACGCAGAGGAGCGTCATCAGGCCGAACGCGGTCGCGTCCAGCGGCTTGCGGTCGGCGGGCATCGCGGCGCGTTGTTCTTCTAGGCGGCCGCGAGCTTAACGCACTGCCGTCGGATAATCGCGCCATGCCCGCCCGACTCGCGACGCTCGTGCGCACCGGCCGGCGCGCCGCCCGGTCGGCCGCGCCGCTCGCCGCGCTCTACCGACTCGCGCGCGAGCTCGCGCCCGACGGGTTCACTGCGGAGCAGACGACCGAGCTCGCGGCGGTGCGCGCGCGGATCCCCGCCCGCCTCGCGCTCCGGCTGCGCGTGGAAGTCGCCTGCTGCCCTGCGACTTACGCGCCCGCGTCCTGCCGCTGCGGCTCCTCTCCGTCCAGGCCTGCGGCCCGGTGAGCCTGCACGACGACAAGTTCCGCTACCCGGGCGTGTACTTCGCGATCGTGGTCGCGCACCCCGGCCGGCTGGCGATCGTCGATCACCACCGCCGCGCGGAGCGCCATGAGGGCGGCGAGATCCTGCTGCTCGACCCCTATCGCCGGCACGCGCTCGTGCCCGTCGGGCGCACCGCCGGGGAGCATCCCTACGAGCGCACGCACAGTCCGGTGCACGCTGCGGACGATCAGTTCCTCTTTCTCTGCTTCGACGTGAAGCGCCGATTCGTCCGCGCGCGGTTTCGCTCTGGCCCGAGTCTCGTCAGCTCCGGTTCGGGGGATTGACGTCACCGGCGGCGGCGCCGGCTACTTCGCGGCCTTCAGCTTCGCCAGCACGACGTCCCACGCGCCGCGGGCGTCGATGAACATCACGCAGTCCTGCGCGCCCTCGCATCGCGCGGCGTGCTTCGCCTTGCCGGTGAAGGCGAAGTACGAGCCCGGCGGCAGCCGATGCTCCTTGCCGTCCACGACGAGGACGAGGTTGCCCGCGACCGTCGTCACGTAGTGGTCCGGGGAGTGATGGTGGACGGGCGCGACGAAGCCGGCGGCGTACTTCAGGTAGAAGTGGCTCGCGCCCTTCGCCATGTCGCCCTTGACGGCCGCGGTCTCCACGCCGGGAACGCCGGCGCCGATCCACTTGAGGTCTGCGACGGGCGTGAACACCGCTTTCGCCGCGGCGCCTTGCGCGAACGGCCCGGGCGAATACGGCGAGCAGGGCAAGGACGGCCACCAGCACGACAACACTGCTGCGTTTCGTCATGGTTGCTCCTTGAGGGTCGATGAAGGTCAGGGGATCGGCCTCAGCCGGACCGCTCACCGCGGCTTCTGCTCCGGCACGGTCGACCGGCAGGTGACGCGCGGCGCACGCGCGATCCGCTCGCGCGGGTGGAGCCCGCTCAGCCGCTCGGCCCGCTCGATCGTGCAGGTCATCCGGCCCTGCGGCGGGAACTCCTCGCGATGCTGCACCAGCGCGTCCTCGCGCTGCGTGCGCTGCGCGGCGTCGGTCACGTACTCGGCGCGGCCGTACCAGCACCGCGCCGTCGCCCGACGCGAGATCCGGGCACGAGCAGCGCCATCGTGCCCGTCGCGCGCACGTTGCCGGCGCTCTTGAAGACGCCGTCGCCGACGAACTCGGTCCAGGCAAGCCGCCGCGCAGCCGGGTCGAATTGCCAGGAACCCCGGCTTGCCGCCGCGATGCGCGACGTCCGGCATCCCCGCCGGGCTGACGCTGCCGAGGAACGACGTCTCCGCACGCGCCACGAGATCGGCGAGCCAGGGGTCGTCGAGCGCGACGGGCGCGCCGCAGGGCCGGCCCCACCCTGACCGCAGGCTCGAGCGAGACCGAAGGCGCCATGTACTTCCGGCAGAGCGTGAACGCCTCGGTGACGAGGAGCTCCGGTCCAGCGGCGCCGAGCCGGAGCGTCCCGTTCACGCGCGCGCGACGGGCGAGCCCGAGGCTGATCACGAGCCCCCCGCACACCGCCGGCATCGGCACCTGCCCGGCGGCGAGCCGGCGGCAACTCGAGCGCGAGCCCGGGCGTCTCGACGATCTGGACGAGCGGCGCGCTCCCCGACAGCACCGTGAAGCGCAGCTCGCCGCCGCCGTCGGGCGTGGCGAGGACGATGAGATCCGCGCCGCGCGCGAAGTCGGGGACCGGGCCGACCCAGTCCGCGAGCTTCTGCGCGACGCGGGTCGTGCCGGCCTCGGCCTGCGCCGCAAGCTGCCCGGCGTGGTAGACGAGCGGCTTCATCGCGGCGTCCCCTAGCAGAGCCGCCCCGGCCGCGCCGCCCCGGCCGCGCCCGCCCCCGGCTTCTCCCGGTCGAGCTCCTCGTGCACGCAGAGGAGGTTCCCTTCGGTGTCGCTGAACCACGCCGCCTTGTCGGCGCCGATGACCGCGACGTGCTCGACGGTCTTGAACCCCGGGAAGTCGTAGTCGTGGAACTGGACGCCGCGCGCCTTCAGGTCGCGGATCTCGGCGACGATGTCGTCGACCACGAACGACACCGCCGTGTGCTCGGCCTTGGTGCCCTCGGGCTTCGGGAAGATCGCGAGCGTCGCGCCGCCGTTGCACCGGAACAGGAACTTGCCGTCCGGCCGGGCGCCCTGCGGCGTGAGGCCGAGCCGGTGCTGGTAGAAGTCGCGGGCCCGGTCCATGTCCTTGGCCGGGAGGATGGTAACGACGGGTGCTTGGGTCAGCATGGCGGCTCTCCTTCAGGCGTGAGCTTTGGCGTCATTCGACGCCTCCGGTTCGGTTTTGACTCGCCGGCCCGCGTGCGGACCGGCATGGCGCCATTTGTAAGGCGCGCGGGGCAAACCGGAAATGCGTAGGCCTACGTACCGGAGGGGATCCGGTCCCCGGATGGGGGTGCGAAACGAGCCGGGGGCGTGAAGCCCCCGGGCGGGGTCAGAGCTCGGCGAGCAGCCGGTCGGCGACGGCTTCGAAGCGCGCCACCTCGCCGTACGAGCGGGCGAGCATCATCGCGCCTTCGAGCGACCCGACGAGCGCGCGGGCGACGTCGAGGGACGAGCCGGAGAACTTCAGTGCGCCGGACCGGCGCCCTTCCTCGAGCACGGCGACGAGCCAGCGCTCGTTCTCGTCGAAGAAGTGGCGCATCTCGTCCTTCATCGCCTTGGGCAGGGTGGCGTACTCGGCGGCGAGCATGCCGCACAGGCACATCCGGTTGTTGCGCAGGACGTCGGCGTAGATCTTCGCGTACCGGGCGAGCTTCTCGCGTGCATTGACGCCCGTGCGGTCGATCTCGCCGAGCGCCTCGACGAACCCCTTCTCGTAGCGGGCGATGAGGTGGGTCCCCAGCTCGGCCTTGCTCGGGAAGTGATAGTGGAGGCTAGCTTTCGTCAGCGAGAGCGCCCCGGCAATGTCCGCGTAGCTGAACCCGTTGAAGCCGCGCGTCTGGACCAGGCGCTCGGCGATGTCCAGGATGCGCTGGGCGGTGTCCTGGGCCGGCTTGCGGGGCATCGCTCTCGTCTTCGTTCTGGCCGGGGCGGCGCCCCGTCCCGGTGCACGGCGCGAAGATACCACGTTTTACCTACCTATAGGTTGACAAGTAACTTACTAGTTGGTAGAAATCTGGCGTCGGCACGCGGCCTTCGGACCAGGAGATCGACGATGTCCCAGCCCCACCTCGCGACCGCAGGCACGCCCCCCCGGCTCTCCAGCCGCGAGCTGCGCCGCGCGCTCGACACCCTGCACGCGATCGGCGAAGCGTGCACCGGCAGTACCGATTTCGCAAGACGCGGCGTCGAGCACCTGCCCCGGCTCGTCGGCTCCGACCTGACCACGCTCGTCGTCTGCGACCTCGACCGGGGGCACCGCACCGTCGTGCCGTCGGGGATGATCTCGCGGCGCGAGGTCGAGGTGTTCGACCGGTACTTCCACGAGCACCCGCTCGTGGGCGAGCACGGGCGCAACCCGAACGCGGTGACCAGGCGGATCGACGATCTCGTCGCCCCCGCCGAGTTCCAACGCACGCCCCTCTACAACGACTACTACCGCCCGATCCGGATCGAGCACGTGATGGCGGTGCCGATCCACGTCGACGGGCGGTTCCTGGTGAGCTTCGTGTTCAACCGCAGCGGCAGCGCCTTCACCGACCGCGACCGGGACCTCGCCGAGGTCATGCGCCCGCATCTCTCGAACCTCTACCGCCTCAGCGTGGCGATCGAGAAAGCGCGCCAGCTGCCCGCGGACGCGCCGTTCGACCGCGCCGCGGCGCCGCTCACCTCGCGCGAGCGCGAGGTTCTCGACTGGGTGGCAGCGGGCAAGACGAACCGCGACGTCGCGGCGATCCTCGGGGCGAGCCCGCGCACGGTCGAGAAGCATCTCGAACGGATCTACGAGAAGCTCGGCGTGGAGACCCGCACCGCGGCGGTGATGCGCGCTATCAAGCTGGCGAAGCCGGACGCCTAGCGCAACACCCCGCTCGACGGCGGGCGGTCCTCACTTCACGAGCACGACCGGGGTTGCAGCGTCGTCCACGTCGAGATGTAGTGGATCAGGTGCCGGAACGGAAAGATCAGGTTCGCGGTCGTGTCGTCCTGTCGCACCTCGCCGTTCACGCGGGTCGTCACGCGCAGGCTGTCGTAGCCGGCGAACTCGTCCGCGGTGACGAGCCAGGGGCCGATCGCGCCGCTCGCGTCCCAGTTCTTGCCCTGGGTGACGTTGAACTTGCCGTGCTTCGTCCAGTCGCGGATCGTGCCCTCGTTAAGGCATGTGAGCCCCGCGATGTGGCGCTCGGCATCGCGCTCGGCGATCCGCCGCCCCGCCGTCCCGATGACGATCGCGATCTCGCCTTCGTAGTCGAGCTGCGCCGACTCGGGCGGGCGCAGCAGGTGCGCGCGGTGCCCGACGAACGACCCGGGAAAGCGCGGGAATACGCTCGGGTACTTCGGCGGCGCGGAGCCGTCCTTGTATTCCTCGTTACGGTTGCCGTAGTTGACGCCGACGCAGATGATCTTCTCGGGTACCGGGATGGGGGTCAGGAACGTGACCTCGGCGAGCGCGAACTGAGGCTTACGCGCCGCAGCGGTTTCGCGCAGGCGGCCGAGCGCATTCGCGGCGAGCGCTTCGCGCAGCGAGCCGGACTCGCCGGTCAGGTCGACGATGCCGTCGCCGGCGACCGCACCAAAGCGCCGCTTGCCCGCGGCCTCGAACGAGAGCAGTTTCATCGGTCGAACCCGAAGAGTTTCGCCGGATTGTCGACGAGGATCTTCTTCAGGGTCGCCTCGTCCGGCGCATAGCGGTAGAGAAGCTCGATCAGATCGCCCTCGTTCGGCGGCTGTTTGGTAGAGACCGGATGCGGCCAGTCGGTCGCCCACACCACGCGGTCGGGCGCGGCGTCGATCAGCGCGTGCGCGAGCGGAATCACGTCGTCCCAAGGCGGGCCCGCGCGGGAGATCTTTTCGCCGAGCGACAGCATCACCCAGAAGTTGCCGCGCTTGAGGAGCTCGACGAGCTTCGACCGGCTCGGCTCCGCGAGCTGCAACGTCTTCTGCGCGACCGATCCGAGGAGCCCCCCGGTGAACGACCCCAGGCCGCGCCGCCCCATGACGATGTGATCGCACGCCTTTTCCCTGGCGTACTCGGCAATCATCTGCCAGGGAGGGCCGACCAGCAGGTGGAAGCTGTAGGGGACGCCGCGCTCGTCGAGCCGGGCGCGAGGCCGCTCGAGCGCCTTCACGCCGCGGTCGTGGTGGTAGTCGCGCAGCGCCTCCTTGGCGACGAACGCGCTCACATCGCCCGTGACTGGCCGTTGCACGTTCAGCAGGTGGATGTCGATCGCGTGCAGCGCGCGGAGCTCGTCGCTTAGCGCAATCACGTAATCGACGGCGCGCAGCGCGTTGTCCGAGGCGTCGGCGGCAAGCAGGATCCGGTTGAACATGAGCCCCTCCCCTATTTGGGTCTCGCGGCGGACGCGCCGCCCGCCGCAGGCTGCGGATCGTTCGCAGCCAGATCGTCGAGTATCACCGGCCCCTCCTCGTGCCGCTTCGCGAGCAGCTTGCCGATGACGACCACCGCTGCCGCGCCCGCCGCCGGGCCGGCGTAGTGCAGCCACGCCGCGTTGGCATCGACCCAGCCCTTCGCGACCGGGTCGGAGATCATCATCTCGCCCGCGACCCAGCCGAGCAGCGCAGCGCCGATCGTGATGATGATCGGGAAGCGCTCCATCAGCCCGAGCAGCAGCGTGCTGCCGAAGATCACCAGCGGGATCGAGATCCCGAGGCCGAGGATGAGCAGGAGCAGGCTGCCCTTGGCCGCGGCCGCCACCGCGATGACGTTGTCGAGGCTCATCACCAGGTCGGCGATCAGGATGGTCTTGACCGCGGCGGCCATGCTGGCGCCCGTCTTCCCGCCGCCTTCGCCTTCCGACTCCGGCAGCAGGAGCTTGACCGCGATCCAGAAGAGCAGCACCGCGCCGATCAGCTTGAGCCAGGGCAGCTTGAGCAGTTCCACGGCGACGACGGTGAGGACGATCCGCATCACCACCGCGGCGCCGCTGCCCCACAGCACCGCCTGCTTCTGCTGCTTCGGCGGCAGCGACCGCGCGGCGAGCGCGATCACCACCGCGTTGTCGCCGGAGAGCACGATGTTGATGCCGATGATCTGCGCGAGGGCGATCCAGAACTCGGGGCTGTCGAGGGTCATTCGCCGGCTCCTTGTGGGTTATTCGAGCGCGAGATACACCAGCGTGAGAATCGTCGCACCGGCGCCGGCGGCGCGCGCGTAGACGCGCAGCGGCGACCCCGGCTCGATCGGCACGATCTCCACCGGCACCGGAGACTGCTGCAGCACGCCGGAGGTGACCGAGCCGAACAGCACCTCGGGGATCGTCTGGCGCGCGTGGGTCACCAGCGCGATCCGGTCGATGCCGGTGTCGCGCGCGTGGTCCACGATGCACGTCACCGGATCGCCGACGACGGTGTGCGTCCGGCACGGGATGTTCGCGCTGCGCGAAGCGCCGCCGCCACCGGCTCGAGCACCGCCTGGCTGTGGTCGTCATGGTAGCGCCTGATCGTGCCGGCCGGGAGCTTCGACGCGACGTAGCTCGAGAACGGCGTTTCGACGTGCAGGAGGTGGAGCCGGATCGGCCAGCTCGTCTCGCGCTGGCACATCGCAACGTAGCGCACGGCGTGGTCGAGCTTGCCCGCGTCGTCGATCGGCAGCAGCAGTCTCAGCATGGCAACCTCCTCGCCCGGGACGCCTCACGTCGCATGCGCGGGACGCTGCGCGCCGGGCCGCTCCGCGTACAGCGAGCCGCGGCGGATGAACACCTTCTCGAACTCGACCATGACGAGCACGATCGCCGGCAGGAGCAGCGCGATCGCGAGCTCCTGGGCGGTGAGCGGCGTGGTCTTGAAGATCGGGTTCAGCGCCGGGATGTAGATCACCGCGAGCTGCAGCAGGAACGTCAGGAACACGGCGCCGGCGAGGTGCCAGTTCGAGAACACTCCGATCGTGTGCAGCCCTTCGCGATCGGAGCGGATCGCGAGCACCACGAACATCTGGCACATCGTGAGCGACGTGAACGCCATCGTCTGCCAGTTCGGCGAGCCGATGCTCATCGCCCACCACTGCACCGCGAGCGTGATGCCGCCGATCATGATGCCGGTCCACAGCACCTGCCAGCCCATGCCGCGCGCGAAGACGCTCTCGTCGGGCGGACGGGGCGCGCGGCGCATGATGGTGCGCTCCTCCGGCTCCATCGCGAGCGCGAGCCCCGGCAGGCCGTCGGTCACCAGGTTGACCCACAGGATCTGGATCGGCAGCAGCGGGATCGGCATGCCGAGGAACGGCGCCATCAGGATCGCCACGATCTCGCCGATGTTGCCCGCCATGACGTAGCGGATGAACTTGCGGATGTTGTCGTAGATGCGGCGGCCCTCGCGCACCGCGCTCACGATGGTGGCGAAGTTGTCGTCGAGCAGCACCATCGAGGAGGCCTCGCGCGACACGTCGGTGCCGATCTTGCCCATGGCCACGCCGATCTCCGCGCGCTTGATCGCCGGCGCGTCGTTGACGCCGTCGCCGGTCATGGCGACGAACTCGCCCTTCGCCTGCAGCGCCGGCGACGATCATGATCTTCTGCGCCGGGTCGACGCGCGCGTAGACGCGCACGTCCTTCACGTCGCGCTCGAACTCGCCGGGGGCGAGCCGCGACATCTGCTGGCCGGTGACGCACCTTGCCGCCCTCGCTCAGGATCCCGAGGCGCGTGGCGATGGCGCGCGCGGTCGCCGGATGGTCCCCGGTGACCATCACCGGCGTGATGCCGGCGGTCTTGCAGAGGCGCACCGCCTCGGCCACCTCCGGCCGCGGCGGGTCGATCATGGCGACGAGGCCGACGAAGACGAGCCCCTGCTCCAGCGACTCGGAGGCGAGTGCGCCCGGCACGGCGTCCCAGTTGCGGTACGCCACGCCGATGACCCGCAGCCCCTCGGCCGCCATGCGCTCGGCCATGGCGGCAATCTCGGCCGCGGCAAGCGGGCCGGTCCGCCCGTCGGCGAGGGCGAGCGTGCAGCGCTCGAGAAGCTTCTCCGGCGCGCCCTTGGTGTACGCGACGATGCCCTGCCCCTCGCCATGGAGGGTGGTCATGAGCTTGCGATCGGAATCGAACGGCAGCTCGGCGACTCTCGGGGTCTGCGCCTCGAGCGCCGGCTTGTCGTAGCCTGCCCTGCGCGCCGCCACCAGCAGCGCGATCTCGGTCGGATCGCCGAACTGGGTCCCGCCCTCCGGCGCCGAGGCGTCGTTGTTGAGCGCGAGCGCGCTCAGCATCCGGCGCGCGGTCTCCCCCTGCAGGTCCTTGGGCTCCGGGTGCTTCAGGTGCCGCCCCTCGAGCCAGAACTCCTCGACGCTCATGCGGTTCTGCGTCAGCGTGCCGGTCTTGTCCGAGCAGATGTAGGTGACCGAGCCGAGCGCTTCCACCGCCGGGAGCCGGCGGATGAGCGCATTCTGCTTCACCATCTTGCTCGCGCCGAGCGCGAGCGAGATCGTGACGACGGCCGGCAGCGCCTCCGGAATCGCCGCCACCGCGAGGCTCACCGCGGTGAGGAACATGAGCGCGGCCGGCTCGCCGCGCAGCAGCCCGAAGACGAACACCAGCGCCGCAGATGACCAGCGCGGCGATGGCGAGCTTGCGGCCGAAGTCCGCCAGGCGCTTCTGGAGCGGGGTCTTCACCTCGCCCTCGAGCGACAGCAGCGCGGCGATCTTGCCGAGCTCGGTCTGCATGCCGGTGCCGACGACGATCCCGCGCCCGCGGCCGTACGCGATCGTCGTCCCCTTGTAGGCCATGTTGCGGCGGTCCCCGATCGAGAGGTCGGCGCCCTCGACCGCCTCGGTGCGCTTCTCGACCGGCACCGACTCGCCGGTGAGCGCCGCCTCCTCGGTCTTGAGCACCACGCTCTCGGCGAGGCGCAGATCGGCCGGGATCACGTTCCCGGCCTCGAGCAGCACGATGTCGCCCGGCACCAGCTCGGCGGCCGGCAGGTCGCTCGTCGCGCCCTCGCGCACCACGCGCGCGGTGGCGGCGGCGAGCTTCTTGAGCGCCGCCATCGCCTTCTCGGCGCGGTACTCCTGGATGAAGCCGATCGTCCCGTTCATCAGCACGATCACGACGATCGCGATCGTGTCGATGACCTCGCCGATGAACCCGGAGATCACCGCCGCCGCCACGAGCACGATGATCATGAAGTCGGTGAACTGGTCGGCGAGCATCCGCCACGGGCTGCGCTTCTCCCCTTCCTTGATCGCGTTCGGGCCGTAGCGCGCGAGCCGGCTCGCGGCCTCGGCGCGCGGCAGCCCGGCCGCGACGTTGGTCGCGAGCTCGGCCGCGACGTCGGCGGTGGACAGGCAGTGCCAGGCGGGCGCGCGCTCCTGCGGCGGGGCGGCGACGGCGGTTTCTTCGTGTTGGGCGCGTTTCATGACCTCGGGGGACGGTGAGGTCGAGACGGCAGCGGCGCCGGGACGGAGGTCCCGGACGAAAGCACCGGCAGGGGCTACGACTGGACGGGCAGGAACCGGCAGTTCCATCGGGCGCGCGGACGGCATCTCGACCGTTTTTCGCCCTTGGAACGGCGACCGGAAAGGGAGGGCGAAAAAAAACCTTTACCGGTCGGTAAAGGTCTCGCCACAACGAGCTTCGTTGCCAGCACGACCGGGGACGCGAGTCCCGGAATGACGATCGTTGCTGTGAGGCTACTCCCCTTCAGTACTGCCACCGGGACCTTACCGCCCCCGGGCAGCGGCTGTCAAACCGGGAGGGCGCGGCGGCGGCCCGCCCAAAAAAAGCCGCCCGCGTTGCCAAACCAGTGATATTGTTCAAGATTCCTAGGTCAGGCGCGAATCGCGCCGCCCACGGAGGCTGCCATGGCTGTGCAGGAACCCACCAACATCCGGCTCGCGTTCGATGCCGGTTCGCCCGCCGAGCGGACGCCGGAGGAGGACGCGCGCTCGCGCGGGCTGTTCGAGCCCGCCCCCGCGCCCGGCGCCCCGGCGCTCGACCAGGCCGAAGCGGTGCTGCTGAAGGAAACCGAAGCGCGCGTCCGGGCGGAGGCCCGCGCTGCGCAGGCCGCGCTCGAACGCGCGGCCATCGAGGCGAAGGCGCGCGCCGCCGCGGAGGAACGTGCCAACGCCGACTCGGTCGCACACGCGCTCACCGAGGCGCTCGTGCGGGCCGAGCAGGCCGCCGTGCAGGAAGCGGGCGAGCGCGCGAAGGCCCAGGCGCGCGTCCTCGAAGCGCTGCGCGTCCGGCAAGCGCTCGACGCCGCGATCCGCACCGTCCAGGAAGAGCGTGCGCGGCTCGAGGAAGAGTTCGGCCGCGCCCAGCAGGTCCACACCGAGGCGGCGGCGCGCGCGGCGGAGGAGACGCGAGCGCGGATCGAGGCGGAATCGACCGCGGCGCGCGAGACCGAAGCCCGGCTCCGGGCCGACCACCAGGCGCGGCAGGCGGCGGAGCTGCGCGCGCGAGCGGAAGAGGATTGGGCCATCGCCGCACGGGCGCGCCAGGAGCTGGAAGCGCGCGCGACCGAGGCCGCAACCGTCAACGCCAGAGCCGAGGCCGAAGCGCGGGACCTCGCGCGGGCGCGACTCGAAGCCGAGGAGCGCGCCAAGGTCGCCGCGATGTTGCGCGCCGAGTCCGAGCGGGAAGCCGTCGCGCGCGCCGAAGCGCGCAAGGTCGAGGATGCACGCGCGCTGGCCGAGGCCGACGCGCGCGCCGCGGCGGAAGCGGCGGCGCTCGAAGCGGCCCAGGCGCGTAGCGCGGCGCAGGCGGAGGCCCGGGCCGCGGCCGAAGCGCGCTCGCGCGCGGAAGCCGAGCTTGCGGCCGGCGCGGCCGAGCGGGCGGCTGCCGAGGCGGAAGCTCGTGCCGCGGCCGAAGCAAGCGCACGTGCGGAGGCGGATGCCGCAGCCCGTGCGGCGGAACGCGTCGCGGCCGAGGCGCGCCGGGCGGCCGAGGAAGTCGCGCGCGCCGAGGCCGAAGCCGCAGCGGCGGACGCGGCCGCGGAGCGCCAGCGAGCCGAGGCAGCGCTCAAGGACGCCGCCATCGCGCTGAGCGAAGCGCAACGGCGCGCCGCGGAAGAAGCCGACGCCCATGCGGGCGCGATGCAGCGCGCTGCCGCGGAAGCGGAACGGCGGGCGGAAGCCGAGGCGCACGCCCGAGCGGCTGTGGAAGCTCGCATGCGCGCGGAGGAGCAGGCCGCCGCCGAGGCACGGGAGCGCGCCGAGGCCGAAGCCCGGGCGGCCGCCGAGCACACCGCTCGCGCCGCGGCCGAGGCGCGCCGGGCGGCCGAGGAAGTCGCGCGCGCCGAGGCCGAAGCCGCAGCGGCGGACGCGGCCGCGGAGCGCCAGCGAGCCGAGGCAGCGCTCAAGGACGCCGCCATCGCGCTGAGCGAAGCGCAACGGCGCGCCGCGGAAGAAGCCGACGCCCATGCGGGCGCGATGCAGCGCGCTGCCGCGGAAGCGGAACGGCGGGCGGAAGCCGAGGCGCACGCCCGAGCGGCTGTGGAAGCTCGCATGCGCGCGGAGGAGCAGGCCGCCGCCGAGGCACGGGAGCGCGCCGAGGCCGAAGCGCAGGCGACCGCCGAGCACACCGCTCGCGCCGCGGCCGAGGCCGCAGCCGCGCAGGCGGCCGAAGCACGCCGCGTCGCGGACGCGGCGCTGCGCGCGGTCGCGATTGGCAAGAACGAAGCCGATCGGCGCGCCGCCGAAGAGGCCGGGGCGCACTCGACGGCGGTGATGCGCGCGACCTCCGAAGCGACGCGGCGGTACGAGGCCGAGTCGCGGGCAAGAGAAGCGGCGGAGGCGCGACTGCGCGCGGAGGAAACGCTGCGGCTCGCGGCCGAAGAGGCGATCGAGGCCGAGCGCCAGGCGATCGCCGAAGCCGACGCGAAGGAGAAAGCGCTCGCCGAGCTGATCCGGACGCGGCGCGCGCGGGTCGAGTTCGATTCGTCCGCCCGCGAGGCGGCGGAGGACAGGATCTGCGCCGAGCAGGCGCTCCTGAAGGCGTCCGCGGCAGTGGTCGATGCCGAAGCCAGGGCCGTTGCCGAGCTGAAAGCGAGGCTCGCCGCGGTCGAGCAGTCCCTTCAGCAGGCCCTTCAGGAGGCGGCTGCGGCGGTCAGCGAGGCCGAGGCCCGTGCCGACGCCGAAGCGAAGGCGAAGCTCGCCGCAGTGGAGCAGGCGCTCGCGGCGCGGCGCGAGCGCATCGCGTTCGAAGCGCGGGTGCGCAAGGCAGCCGAGGTCCGGGCGCGGGCAGAGGCGATCGCCGCCCAGGCGGCGCGGGCGCACGCGGAAGCCGAAGAGCAGGCGACGAGACAGGCGCTCGCGCGGGCACGCGCGACGCTCGGCTGAGGTCCCGCGCCGGGCGCAGCCGACGCGGCTACTTGGGCGCCGGGTGGATGTTGTCCACCCAGTACACTTCCTCGGGATTCGGCTCGACGGAGGGGATGTCGAGGTTGACGACGACCGGCTCCTGCCCGCTCCGCACGAGCACGCAGGAGAGTTCCCGGTCGTCGCTCGCGTTGATCTCCTGGTGCGGCACGAACGGCGGCACGTAGATGAAGTCCCCGGGGCCCGCTTCGGCGGTGAACTCCAACCGCTCGCCCCACTTCATCCGCGCCCGGCCGCTCACCACGTAGATCACGCTCTCGACCGGGCCGTGATGGTGCGCGCCGGTCTTCGCCTTCGGGTGGATCACGACCGTCCCCGCCCACAGCTTCTCCGCGCCGGCGCGCGCGGCGGTGATCGCCGCCGCGCGGTTCATCCCGGGCGTTTGCGGGGTGTTGATATCGAGCTCGTTCGCGTGCACGACCCGCACGCCGTTCAGCCGCCACCTGGGTTCCGCTTCAGCCATCGTCCGCTCCGTCGTCGCCCGTTGCCGCCGCATGTTACGCCGCCGGCCCGACCCACGGGGGGTCAGGCGCCGACCGGGACGGCACCGCCCGCCGGCCGGCGCACCGGCGGCGGGCGGTCGTCCATCGTCCACTGCAGGGTGAACGCGATCGCGCCGATCGCGATCAGCGCCGCCCAGCCCATGCCGTACGCGCCGGTGAGGTCGAACACCAGGCCGCCCATCCACGCCCCGCAGAACGACCCGACCTGGTGGCCCAGGAACACGACGCCGTAGAGCGTGTTGAAGTGCGTGAGACCGAAGACGCGGCCGATCAGGCCGGTGATGAGCGGCGCCACGCCGAGCCACAGCAATCCCATCGCCGCGGCGAACACGAGCGTCGATTCGGCGGTCACCGGGAGCAGCACGAAGCCGGCGATGAACACCGTGCGCAGGAGATAGATCAGCGCGAGCAGGCGCTTCTGGCTGTAGCGCGCGCCGAGCAGGCCGAACGCATAGGTGCCGATGGTGTTGAAGAGGCCGATCAGCGCGAGCGCGGTGGCGCCGACGCTCGGCGACACGCCGCAGAGCTCGAGGTACTGCGGCAGGTGCGTGGTGATGAACACGAGCTGGAAACCGCACGCGAAGTAGGCGGCGGTCATGGCGACGAAGCCGCGGTGCTTCGCCGCTTCGCGCAGCGCCTCCCCCAGCGACAGCGGCAGCGCGGCGGCGTGGGCGTCGGCCGCCCGGTGCGGTCCCGGATCCCCAGCGCGAGCAGCGCGAGGGACGCGGCCACGGCGGCGAACGCGAACATCGCGACGTGCCAGCCGAAAGCGTCGATCAGCGCCTGTCCCATCGGCGCGAGCACCATCGTGCCGAGCGAGCCGGCCGCCGCCACCGCGCCGACGGTCTGGCTGCGCCGCTCCGGCGGGGTCGCGCGCGCCACCACGCCGATCAGCACGCCGAAGCCGGTCCCCGCGATGCCGATCCCCGCCAGGAACCCGGCCATGTTGAGCCCCAGCGCGCCCTTCGAGAACACCATCAGCGCGAGCCCGCCAGCGTAGACGAGCGAGGTGACGACGAGCACCGGCCGCGCGCCGTACCGGTCGGCCGCCGCGCCGACGAACGGCTGGCTCAACCCCCAGACGATGTTCTGCAGCGCGAGCGAGAAGCTGAACGCCGCGGCCGAGACGCCGAGCTCGAGCGTGATCGGGCGCATGAAGAGGCCGAGGCTCTGGCGGAGCCCCATGCAGAGCGAAATGATCAGCCCGCTCAGGAGGAGCAGGACCAGCATCGAGCGGGGTTTGGCGAGTGCAGTCATCGGTGCGAGGTGGCGGTCAGACCCGCTTAATACCACGTCGTTCGCGGACGCGGTTTGACGCGCCGGGAGCGTCGGGCGGCTTCGCGCCGGTTACGGCGCCTGATACTCCGACGCCGGCGGACAGGTGCACACGAGATGCCGGTCGCCGTACACGTTGTCCACCCGCCCGACCGGCGACCAGTACTTCGTCCCGCGGAGCGCCGGGACCGGATAGGCGGCGCGGGTCCGCGAATACGGATGCATCCACTCGTCCGCGGCCGCCGCGCGCGCGGTGTGCGGCGCGTGCTTGAGCGGATTGTCGTCGCGCGGCCAGTGCCCGCGCTCGATCTCGCGGATCTCGGCCCGGATCGCGATCATCGCGTCGACGAAGCGGTCGAGCTCCCGCTTCGACTCGCTCTCGGTCGGCTCGACCATCAGCGTGCCCGGAACCGGGAACGACATGGTCGGCGCATGGATGCCGAAGTCGATCAGGCGCTTCGCGATGTCTTCGGCGATGACCCCGGCCGCGTCCTTCAGCGGACGCGGATCGACGATGCATTCGTGCGCGACGCCGCCGCCTTCGCCGGTGTAGAGGATCGGGAAGTGCGGCGCGAGCCGCTTCGCGACGTAGTTCGCGTTCAGCACCGCGACACGCGCGGCCTCGGTCAGCCCGCGCCCGCCCATGAGCGCGATGAACGCCCACGAGATCGGCAGGATGCCGGCGCTGCCGAGGGGCGCCGACGCAACCGGTCCCACACCGCCGGGCGCACGCGCCTGCAGCGGATGCCCGGGGAGGAACGGCGCGAGATGAGCCTTCACCGCCACCGGCCCGACGCCGGGTCCCCCGCCGCCGTGCGGGATGCAGAAGGTCTTGTGCAGGTTCAGATGCGAAACGTCGGCGCCGAACCGGCCGGGCGACGCGCTGCCGAGCAGCGCGTTGAGGTTCGCGCCGTCGAGATACACCTGGCCGCCGTGCGCATGCACGATCTCGCAGACCTCGCGGACGTTCGGCTCGTACACGCCGTGCGTCGACGGGTAGGTGATCATGATCGCGGCGAGGTCCGCAGCGTGCTTCGCCGCCTTTGCGGCGAGGTCGTCGAGATCGACGTTGCCCTTGGCGTCGGTCGCGACCACGACGACCGCGCAGCCGGCCATGTGCGCGGAGGCCGGGTTCGTCCCGTGGGCGGACCCCGGCACCAGCACCACGTTTCGGTGACCCTCGCCGCGGCTCGCGTGATACGCCCGGATCGCGATCAGCCCGGCGAGCTCGCCCTGCGCGCCGGAGTTCGGCTGGAGCGAGCAAGCGTCGTAGCCGGTGATCGCGCAGAGCCAGCGCTCGAGCTCGCCGGCGAGCTCACGGTAGCCCGAGCGCCTGGTCCTCCGGCGCAAACGGGTGGAGGTTCGCGAACTCCGGCCAGGTGATCGGGAGGAGCTCGGTGGTCGCGTTCAGCTTCATCGTGCACGAGCCGAGGGGAATCATCGTGCGGTCGAGCGCGAGGTCCTTGTCGGAAAGCGCGCGCAGGTAGCGCAGCATTTCGGTCTCGGAGCGGTGGCTCGCGAACACCGGGTGCGTGAGAAAGGCGCTCGCGCGTTTCAGCGGCGCGGGCAGCCGGTCGGGGGCCGCGGCGTCGATCGCGGACCATGGCGGCGCAGCCTCGCCCTTCACCGCGAAGACGTGCCAAAGTGCTTCCACCTCGCCTTCGGTCGTCGTCTCGTCGAGCGCGATGCCGATGCTCGCGTCGTCGACATGCCGCAGGTTGAAGCCCGCGGCGAGGGCCCGGGCGTGGACGCCCCGGGTGTCGGGGCCGGTGCGCACGACAAAGGCATCGAAGAAGTGCGGGGTCTCCACCGGCCAGCCCAGCAGAGCGAGGCCGTGCGCGAGCACGGCGGCGCGGCGATGCACGCGCCGCGCGATCGCCGCCAGGCCCTCGGGCCCGTGGTAGACCGCGTACATGCTCGCCATCACGGCGAGCAGCACCTGCGACGTGCAGATGTTGCTCGTGGCCTTCTCGCGACGGATGTGCTGCTCGCGGGTCTGGAGCGCCAGCCGGTAGGCGGTGTCGCCGTGGCTATCGACGGCGGCGCCGACGAGACGCCCCGGCAAGCCGCGCTTGAGCGCGTCGCTGCACGCGAGGTAGGCCGCGTGCGGCCCGCCGTAGCCCATCGGCACGCCGAAGCGCTGCGCCGAGCCGACGGCGATATCGGCGCCCAGCTCGCCCGGCGGCGCGAGCAGCGTGAGCGCGAGGAGGTCGGCGGCCATCGCGACGCGGACGTTCTTCGCGCGGAGCTTCGCGATCAGCTCGCGATGGTCCACGATCTCGCCGCTCGTGGCGGGGTACTGGAGGAGCACCCCGAAGCAGTCTGTAGCGAGCGCGTCCTCCGGGCGCCCGACGACGACCCCGATGCCGGCGGCTTGCGCCCGCACCTGCACCACTGCGATCGTCTGCGGATGGCAGTCGTCCGCCACGTAGAAAGGGCCGCCCGCCGCCGGGGCGCTGCGCGCGGCGAGTGCCATCGCCTCCGCCGCGGCGGTGCCTTCGTCGAGGAGCGACGCGTTCGCGACGTCGAGCGCGGTGAGGTCCGTGATCATCGTCTGAAAGTTCAGCAGCGCCTCCAGGCGGCCCTGGGAGATCTCGGGCTGGTACGGCGTGTAGGCCGTGTACCAGGCCGGGTTCTCCAGAACGTTGCGCAGGATCACCGCCGGAGTGTGCGTGCCGTGATAGCCCATGCCGATGAACGAGCGCACCACTGTGTTCTTCGCCGCCAGGCGCCGCAGCGCGGCGAGGACCTCCGGCTCGTCCCCCAGGTGCGGGAACTGTAGCGGCGCGCGGTCGCGGATGGTCGCGGGGATCAGGCGCTCGACCATGTCGTCGAGCGAAGCGAACCCGAGCTCGGCGAGCATCGCCTGCTGCTCCGCGGGGCTCGGTCCGATGTGCCGGGCGGCGAAGGCGGGAAGTGCACCGGCCGTCAGCGCCGGACGCGCGGTCATTCCGAGTCCTCCGCGGTCGCCGCGTAGGCCTTCGCGTCGAGCAGGCGCGCGAGCTCGCCCGCGTCCGACGGCCGCAGCTTGTAGAGCCACGCCGAGAACGCGTCCTGGTTGACTTGCTCCCAGTGGTCGGGAATGGCGTCGTTGATCGCCACGACTTCTCCCGACACCGGGGCGTAGATGTCCGAGGCGGCCTTCACCGACTCGACGACGCCGACCGCGTCGCCGGCCCTCACCTTCGCCCCGACCTTCGGGAACTCGACGAACACGATGTCGCCGAGCGCGTCCTGCGCGAAGTCGGTGATGCCGACGGCGAGCGTGCCGTCGGGCTCGGTGCGGACCCACTCGTGGGTAGGGGTGTACTTGCGGTCGTCGAGTGTCTTCACCGGATGCTCCCGTTGGCTCAGTTCGGAAATCGGTCGATCAAGCTCTTCCCGTCGCGCGCGAAAGGTGGCGTCACAACGCGGGCGCGCAGGCCCTTGCCGCGAACCTCGACCTCCACGGTGTCGCCCGCCGCTACCGCGGCGGGCACGCGTGCGAGCGCGATCGACCGGTCGAGGGTGGGCGCGAAGGAGCCGCTCGTGGTGACGCCGTCGCCGTGTGCCGTGCGCACCACCTGCTGCGCCCTGAGCACGCCCTGGTCGAGGAGCACAAGCCCGACGAGCGAACGGGTCGGGGGGCCGAGCGCTGCACGGCCGACGAAGTCGCGATCGGTCCTCGTATCGATGGTCCAGGCGAGGCCGGCCTCGAGCGGGCTCGTCGTCTCGTCCATCTCGTGGCCGTAGAGCGCCATCCCCGCCTCGAGCCGCAGCGTGTCGCGGGCGCCGAGTCCGCAAGGCCTGACGTCGGCGGCGGCGAGCAGCTGCCACGTGCGCTCGCCGAGCGGCGCGGGCAACATGAGCTCGAAACCGTCCTCGCCGGTGTAGCCGGTACGCGCGACAAACCAGTCGCGGAAGAACGCGCCCTGGAATCGCCGCAGCCCCGCGGTCGCCGCCTCGAGGCCGCGGATCGCAGCCCAGGCGAGTGAGCGCGCGGCGGGCCCCTGGACCGCGATCAGCGCGAGATCGGGGCGCGGGACGACGGCGACGTCGAGCGGGCGGCGCACCGCGAGCTCGCCCAGCCAGGCGATGTCCTTGGTCGCAGTGCCGGCGTTGACGACGAGGCGATATGCGTCGTCGGCGATGAAGTAGGCAATCAGGTCGTCGACGACGCCGCCACGCTCGTTCAACAGGCACGAGTAGAGCGCGCGCCCCGGGGCATCGAGCTTGGCGACGTCGTTCGCCAGCGCATGGCGGAGGAAATCGCGCGCGCCGGTGCCGAGAATCTCGACCACGCGCATGTGCGACACGTCGAACATGCCCGCCGCGCGCCGCACCGCGTGGTGCTCCTCGATCTGCGAGCCGTAGTGGAGCGGCATCTCCCAGCCGGCGAAATCGACGAGCTTCGCGCCCGCTGCGCGGTGGGTGGCGTTCAGGACCGTCCTCTCGGGCAAGCCGCGCTCCAGAAAACGACAGGGCGAAGCGACGATCTCGCTTCGCCCTCTCTGTCCTCGGTACCTGAGAGATTGCGGCGACGCGCACTTCGCGCTTCCCCGCGTGCCCCTTCGGTGGCCCGGTACTCGGTCGTTCACCCGAGTCCGGGCGCTCTCCAGAGCGGCCCGCCTGCGATGGTGTTCAGCCTGAGCGGTTCACGGGCGTTTGCGCCTTCGGCGGTGCCGGGCCCGCGTATCGCGCGCCCGGCACGCTCTCCCATCGCGGCGATTGGCCGAATTGCGCGGCTAGCTTAGCACCGAGCGCGGCCGTAGCGCAGCGCGTCCCGGGCGAGCACCCGACCCGGCCGCGCGCCGGTCGGGCGACCCTCGGACCAGACGATCGCGCCGTTGACGATCACCGACTCGATCCCGCGCGCGGGCTTGATGGGTTGAGCGAAGGTCGCCGCCTCGCCGACGGTGCCGGCGTCGAACACCGTCAGGTCCGCGTAGGCGCCTGCCCGCACGACACCGCGATCCTTCAGGCCGAAGGTCGCCGCGGTGAGCCCGGTCATCTTGTGCACGGCGGTCTCGAGCGGGAAGAGTCCGAGCTCGCGCGAGTAGTGGCCGAGCACGCGCGGGAAGGTGCCCCACAGGCGCGGATGCGGCGCCGCGTCGTGCGGCAACCCGTCCGAGCCGACCATCGTCCGCTCGAAGCCGAGGATGCGCTGCACGTCCGCCTCGTCCATCGAGAAGTAGATCGCGCCGGCGGGCCGCAGGCGCTCGATCGCTTCGTCCCGGGGAAGGTTCATCGCGCGGACGACGTCGTCGAGCGCCATGCCCGAATACTCGGGGTGCGGCTTCGACCAGGTGACGAGGACCTTCGACGCGACCGCCACCCGGGACGCGCTCAGGATCGTCGAGGAAGCGCAGTACGGATAGCAGTCGAGGCCGATCGCCTGGGTCCTCATGCGCTCGGCGATCACGGGCAGCGTCTCGCGCGAGCGGCCGTGGTTCGGGAGACCCACGACCTTGTGGTGCGAGACCACTACCGGAACGCCGACCTCGCGGCCGACGCGGAACGTCTCCTCGAGCGACTCGAGCACCCGGTCGCCTTCGTCGCGCATGTGCGTGCAATAGAGCCCGCCCGATTCGCGCAGCGGACGGCAGATCTCGATCACCTCCTCGGTGGGCGCCGCACTGGCCGGCTCGTAGTAGAGGCCGGTGGAAACGCCGATCGCACCCGCGGCGAGCGCCTCGCGCACCATCTCGCGCATGCGCCGGATCTCGTCGTCGCTCGCGGCGCGCTCGACGTCGTCCATCGTCGCGACCCGCAGCGTCGTGTGTCCGACCAGCAACGCGGCATTGGTGGCGGCGGGCGCTTCGCGCAGCGCGGCGACATACGCGGCGAAAGTCCCGAAGCGGAACCACGCGCCCTGGTCGTCGAGCAGGTCGAGCGGCGGCGTGACCGGCCGCGGCGCGCCCGCCGGCAGCGGCGCGAGCGAGATCCCGCAGTTGCCGGCGACGACGGTCGTGACCCCCTGGCTCACCTTCGGGGCCATCTCCGGCGCCGACAGCATCAGGCGATCGTCGTGCGTATGGGCGTCGATGAAGCCGGGGGCGACGATCTTGCCGGTGGCGTCGATCTCTATGGCGCCGCGCGCGCCGGCGAGCGCGCCGACCCTGGCGATCCGGTCGCCGGACACCGCGACGTCGGCGACGTACCGGGGTGCGCGCGTGCCGTCGACGACGGTGCCGTGCCGGATGACGAGATCGAACCGTTCGGCCATCTTAGTCGACCTTCGCGCCGGCGCGCTTCACGACCTCGGCCCACTTGACCGTCTCCCGCTTCGAGAGCGCGAGGAACTCCTCGGGCGAGCCGCCGTCGATTTCGGTGTCGAGGTCCCGGTAACGCTGCTGCACCGTTGCCGAGGCGAGCGCCTTCTTGATCTCCGCGTTGAGCCTGGCGACGACGTCCCGCGGCAGGTTCGCCGGCCCCATCACGCCGCCCCACGCTACCGTCTCGTACCCGGGGACGATCTCGTTGATCGCGGGCAAGTCGGGGAACACCGGGGAGCGGCGCGGGCCCGAGACGCCCAGGCCGCGTACGCGCCCCGCCTTGACGTGCGGCGTGATCGACGACAGGTTGTCGAACATCAGGTTGACCTCGCCGGCGATCAGGTCGTTGATCGCCTGCGGGCTGCCGCGGTAGGGGACGTGCAGGATGTACGTGCCGGTCATCGCCTTGAAGAGCTCGCCGCCGAGGTGACCGGTGGTGCCGTTGCCGCCGGAGGCCATGACGAGCTTGCCCGGGTTCTTCCGCGCGTACTCGATCAGCTCCTGGACCGAGGTGACGGGCAGGTTCTTGTTGACCGCGAGCAGGTTGAACACCCGGACGCAGTTGGAGATGAGCGTCAGGTCCTTCTCGACGTCGTACGGCACGCTGGCGAGCAGGGAGCGGTTGATCGCGAGCGAGACGATGTTGCCGTAGCCGAGCGTGTAGCCGTCCGGCGCCGCCCGGACGATGTCCATCGTGCCGATCACGAACGATGCCCCCGGCTTGTTCTCGATCACGATGGCAACGCCGAGCTGCATCGAGAGCTGCTGGGCGAGGATCCGCATCAGGACGTCGGGCGAGCCCCCGGCGGCGGAGGGGATGACGAAGCGGATCGGCTTCTCGGGATACGCGGCGCCGGCGCTCGACAGGACGCCGAGCGCGGCGACTATCGCGATCAGGAGACGGGTCACGGCGTCAGCTCCTCGGGTTCGGCTCCGGAGCACTGCAGTGTAGTGTGTACGGCGGGCGGCTGCGTTGCGCCCGATCGCGCAGGTATAATCGCGCCGCTTCCGGAACCGCCATGGGCCCAATCGCCGCCTTCGCCGAACCGCGCCCGCGCGAAGTCGCCGGTGCCTCCGCCACGCACGCGTCGCGCGTGATCCGCGCCTAGCCTCGTGCTCGGCTTCCGGCGTCCGGCTCGCGGCAGCCAGCTCGAGGACCTGAAGGCGCTGTCGCTGTTCGCGAACCTGTCGGTGCGCGAGCTCAAGATCGTCCAGGGCGTCCTCCACGAGCGCGAGTACCTCGCCGGGGAGGTGATCTTCGACGAGGGCGAACAGGGGAACGCGCTCTACATCGTCCGCACCGGCCGCGTGCTGATCTGCCGCAAGGGCCGCCCCGACAGCCCGATCGCGGAGCTCGGCGCGGGCAGCTTCTTCGGCGACCTCGCGCTGCTCGACAGCGCGCCGCGCGCCGCGCAGGCGCGCGCGCTCGAGGCGTCCCAGCTCGCAGTGTTCTTCGGCAGCGACTTCCTCGCGCTGCTGGAGACCGAGGCCAAGCTCGCCAACAGGATCCTGCTCCAGCTCTCGCGCCACCTCGGCCGGCGCCTGCGAGCTGCGACAGTGCTCGGCCAGCGGACCGAGCAGCACCTGTGACCGCCGAGAACGGCACCACGTCGATCGAACCCACCGCAAACCGGGCCGGCCCGGTCGCGTGGGCGGGGATCTTCGCCGCGACCTGCCTCCTGCTCGTCGCGCTCAACCACATCCTGTGGCTGGTGATTCCGGCGCTGATGGCGCTCGTGCTGTCGTACATGCTGGAGCCGCCGATGCGGCGGCTGATGTACGCGGGCGTCGGGCGGGAGGGCGCCGCCGCGATCGTCACCTCCGTGTTCCTGATCGTGCTCATGACCGCGACGCTCGCCCTGCTCACCTGGGCGGGGGCGCGCGCCGAGGACTGGCAGGCGGGCGTCGAGCGCTACCTTCGCGGCGGGGCGGCGCTGCTCGAGAGCACGCTGGCGGCGCTGGAGGCGCGCTGGTCGGTGCTCGCGCGCGCCAACCTGGCGGCGAGCGTCACGACCTGGCTCAGCGACTACTCCAACACGTTCCTGGAGCGGCAGGTGCAGCCGCTCGCGGTGTCGATCCTCGCATGGCTGCCGGCGGCGCTGCTCGGGCCCTTCTTCGCGTTCTTCTTCCTGCGCGACGGGCGGCGGTTCCACGGCTTCATCGCGCGCGCCGTGCCCAACGCCTACTTCGAGAAGACGCTCGCATTGCTGCACGAGATGCACCAGACCGGCCGTTCCTACTTCACCGGCCTGGTGAAGCTCACCCTGGTCGATACGCTCGCGCTCGGCATCGGGCTGTGGGCCCTCGGTCTGCCGGGCCCGTGGCTGCTCGCGCTCATCGCGGCGGTGTTCGCCTGGGTGCCGTACGTCGGCTCGATCGCCGGCTGCCTGCTGGTGGTGCTGGTGGCGGCGACCGACTTCCCGCACGATCCGGCGATCGCCTACTGGGCGATCATGCTGTTCATCCTGGTGCGGCTGCTGGACGACTTCGTGTTCATGCCGGCGACGGTCGGCAAGAACCTGCGCCTGCATCCGCTCGTCAGCGTGCTGATGCTGTTCGTCGGCGGCGCGGTGGCCGGCGTGCCCGGTCTCGCGCTCGTGCTCCCGCTCCTGGGCGTGACGATGGTGGTTGGCGCGGCGCTGAGCGAGATCCTGACCGACGGCCGGCTGCGGGCGCGGCACGCCTACGCGCGGCGGCTGCAGGCCGCGCAGGATGGGGCCGATCTCGCGTAGAAGATCGTTCGCGCGCTAGAGCGATCGCAGGAAGTTGAGAACGTCCTGCTTCTGGTTGCTGATCGGGTGCCCTGATTGGAGCCAATCCTGTCCTGCCGGAGGCCGACACCCGGATTGACGGCTAAACCCGCGGCGGATCGATCTCCCGCGCGAAGTGGCGGTGCTTCGAGATCGCCTCGACGAACTTCGGCAATGCGAGGTCCGCGCTGTCACCCGGGAAGCGCAGCACGCCGGGATCGGCTTCGCCGGAGCTGAGCTCCACGGGCACGCCGGCCTTCGCCAGCAGCTCCCGCCCCGCGCCGAGCGCGAGAATCGGCTTGCAGTGCCGATACTGGTCCTTGACGAACTCGAGCGCTTGGCCGCTCTTTGCAAGTGTCGCGGTCGCCACCGCGCCGTCGGGAATCACCACCGCATCGAAGAGCACCGAGGGCGCAGTTTCGAGCGTGATCTCGACGTCGAAGGGTTTGCCGCCGGATACTTTGACTCTACCGAGACGGGCGCCGACGAAGCGCGGTACGGCGCCCTCCTCCGCCAGCCCGGCATGGATCGCGAGCGCGCCGGCTGCATCCAGACCATCGGCGACCAGGATCGCGATCCGGCGCGCGCGGATGCTGCCGTCGCCGGGCCGCGCGAACAGCGACAGCGCCGCGGACGTCTCCACCTCGGGATCCGGCGACTTCTCCAGCGCCTTCGGCAGCGCGGCGGGGATCTCCATGCCGAGGCCCAGCGCCACTGCCTCCGCCAGCTCGTCGGCAACGTTGGCGAGCATCGCGACCACCCGTTCGCGGACCGCAATCACCTGAACTTTGGTCAACTCGAAGCGGAAGCCGCGCACGATGTGCGCCTTCTCCACCGGCGTCTGGCTGTTCCAGAACAGCGTGGCCTGGTGTAGTGCTCGGCGAAGCGCTCCGGCTTGCCGCGCACCTTGTCGGCGCGGATCGGTTGCGGGAACGATCGGAAGCCCTTCATCCCGGCCTGGAACGGGCAGCCGCCGCCGAGCGAATTGGGCTCGTAGGCCACGCGTCCGCGGTGGATCGCCTGGCGGTGCATGCCGTCGCGCTGGTTGTTGTGCACTTCGGCGAGCGGCGCGTTGATCGGGATCTCGTGGAAATTCGGTCCGCCGAGCCGCGAGATCTGCGTGTCGACGTACGAATGGATCCGGCCCGCGAGCAGCGGGTCGTTGGAGAAATCGATGCCCGGCACGATGTGCGCCACGCAGAAGGCGACCTGCTCGGTCTCGGCGAAGAAGTTGTCGGGGTTGCGGTTCAGCACCATCTTCCCGATCGGCAGCACCGGCGACCAGCTCCTCCGGCACGATCTTGGTCGCGTCGAGCACGTCGAAGCTGCCACTTCGCGGCCTGCTCTTCGGTGAAGATCTGGACGCCCAGCTCGTACTCGGGGTATGCGCCCGCCTCGATCGCCTCCCACAGGTCGCGCCGATGGAAGTCGGGGTCGGCGCCGGAGATCTTCACCGCCTCGTCCCAGTCGAGCGAGTGCGTCCCGGCGAGCGGGCTGCCAGTGGAACTTGACGAAGTGCGATTCGCCCTCGGCGTTGACGAAACGGAACGTGTGCACGCCGAAGCCCTGCATCATCCGGTAGCTGCGCGGGCATCGCGCGGTCCGACATCGCCCACATCAGCATGTGGGTCGACTCGGGCATGAGCGACACGAAGTCCCAGAACGTGTCGTGCGCGCTCGCCGCCTGCGGCATCGCGAAGTGCGGCTCCGGCTTCGCCGCGTGCACCAGGTCGGGGAACTTCATCGCGTCCTGGATGAAGAACACCGGGATGTTGTTGCCCACCAGGTCCCAGTTGCCTTCGTCGGTGTAGAACTTGACCGCGAACCCGCGAACGTCGCGCACCGTGTCCGCCGAACCGCGTTCGCCGAGCGACGGTGGAGAAGCGCACGAAGACCGGCGTCTGCTTGCCGGCCTGCGGCGAAAATCGACGCGCGCGGTGTAGCGCTCGAGCGACTCGTAGCACTCGAAGTAGCCGTGCGCGCCCGAGCCGCGCGCGTGGACGATGCGCTCGGGGATGCGCTCGTGATCGAAGTGGGTGATCTTCTCGCGGAGGATGAAGTCCTCCAGCAGCGCCGGGCCGCGCAGCCCGGCTTTGAGCGAGTTCTGGTTGTCGGCGATCGCCACGCCCTGGTTGGTGGTCAACACCCGGTCGCCGGAGTCGACGCGGACTCGATCGAGCGGACCGCTCGCCGGGTTCATCCCGACGCGCGGATCGCCGCCGCCCACCTTGTCGGATTCGTTCGTCTCGGTGAGGGTGCTGCCGGTCGCGGAAGGATTGGCAGGCTGAACGCTCTGGCCGGGCTGTGGCTGCAGCGCGAGGCGCCCGTGTTCTAGCGGCTTGTTGGCGTTGAACGGCATCGCCGCCGCGAGCCGCTCCGTGACGGCCTGCTTCGCTAGCAGCGCATCGGCGCTGGCCCCAGGATCGATCGCGCGGGCCGGGCGGGAGGACCCGCTGACCGTCGAACGCGCGGTGGACTTTGCGGCGGCTGCGTGGCGCGCCGACGGGCCTGCCGAATCTTGCGACTTGGCGGCCGGAGTCGGTTTACGCGAAGGACCTGGTTTGCGGGCAGTCATTGACGTTCCTTGGATTCGGGCGGAAGGGCTAAGGGATGCAACCGAGATGCCCGGGTAAGAAGAAAGTGCGATCACGAGTAGGCGATGACGTGAGGCTCGGGCACGTCCATTGCCCCTCCTTTCACCGCGGGCGGGGCCGTGCGGCCGGCGCGCTGGTCGGCTGGGGCATCCCCGAGGAGCAGGTCAAGCACTACGAGTCCGGCATCACCCATGCACGATAGCTAAGCCGCGTCGCCGTACTCCATCGTGAGGCGACGCGTCCCGGGAAGACTTACCGACCTTTGCAGTTCTTACCGACTACGAAGGTGACCGGGAGTTACGCGCTGAGCGGGCGACGTGAAAACGGGCGGACAGCGTCGGCAGTTTCAGGCGAGGACAGCATGCCGGACGTCGCTTCGGATCGAGAGCGGCGTTGACAGTCCGCTTTACGGCGTTTCACCCGCGCCCGTGCGGCGCGTCGAAGTCCAGGATCGGCCCGCGCGGCACGATCCCGCTCGGGTTCACCCGCAGATGGCTCTCGTAGTAGTGGCGCTTGATGTGCTCGAAATCGACCGTCGAAGCGATCCCGGGGTGCTGATAGAGATCGCGCGTATACGCCCAGAGGTTCGGGTAGTCCGCGAGCCGCCGCAGGTTGCACTTGAAGTGCCCGTGGTAGACGGGATCGAACCGCACCAGCGTCGTGAATAACCGCCAGTCGGCCTCCGTCACCCGATCCCCGCAGACATAGCGCCGCGTCGCGAGCCGCGCTTCCAGCCAGTCCAGCGTCTCGAACAGCGGCACGACCGCTTCGTCGTACGCCGCCTGCGACGTCGCGAATCCGGACCGATACACGCCGTTGTTGACCGTTGCGTAAACGCGGTCGTTGACCGCGTCGATCTCGTCGCGGAGATCGACCGGGTAGTAGTCGCCCGGTGCGGCGCCGACTCCGTCGAACGCCGAGCCGAACATCCGGATGATCTCGGACGACTCGTTGTTCACGATCGTGCCGCGCGCCCTGTCCCAGAGCAGCGGCACGGTGACGCGGCCCGAGTAGCGCGGGTTCGCTTTGGCGTAGATCTCGTACAGGCGCCGCGCATCGTTCACCGTATCGGGGACCACGCCTGGCGCGGCGTCGAACGTCCAGCCGTGCTCCCGGCTCAGCCAGTGCACGACCGACATGCCGACCGCGCCCTCGAGCCCCTTCAGCTTGCGGAAGACGACGGCGCGGTGCGCCCAGGGGCACGCGAGCGATACGTAGAGATGGTACCGGCCGCGCTCCGCGCGGAATCCGCCCTCGCCGGTCGGGCCGGGCCCGCCATCGGGCGTCACCCAGCTCCTGAACTGCGACTCGCGCCGCACGAAGCGTCCGCCGGTCGCGGCGGTGTCGTGCCACTGGTCGTGCCACACGCCGTCGACGAGGACGCCCATGCGGGGGACTGTATCATTGCCGCCAACCAGAAGAAGGAGGAGGCCGACATGATCGGAATCGTGCGCGTGCTCGCGGCGCTCGTGCTCGTGCTGTGCGCGGCAACCGCTTCAGCGCAATTCCCGTCCAAGCCGGTGCGGATCATCGTGCCGTTCGGCGCCGGCTCCTCGACCGACATCGTAGCGCGCATCGTGGGGCCGCCGCTCGGCCAGGCGCTCGGCCAGCCGGTGCTGGTCGAGAACCGGCCCGGCGCGGACGGACAGATCGCGGCGGAACTGGTCGCCAAGTCCCCGCCCGACGGGCACACGCTGCTCCTCGCGACGAACAGCCCGCTCTCGGCCGCGCCGCACCTCAAGAAGAAGCTGCCCTACGATCCGTTCGCCGACTTCACGCCGATCAGCCTGGTCGGGCGCTACACCTTCTTCATCGTCGTCCACCCGGCCGTCCCGGCGGCGACGCTCGCCGACCTGGTCGCCTACGCCCGCGCGAATCCCGGCAAGCTGAACTATGCGACCGGCAACACGTCGTCGATCGTGCTGACGGGGATGTTTCTCGCGTTGAACGGCATCCAGCTCGTGCACGTGCCGTACAAGACCGAGCCGACCGCGATCCCCGATTTCCTGCAGGGACAGGTGCACGTGATGATCAGCTCCTACGCGACGGTCGCGCCGCACATCCGCGAGGGGAAGCTCCGCGCGCTCGCCACGACGCTCGACCGCCGCAGTCCGCTGCTGCCCGACGTGCCGGCGATCACCGAGACCGGGATGCCGAAGTTTCCGATCGTGTCCTGGGCGGGGCTGTTCGGCCCGGCGAGGATGCCGAAAGAGATCGTCGACCGCCTGAACCGCGAAGTCGTGGCGATCGTCGCACGCCCCGACGTCCGGGAGCAGCTCACCCGGCAGGCGTTCGATGGCGCCAGCTCGTCGCCCGACGAGCTCGCCGCGTTCGCGAAGGAGCAGTACGAGGTCTGGGGGAAGGCGATCCGCGACGCCGGGATCCAGCCCGAATAGGTCGAGCACGACACGAGGGGGCACACCCCTCGTGCTCCCCGAGAAGTGCAGAACCGCTGCCCCCGGCAGCGATTCTCCCGTTCCTACCGGAAGGCGAGCTCGAGCCCGGGCAGCTCGATTCCCGCGAGCCGGGTGCTCCACCGCTCGCCCGCCTTCACCGGGTAGGCGTCGGTCAGCGTGCCGGTCGTCACGACCTCGCCCGCGCCGACCGGCGCGAACTGCGGCAGCCGCGCGAGCACGCCGGCGAAATGCGCGAACGCGAGGAGCGGCGAGTCGAGCACGTTCGCACCGGTGCCTTCGGCGTGCAGTACGCCGTCCCTGAGGAGCGCGAGCCGGAACTCGCGGAGCTTCCGCGCGCAGTCGGCGATGCCGGCGACCGGCACCGGCGTACCGATCACGAGCGCACCGTGGAGGCCGTTCGCGGCGACCGTGTCCGCCACCTTGAACTTCCAGTCCCGGAACGGGCAGCTCACGATCTCGAACCCGTGCGCGATCCAGTCGACGCACGCGAGGATCGCGGCCTCGTCGCGCGTGACCGGCGGCGCGGCCGCGAAGTGCAGCACGATCTCCGGCTCGATCCGCGGCTCGGGGAGCGGTCCGATCGGGACCTCGGCGCGCCCGTCGCGCGCGTGCACGACCGTCGTATCGTAGACGTGGCCCCAGATCGGCTCGTGGACGCCGTAGACCGGCCAGAGGCTGCGATTGGTGAAGCCGATCTTGCGCCCGACCGCGCGTTCGCCGCGCGCGAGCCGCGCCCGGTGCAGCGCCGCCGCGACCGCGTACGCCTCGGTGGCGCCGAACGCCGCATCGCGCGACGTGAAATTCGGGATCGACCGCCCGCTCGAGAGCGCTGCGAGCACCTCCTGCGCGCCTTCTCCTGCTGTCTGCGTCATCGTCTGATCCAGGCCTGAAGTCCGTTGACCCGATAGCGCGCGACGTCGAGACGCTCGATCTCCAGCGCATCGCCCGCCGGGCAGGCATCGGGCAGCGCATCGCGCGCGAGGTACGCGACGACGAACCCGTCCACCGCGTAGCCGGCGGCGACTTTCGCGTCCGCCGCGCACACCAGGAGCTGCGCCGACCCGCGCTCGCGCGCGAGCGGGCGGAACAAGGTCTGCGCGCTCACGACGATCAGGCCGGACGCTGCGAAGCGCCCGTCCTTGCGCCCGAGATAGAGGAACACCGGCCCGTCGTACGGGCCGAAGTCGGGCTCCTGCCACAGCGCGACGTCCGGCAGGCCGTCGTTGTTGAAGTCACCGCTCGTGCGCACGACCCCGTCGTCGAGCGCGCGCTTCGCGCGCCCCGGGGGCGCGGTGCCGAGGAAATGCTCGAGCGGGTCGGCGACGTCCTTCTGGGCCGCCGCTTCGCCCGCGATCAGCGCGGCGAGCGCGAGCCCCAGGAGGAAGCGGCGAATCACTTCTCGACGTGGTAGCGCGTGACCCGCTCGACCTCGTTCTTGGAGCCGAGGACGACGCCCACCCGCTGGTGGAGCGCGTCGGGCTGGATGTCGAGGATCCGCTGCGGGCCGTTGGTCGCGGCGCCGCCCGCCTCCTCGACGATGAACGCCATCGGGTTCGCCTCGTACATCAGGCGCAGCCGGCCGTCCTTGTGCTTCGCGTCGCGCGGGTACATGAAGATGCCGCCGCGCGACAGCGTCCGGTAGACGTCGGCGACCATCGACGCCACCCAGCGCATGTTGAAGTCCTTCTCCCGCGTGCCGGTCTTCCCGGCGAGGCACTCGTCGATGTAGCGCTGCACCGGCGGCTCCCAGTGGCGCATGTTCGACATGTTGATCGCGAACTCCTGCGTGTCGGGCGGGATCGTGAGCGCGCCGTGCGTCAGCACGAACGAGCCGAGCTCCTTGTCGAGCGTGAAGCTCGCGACGCCGTTGCCGACCGTGAGCACGAGGATCGTCGACGCGCCGTAGACGGTGAAGCCGGCCGCGACCTGCCGCGACCCCGGCTGCAGGAACGCCTTTTCGTCGATCGTGGTGCACCCGTCCGGGCAGCGCAGCACCGAGAAGATCGTGCCGACCGAGATGTTGACGTCGAGGTTCGACGACCCGTCGAGCGGGTCCATGAGCAGCAGGAACTGGCCGCGCGGGTAGCGGTTGGGGATGAGGTGGGGCTCGTCCATCTCCTCGGACACCATCGCCGCGAGCTGGCCGCCCCACTCGTTCGCCTCGACCAGCACCTCGTTGGCGACCACGTCGAGGCGCTTCTGCGCTTCGCCCTGCACGTTCTGCGTGCCGACGACGTCGCCGATGCCCGCGAGCGCGCCCTTCCCCACCGCGTGGCTGATCATCTTGCACGCGCGGGCGATCACCTCGAGCAGGAGCCGGAGCTCGGGCGAAACCTTGCCGGCGCTGCGCTGCTGCTCGATCAGGTACTGCGTTAGCGTGACGCGCTTCATGCCGATCTCCGTGGCGGACCCGCCCGAATTATCCGCCGGGCCGCGCGGCCGTGCATCAATTGGCACATTTGACGGTGTTTTACCCGGCCCTGGCCGGCGCGCGTGCTATCACCCGGGCATGTATACCGACCGACGCGAAGCCGGCGCGCGGCTCGCCCGCGCGCTCGCCAAGTACCGCGGGCAGCGCCCGCTCGTCGCCGCCATCCCGCGCGGCGCGGTGGCGCTCGGCCGCACGATCGCGGACGCCCTCGCCGGCGACCTCGACGTCGTGTTCGTGCGGAAGCTGCGGACGCCGAGGTCCGACGAGGTGGCCGCCGGCGCGGTTGACGAGCGCGGCAAGATCTATGTGACCGAGCACGCCCTGGCCGCCGGCGCCGACGACGGCTGGCTCGCACGGGAAGCCGCGCTCCAGATGAAGGCGATCCGCGCGCAGCGCGCGGCGTACACGCCGCATCGCCCGCCGCTCGATTCGCGCGAGCGCGTCGTCATCGTCGTTGACGACGGGCTGGCGACGGGGATGACGATGATGGCCGCCTTGCGCGCCGTGCGCGCCCGCGGCGCCGCCTGGGTGGTGTGCGCGCTGGCGGTCGCCTCGCCGCGCGGCCTCGAGCGCGTGCGGCCGTTCGCCGACGACGTGGTGTGCCTGGCCGCGCCGGAGGACTTCGCCGGCGTCAGCGTGTTCTACGACGATTTCACGCCGGTTGCAGACACGGACGTGATCCGGTTGCTGCGACCGCGGGTCGCCGCCTAGCGCCGCAGCCGCGCGAGCCGCGTCGCGCGCTCGGCGTTGACCGCCCCCTCGGGCACCCGGCCCTGCAGGATTTTCGCCACCTGCGCGACCGTCCCGAGCGACTGGTGTTCGATCGCCGGCAGCGTGAGCCCGGCCGTGTGCGGCGTCGCGATCACCTTCGGGTGGCGTGCGATCGTCGGCATCGGCATCTGGTCCGGCGCCCGCCCGACGTCGAGCGCGCAGCCCGCGAGCCGTCCGGACTCGAGCGCGGCGACGAGCGCATCGTCGTCGACGAGGTTGCCGCGCGAGGCGTTGACGAAGTAGGCGCCCGGCTTCATCGCGGCGAACGCGGCGGCGTTCATCGAGCTTCTCGGTCGAGTCGTTCGCCACCACCAGGCACACGACGAAGTCCGACTCGCGGAGGAGCGCCGGCATGTCCATCTGCGCGAGCCCGGGCATCGCCGACCTCCTTGTACGGGTCGTAGCACGAGGACGCGCATCCCCAGCGCCACGGCGAGCCGCGCGAGGTACTCGCCGATCTGCCCGTAGCCGAGGATGCCGAGCGTCGATCCCTTGAGCTCGCGGCCCATCACCCCCGGCGGGACCACCCCGGCGTGATACGACTCGGCCGAGGCGGTGATGCGGCGGCCGAGGTCGACCATCGCGCCGATCACCCACTCGCTCACCGAGGCGATGAATCCCGCGCTCGCCTGCGTGACGAGGATGCCCGCCGCGCTCGCCGCCGCGACGTCGACGTTGCGGATGTCGATCGCGCAGCGCGAGAACGCCACCAGGTCGGGGCTCGCCGCGAAGAGCTCCGGCGAGCCCGGCGTCTGGCGATACGAGACGATGACCTCGCAGCCGCGCGCGGCCTCGATCAGCTCCGGGACGGTCAGCTCGCGCCCCGCGGTGTTGAAGCGCACCTCGCCGAGCGCCTTCAGTCCGGCGACCGCGCGATCGCCGTAGTAATTGGCGAGCGCTTCTGGGGGATGGGTCAGGAAGATTCTCGCCACGCCGCGCTCCGGTTCCGTTGCGGAACCGCGGAGGGTATCTCAACCGCCGCGTCTGGGCTGGTGCCGGCTAATGCTGGTCTGTGGCGAAGGGTTTCACCGGCGCGAGCCCGCGCGCCGCGAGCCGGCACCGCCTGCCGCCGGATGAGCCAGGCGAGGATCGGCGGCGTGACGAGCGTGGTGCCGACGACCATCAGCACGATCACCGCGAACAGCTGGTCGTCGAGCACGCCGACGGCCTTGCCGACGAAGGCGAAGATCAGGCCGACCTCGCCCCGCGGCACCATGCCCCAGCCGACGAGCCAGCGGTTCACCCCGCCGGCGGCCATGCCGGACACCAGCTTGCCGGCGATCGCGACCGCGGTCAGCGCCAGCGCGAGCCCGAGGATCTTCGGGTCGGCGAGCGAGTCGAGCTTCACCTGCATCCCGGCGGCCACGAAGAAGATCGGCACCACGAAGTGCCCCACCGGTTCCACGAGGTGCTCGAGATGCCGCTCGCGGTGATGGTCGAGCACCCTGTCCACGGCGGTGCGCGTCTGATCGTCGGCGCGAGCGACCGCGCCGAGGACTTCGGCGCGGATCCGCGGCGCCTCGAAGTCCCGGAAATGGACCTCCTCCAGCACCAGCCCGGCGGCGAACGCGCCGACGATCGGCGCGAGCCCGATCGCGTGCGCAACGTAGGCGAACACGAGACAGACGGCGAGCGCGACGGTGAGCTTCATCCCTGCGCCCGGGTGGATCTTCGCGAATCCCCGGCTGAGCCATGGCGCCGCCAGCTGGCCGAGCACGAGCGCGCCGGCGAGGAACCCGAGTGCCTGCAGTATCGTCACCCCGACACTGGCGGCGTCTACCGCCCCGCTCGTCGCGATCGACGCCACCACCGCGAGGATAATCAGGCCGAGCACGTCGTCGATCACCGCCGCACCGAGGACGATCTGCGCCTCGGCGCGCTGCAGGATTCCGGCGTCGCGGAACACGCGGCCGGTGATGCCCACCGAGGTCGCGGTCAGCGCCGCGCCGAGGAAGAGGTAGGCGGCGTCCGACAGCCCGGGCAGCAGCCACGGGCCGACGATCCAGGTGCCAAGCGCGAACGGCACCGCGACGCCGATCATCGCGACCCAGAACGCCCGCGCGCCGACCTTGCGCATCGTGCGCACGTTCGACTCGAGGCCGATCTGGAAGAGCAGGATGACCGCGCCGAGCTGCGCCAGGAACACGATCACCGCGTCGTCGCGCATCGGCTCGGCGAAGCCGATGCCTGCGAGTACGAGGTTGCCGAGCACGACGCCGACCAGGATCTCGCCGAGCACGACCGGCTGCCCGGCACGCTCGACGAGCGAGCCGAGCTTGGCGGCGACCAGGATCACCGCCACCCACAGGAAGCTCTGCGCGACCCCGTCCGGACCCGCGGCGTGCGCGGTGGTCGCGACGCCGAAGGCGAGCGCGGCGGCAAGTGCGAGTCGGGCGATCACATCGCCTCCGGGCGCGGCCGCTCGCCTACTGGACGTGGACGTGCGGCCCGGAGCGCTCGGCGCGCACACTCGCGCGGCGCGGGCGCTCGACGCGCCTGCGCTCAAGCGCGAGCGCCGCGAGCCCGAGCGCGCCGATCGCGAACGGCAGCGCGACCAGGAACGCGAACGTCGGGTCGAGGCCCGCGAGCCAGCTCCATAGATCGTTGACGGCTTGCATGGAATCCTCCGGCGGATGCCGGGGATCATAGAGAGCGGGGGCGCGGCCCGAATCGGGCCTTGGCCTTACGCGATTACGCGTAAGGGAAACCCTTGCTAGCGCTGGTTCTCGAGCACAAGACGCACCAGGTCGGGCAAGCGGCGCACCTGGAGCTTCTCCATCAACCGCGCCTTGTACACCTCGACGGTGCGCGGGCTGATGCCGAGCGCGACGGCGATCTCGCGGTTGTGGCGGCCCTCGGCGACGAGCGCGAGCACCTCGCGCTCGCGGCTGGTCAGCCGGGCGAAGCGCTCGGCGGCGCCCGCCGCAGCCTGCGCCCGGTCGCGCTCGCGCGCGTCGCGGTCGAGCGCGGCGGCTATCGCCGCGACGAGCGCTTCATCGTCGATCGGCTTCTCGATGAAGTCGACCGCCCCGCCCTTAAGGGCCGAGCGAGTGGTCGCGACGTCACCGTGCGCGGTGATGATGATCACCGGCAGGGCGGAGCCGCGCCGCGCGAGGTCGGCCTGCAGCTCGAGCCCGCTCATGCCGGGCATGCGCAGGTCGAGCACCAGGCATCCGGGCCACTCCGGCCGGTACTCGGCGAGGAACGCCTCCGCGGCGGCGAACGTCCGCGTGCGGAAGCCCTTCAGCTCGAGGAGCATCGCGAGCGAGTCGCGGACGCCGGCGTCGTCGTCGACGATGAACACGGTCGGGCGGTTCATGGCTGGAGGTCGGCGGTCTCTTCGGCGGGAAGGGTGAACGAGAACGACGCGCCGCGCTCGACCGGGTCCGCGGCGAGCCGGCCGCCGTGGCTCTCGACGATCGAGCGGCTGATCGCCAGCCCGAGCCCCATGCCGTGGGGCTTGGTCGTCGCGAACGGCGGGAAGGCGTCGGGCGGCATGCCCGCGGGCAGTCCCGGCCCGGAATCGCGCACCGTGATCCGCACCGCGCCGCGCGCGTCCGGAGCGGCGCGCAACCGGATCGCGCGCTCGGCCGGGTCGCCCGCGGTGATCGCGTCGACGGCGTTCGCGATCAGGTTGTGGAGCACCGTCTCGATCTGCAGCCGGTCGACGAGCACGCCCGCGAGCGCCGGGTCGCACTCGACCGTGAGCGCGATCCGGTGCCGCTCGAGCCGCGCCGCCGCCCGCTCCGCCGCGCCCGCGAGCAGGCGCGCGACGCCCACGTGCTCGAGCCGCGACGAGCCGCTGCGGAAGAACTCGCGCAGCCGCCGCACGACGTCGCCCGCGCGCGCCACCTCGGTCGTCACGGTGCCCATCGTCTCGACCAGCCGCGCGCGGTTCTCCTCGGGGCGCTCGGCGAGGATCGCGCAGGCACGGACGTAGGTCGCGATCGCCGACAACGGCTGGTTGAGCTCGTGCGCGAGCGCGGAGGCGGTCTCCGCGGCCGCCGCGAGGCGCAGGCTGCGCTGCAGCTCGGCTTCGCGCGCCTCGAGCGCCTCGCCGGCGCGCCGCCGCTCGGTCACCACCGCGCCGAGGAAGAGCCCGGTGATCGCGAGCGCGACCATGAACACCTGGAGCTCGAGCAGCGTCGTCGACGCGAGCCCCTGGACCTGGACCGCCGCGACGATGCCGAGCTGCATCGCGAGCAGCGTCCGGGTCGCGCCGCGGATGCCGTGCCGCATCGCGATCCAGATGAGCGGCAGGAACAGCACGTAGAAGAATCGCTCGGCGTGCGCCGGGTCGATGCCGAACACGACCCACAGCGCGGCGATCACCGCCGCGCCCTGCGCACCCGCCTCCCACGACCGGCGCAACGCGGGGACTGCGCGGCGCGGGCCGAGCACGGCGAGCAGGACCGGCGTCGTGACGAGGATGCCGAGCGCGTCGCCGACCCAGAGCTGGATCGCCGAGCGGGCGAGCGCGTCGGTGCCGATGCGGCCGGCGGCGAAGTAGATCGCGACGTACCCGACGGCGACGATCAGCGTCGCCGCGACCGTCGCGCCGACGAACCACGCCACATCGCGCACGCTCCGTAGCTGCGGATCGATCCGCGCGCGGTGGCGCAGCACCCAGGCGGCCGCCGCGTAGCCGATCGCGATGACCGCCGAGGAAGCCGCCGCGGCGAGCGGTCCCGCCGGCAGCCCGCGCACCACGACCTCCGCTGCGAACCCCGCCAGGAACAGCGCGGGCCCGAACGCGAGCCCCTGCGTGAGGAGCAGCGCGAGCGAAAGACCGGGCGGCGGGTTCCACGGCGTGATCGCGAACGGGCCGAGCGGATGGATGTAGCTGACCCAGTCGAGCGCGAGGTACGCGACGACGTAGCCGGCGACGATCAGGGCGGTGCGCTTCGCGGACACGCCGGGAGTCTATGTCCGGCGCCGCCGGGCCGTCGATCCCCGGGCGCAACCTCCACTATGATCCGGCGATGGCGCTCAAAGTCGAGTGTTACGCCGGCTACCGCGGCGACCAGGAGCCGCGCGTCTTCTGGCTGGGCGAGCGGCGGCTCGAGGTGCTGGAGATCGTCGACCGCTGGCTCGGACCGGACTACCGGCACTTCCGGGTCGCCGCATCGGACGGCGACACGTACATCCTCCGCCACGACGGCCGCGACGGCGAGTGGGACCTGGCCGCGTTCCGGCGCGGGCCCTGACTAGTCGAGCGCGTCCGACGCGAGGTCCGGCTCGCCGCAATGCCGCAGGATGTGCGCCCGCGCGGCGTCGCGTAGCTTCACCGCGGCCGCCCAGTCGGTGCCGGTCGGGGCGATCGGCGCGCCGAACACGACGCGCACGGGTCCGCGCCGGAAGATCCACTCGCCCTCGCGCAGCACCGACCGCGAGCCGCGGAACGCCGCCGGCACGACTGGCACGCCGGCCTCGGCGGCGATCACGAACGCACCCATGCGGAACGGCCGCAGCCCCGGCGTGCGCGAGAACGTGCCCTCCGGAAAGATGCCGAGCGCCTCGCCCTCCTTCGCCAGCCCTGCGAGCACGCGCGTGTCTTCGACGCCGCGGCCGGCGTCGAAGCGCTCGACGAAGAACGCCCCGGCCTTGCTGAACGCGATGCGGGTGATCGGATTCCGCCCGAAGCCTTCCTTCGCGGCGAACACGAACCGCGACGGCAGCAGCGCGAAGAGCGAGCAGCCCGTCGACGTAGCTCGCGTGGTTGGCGACGACGACGACCGGTCCCGACTGCGGGAGATGCTCGGCCCTGACGACCGCTGACCTGCAGCCCGGCGAGCCGCACGGCCGCCCGCGCCGCGACGCGCCAGACCCGGCGCGCCGCCGCCCGCGGGAGCACGAGCACGCAGAGGAATGCGGCCGTCGCGAGCAGCGCCGTCGCGGCCCACACCCAGCACGAGTAGACGACCGCCGTCGCGCTGCGCCACCACTGCCTGACCCGCCCGCGGGCCGAGCGCAGCGCGAGCGCCGCGAGCTCGCGCCACAGCGCCGGCCGGCGCGCGCCGATCAGCCCGCGCTCGTACACCTCGCGGCTCGCCGCGCGGCGGATCTTGCCGCTCGAGGTCTTCAGCACCGAGTGCGGCGGCGCGAGCACGACCTCGTCCGCGGGACCGCCGATCAGGTCGGCGGCAAGCGCGTTGATCTGCGCGGTCAGCCCGGCGCGCTTCGCCGCATCCTTCTCGCGCGTCTCGGCGAGCACGACCACCCGCTCGGTGCCGGTCGCCGGGTCGCCGACGCCGAAGACCGCGACGCAGCCCTTGCGGATGCCCGGCACGGCACCGACGGCTTCCTCGAGCTCGTACGGGTAAACGTTCTGGCCGCCGCGGATCATCATGTCCTTCGAGCGGCCGGTGAGGTACAGCTCGCCCTCGGCGATGTAGCCGAGGTCGCCGGTGTCGAGCCAGCCGTTGTCGAAGAGCTTCGCCGTCGCCGCGGCGTCGCGGTAGTAGCCGCTCGTCGCTGACGGCCCCTTGAACTCGACCCGCCCGACGTGGCGCTCGGGCAGTTCGCGCCCCGCCTCGTCGACGATGCGCATCTCGTAGCCGGCGAGCGGGCGGCCGCACGCGACGATCGGGACCGCGTGGGCCGCGCCTTCGGCCGCAGGCACCGCGACTCGCTCGACGGCGAGCCGTTCGCGGTCGATGCGGTCGACGAGCACGCCGCGCCGCCCGGGCGGGAACGCGAGGTCGAGCGCGCACTCGGCGAGGCCGTACACCGGCGCGAGCGTGTTCGGGTCGAACCCGTAGCGCGCGAACCGCTCCGCAAAGCGCGCCATGGTGTCGGCGCTCACCGGTTCGGCCCCGTTGAACGCCCATCGCCACGACGAGAGGTCCAGACCCTCGAGCTCGCGCTCGGCGATCCGCGATGCGGCGAGCTCGAAGGCGAAGTTCGGACCGGCCGAGATCGTGCCGCGGTAGCGGTGGATCGCCCACAGCCAGCGCGACGGCCGCGCCAGGAAATGGAGCGGCGACATGACGACGAGCGGCAGCCCGCCGTAGAGCGGGCAGAGCCACGCGCCGATGAGCCCCATGTCGTGATAGAGCGGCAGCCAGGAGACGAAGACGTCGGCCGAGGTCGCGCCGGTCGCACGCACCATCGCGCGGACGTTCGCGAGCAGGTTCGCGTGCGTGAGCACGACCCCCTTCGGGTTCCCGGTCGAGCCGGAGGTGTACTGGATGAACGCGATGTCGTCGGCCTTGACCGGCACGCGGATTGGCCGCGCGGCGTGCTCGCGCAGGTCGTCCACGGTGACGATTCGGGCGAGGCTCGGCACCTGGCCGCGCAGGAGGCTGCCGACGGGCTTCGCCTCCCGCACGGTGACGAGGACGCGCGCGACGCAGCTCTGCAGGATGCCCGCCTGCCGGCGCACGTGATCGGCGAGCTGCGCCAGGCGGATCGGCGGATAGATCGGAACCGGGATGCCGCCCGCGGCGAGCGCGCCGTAGTACGCCGCGAAGAAATCGCGGCCGGTCGGCAGCATGATCGCCACCGCCTGGCCGGGCTCGAGGCCCTCGCGCTGGAGGCCGGCGGCGACCGCCTCCATGTCGCGGGCGAGATCGGCGTAGGTGAGGCGCGCCTCCTCGGCATCGCCGTCGAGGAGCGTGATGTGCATGCGGTCCGGCTGCGCGCGCACGTGCCACTCGAGCGCTTCCAGCAGGGTGGTGGCGGCCTCGGGCACGGTCGCGACGCCGCGGTCGGCGAGCTGCACGACGTCGGCCGCGTGCGCCTGGCGCTTCGAGCCCTGCAGCAGGAAGCGCAGCAGGTCGCGGGCGGTCTCGATCTCCGCGAGCTTGTCTTCCTCGACGCCGACGCCGAACGCCTGCTCGGCCCGGAGCCACAGCTCGAACCGGCTCAGGCTGTCGAGGCCGAGGTCGCGCTCGAGGAGGCTGTCGAGGTTCGCGGTGACCACCGGCGCGCCGGCGCCCCGCGTCTCGGCGAGGAACGCGTTCAGGATGTCGATCAGGGCGCGCGCCGTCTCGTCCGGAGACAGCGCCGGGGTCGAGTCGGCGGCAACGGCCATGCGCTATGGGAATCCGAAGCAGGCGCTATCGTAATTCGTCCCGGCGCGACCGGCGTGCTAAGTTTTCCGGCAACGCACAAGGAGCGAGACACCCATGGCGGTCTACGTCGAGAAGGATGGCCCGGTCACCACCGTGATCATGGAGCGGCCGGATGCCCGCAATGCTGTCGATCCTGAGACAGCGGACGCGCTCGTCGCCGCGTTCGAGGCGTTCGACCGCGATCCGGACGCCCGCGCGGGGGTGTTCTTCGGCTCGCACGGCGCGTTCTGCGCCGGGTGGGACCTCAAGTACGGCGCCTCGCTCCAGGGAAAAGACGTGCGCGCCGAGCTCGCGCTCGACTTCCCGCCGGACGGCGCGCCGCCGCCGCGCGGGCCGATGGGCCCGTCGCGCCTCGAGCTCGGGAAGCCGGTGATCGCCGCCGTCGCCGGCCCGGCGGTCGCCGGCGGCATGGAGCTCGCCCTCTGGTGCGACATGCGCGTGATGGAGGAGGACGCCTACTTCGGCGTGTACTGCCGCCGCTGGGGCGTGCCGCTCGTCGACGGCGGCACGGTGCGGCTGCCGCGGATCGTGGGCATGGGGCGCGCGATGGATCTCATCCTCACCGGGCGCAAGGTGAGCGCCGAGGAGGCGTACCGGATCGGGCTCTGCGAGCGCGTCGTGCCGCGCGGGCAGGCGCGCGATGCGGCCGAAGCGCTCGCGCACGAGATCGCGCGGTTCCCGCAGGGCGCGGTGCGCGCCGACCGCCGGTCGGCCTACGAGACGCACGGGCTCGCGGTGCGCGCGGCGCTCGAGCGCGAGTGGCGGAACGGCATGCCGGCCATGGTCGAGGCCGTGCAGGGCGCGGGCGTATTCGCCGGGGGCAAGGGGCGCCACGGGGATTTCACGGCGATCTGACGCCTTCCTTCGCTCGCGCGGCGCCGGCGCGCAGCCTACAATGCGCGGCGCCGTTGCACCCGGAGGAGGGAGGCCATGACAAGACTGTTGCCCGCGATCGCGGCGGCGATAGCGCTCGCGCCCGGGCTCGCGGCCGCCCAGTACCCGGCCAAGCCGGTGCGCATGGTCGTCGGGTTTCCGCCCGGCGGCGGGACCGACGTCGTCGCGCGCATCATCGTCCCGCGGCTCGGCGAGAACCTCGGCCAGCCGGTCGTGATCGAGAACCGCCCCGGCGCCACCGGCACCGTCGCGGCCGACATGGTCGCCAAGTCGCCGCCCGACGGCTACACGATCATGATGGGGCACGTGTCGGTCAACGCGATCGCGCCGAGCCTCTTCCCGAAGCTCCCGTACGACGTGATCAAGGACTTCGCCCCGGTCACGCTCGCCGCGTCGGTGCCGCACATCATCACCGTGCATCCGTCGCTGCCGGTGACGAACATCAAGGAGCTCGTCGCGTACCTGAAGGCGCGCCCCGGCAAGCTCACCTTCCCGTCCGCCGGCAACGGCAGCACGCCGCACCTCGCCGGCGAGATGTTCAAGAGCCTGGCCGGCGTGGACATCGTCCACGTGCCCTACAAGGGCACCGGCCAGTCGATGCAGGACCTCCTCTCCGGCCAGCACCTCGTCGGGTTCGACACCATGCCGGCGTCGGCGCCGTACGTCCGCGGCGGCAAGCTCCGGGCGCTCGCGGTGACCGGCCCGCAGCGCGTCCGCGATTTCCCGGACCTGCCGACCGTCGAGGAGGCCGGCGTCCCGGGCTACCAGCTGACAACCTGGTACGGTGTCTTCGCACCCGCCGGCACGCCGCCGGCGATCGTCAACCGGCTGCACGCGGACATCGCGCGCGCGATGGAAGCGCCGGACACGAAGGAGCGCCTCGCAGGGATCGGGGTCGACGACACCGTCACGCGCACGCCCGAGGAGTTCGCGGTCATCGTCCGGAACGACACCGCGCGGTATGCGAAAGTGGTGAGGGACGCGGGGCTGAAGATCGACTAGCCCGGCGGTGATGACGCACCGGGCAACCCAGGAGGAGAAGCGATGACCACAACGCTACGCACGCTCGCCGCCGCGCTCGCCGCCGGCGCGCTCGCCTGCGGCGGCGCCGCCGCGCAGGACTACCCGACGAAGCCGGTCCGGATCGTCGTCGGCTTCGCCGCCGGCGGTCCGACCGACGTGATCGCCCGGATCGTCGCGCAGGATATGTCCGTCGCGCTCGGGCAGTCGTTCATCGTCGAGAACCGGCCGGGCGCGAACGCGCTCATCGCCACCGAGATGGTGGCGCGCGCGGCGCCTGACGGTTACACGGTGCTCTTCTCTTCACTCTCGCTGCTGGTGAACGCGATCGTCGAGCCCGACAAGGTCAAGTACGACCCGTTCAAGGATTTCGCGCCGATCAGCAACGCGGCGGTGCTGCCGATGGTGGTCGTCACCAGCCCCGAAACGAAGATCGGCTCGATGCCGGAGCTGCTCGCGCGCGCCAAAGCGAAGCCGGGCGAGCTGACCTACGGCACGCCCGGGCAGGCCGGCTCGGCGCACCTCGCGGGCGCGATGCTCGAGAACCTGAGCGGCACGACGATGACGAACGTGCCGTTCAAGGGCAACGCGCCGGCACTCGCCGAGGTCATGGCCGGACGCGTCACCTTCATGTTCTATCCGATCGTCGGCATCGCCAACCACGTGCAGGGGGGCAAGCTGAAGGTCCTCGCGGTCGGGACCGCGGCGCCGCATCCGGACTTTCCCGGCGTCCCGACGATGGGCCAGTCGGGATTCCCCGGCTTCGAGGAGACCGCGCCGTGGGTGGGCATGCTCGCCCCCGCCGGGACGCCGGCGCCGATCGTCGATCGCCTGAGCGCCGAGATGCGCAAGTCGCTCGCCAAGCCCGAGACCAAGGACCGGATGAAAGCGCTCGGCGCGATCACGATCGCCGACACGCCCGCCGAGTACCTCGCTTTCCTGAAGAAAGACTATGAGCGCTGGACCCGCGTGATCAAGGCGGCCGGCATCAAGTCCGAATGAGCCGCGCCGTCGCCCGCGCCTGGTCGATCGACGACCTGCGCGCCATCGCCCGCCGGCGGCTGCCGCGCGCCGTCTTCGACTTCATCGACGGCGGCGCCGAGACCGAGGCGACCCTGCGCGCGAACCGCGCCGCGTTCGAGCGCGTGCGGTTCCTGCCGAAGGTGCTGGTGAACGTGTCGCAGGTCGACACGTCCGCGACCCTTCTCAAGGGACCGTCGAAGCTGCCGATCGCCATCGCGCCGACCGGCGCGATCGGATTCGGCCGGCACGGCGGCGACGTCGAGATCGCGCGCGCCGCGGCCGCGGCCGGGATCCCGTTCACCCTCTCGACCACGGCGACGGCGTCGATCGAGCGCGTCGCGGAGGAAGCACCCGGCCGGCTCTGGTTCCAGCTCTACGTCTTCAAGCGCCGCGATTTCTCGTTCGGCCTGGTCGACCGCGCGCGCGCGGCCGGCTACGAAGCGCTCGTCGTCACCGTCGACCTCGCGGTCGGCGGCAAGCGCGAGCGCGACATGCGGAACGACTTCTCGGTCCCGTTCCGCTTCACGCCGCGGAACGTGCTCGGCTTCGCCGCGCGGCCGGCGTGGGCGCTCGGGATGCTCGTGCGCGGCATGCCGGTCATGGAGAACCTCGCCGGCTTCGAGCACGAGGCGGCAAGCACGGCCGCGATCGCGGCGTCGGTCGGCCGCAACATGGACGCCGCGTTCGACTGGGACGTCCTGAAGGCGATCCGCGACCGGTGGCCGCGGAAGCTCGTGGTGAAGGGCGTCGAGCGCGCCGACGACGCCGAGCGGCTCGCGGCGATGGGCTGCGACGGCGTGATCGTGTCCAACCACGGCGGGCGCCAGCTCGACGGCGCGGCCGGGACGCTGGACGCGCTGCCGGCGGTGGCGCGCGCGGTCGGCGGTCGGATGAGCGTGCTGATCGACGGCGGCGTGCGGCGCGGGGGCGACGCGGTCAAGGCGATCGCGCTCGGCGCGGAGGGCGTGATGATCGGGCGCGCGACGCTGTTCGGCGTCTGCGCCGGCGGCGAGCCGGGGGCCGTGCGCGCGCTGGACATCCTGCGCGACGAGCTGGTGCGGACGATGCAGCTCTGCGGCGTGCCGCGGGTCGGGGCGATCGGGCCGGAGCTGCTTGCGCCGGAGCGGTAGGCGCTACGCGTCCGCCTCCCCCTGCCACAGCATGTCGTAGCCGAGCTCCTTGCTGTCGGAGCACATCTCCGCCAGCGCGCCGAACTTCGACCTGAACACCTCGTCGGCGTGCGACTTCTCGTGCGCTTCAAAGCTGCGCCAGTAGGTGACGATCACGATGTGGTCGTCGGCGGCGCGCGTCGCCGACAGCGACCCCTCGTCCGAGACGAAGCCCGAGAACTTGAACACCTGCCCGGCGAGGAACCCGCCCTTGTCGCCGCCGTAGGTGTTCTTGACGACGTTGCACATCTCGCCGAGCGCGAGCTCGACGTCCTCGAGCGCGACGCCCGGCTTGATCTTGACGGTGTTGAACAGCATCTTGGCGCCGAACGGGATGGCGATCGGTTCGAACATGGGACGCTCCGGATCCGGGGACGGATCCGGGTAGTTTACCGCCGGCCGCGGAACTACTCGTGCTTGAGCTGGGCGGGCGAGATCAGCACCCCGAACTGCTCGCACCAGATGACCACGCTGCCGTAGCTCGCAAGGTTCACGCCGGGCGGCACGGCGTAGTTCTGGCTGCCCTTGAAGGCCTTCAGGCGCCCGAGGTCGACGTACATCGTCTTCGCGACCGCGGTCGACGGCGTCACGCTCTTCTCCGGCACCAGGTAGACGTGGAACTTCGGCCCGGGCCCGACCTCGAAGTCGCCCTCGAGATGCACCAGCCCTTCGTGCACGGTCACGCGCCCCTTGCCGTAGTGGATCGGGTCGGAGGGATTCGCATGGATGAACGTGCCGCGCGCGACGACCTTCGTCGCCGCCACCGGCTCGACCTTCTCGGTCGCGACGATGTCGGCGAGGAAGATGTAGGGATAGAAGAAGATGCCGAGCGCGAAGCCGCCCGCCACGCCGAGCACGCCGCCGATCACGAACGCGAGGATCCATTTCCACATGGCAGGCTCCGTACGGTTTGGTCGCGCGGCGGGCCGCCGCCTTACCGCTGCCCGCGCGGCGGATTATAGGGAGTAGGCGTAGCATCCGGCCCGCCATGGACGCGCTCCGCACGCCCGACGAGCGCTTCGCCGCGCTGCCCGCTTTCCCGTTCGCGCCGCACTACGTCGATGCGCTGCCCGGCCTGCGGATGCACTACGTCGACGAAGGCCCGCGCGCCGCGCCGCACACGTTCCTCTGCCTGCACGGCCAGCCCACCTGGGCGTACCTCTATCGGCGGATGATCCCGGCGTTCGTCGCCGCCGGTGCGCGCGTGATCGCGCCCGATCTCTACGGCTTCGGCCGCTCCGACAAGCCGCGCGACGAGGCGTGGTACACGTTCACGCGCCATCGCGACTCGCTCGCGGCGTTCGTCGAGCGCCTCGATCTGCGCGGCATCACGCTCGTCTGCCAGGACTGGGGCGGGATCCTCGGGCTGACGCTGCCGATGGACATGCCGGAGCGCTTCGCGCGGCTCGTCGTCATGAACACCACGCTCGGGACCGGCGATGCGCCGCTCGGCGAAGGCTTCCTCGCCTGGCGCGCGTGGTCGAACAAGAGTCCCGACATGGACGTCGCCAAGCTGATGCAGCGCGCGTGCCCGCACCTCGCGCCCGCGGAGGCCGCGGCGTATGCCGCGCCCTACCCCGACGCGAGCTACAAGGCGGGCGTGCGCCGCTTCCCCAATCTCGTGCCCGACTCGCCGGACGCCGACGGCGCCGCGCTCTCGCGGCGCGCGCGCGACTGGCTGCAGCGCGAGTGGCGCGGCCCGACGTTCATGGCCGTCGGCGCGACCGATCCGGTGCTCGGCCCGCCGGTGATGGCGAGCCTGCGCGCGCTGATCCGCGGCTGCCCCGAGCCGTACGTCCACCCGCAGGCCGGGCACTTCGTGCAGGAGTGGGGCGAGGAGGTCGCAGCGCGTGCGCTGGGCGCATTCGCCGCGTAGCCCGCGCGGAGGTATGACGCTATCATTCGGCGCGCCACATCAAGAGAGGCTCCCATGCACCTGCGGTCGTTGCTCGTCGTCGCCGTGCTCGCCGTCGCGCCGGCGCACGCCCTCACGCTGATCACCGAGGAGAACCCGCCGCTCAATTTCACCGACGCCGGCAAGGTCACGGGCTACGCGACCGACGTCGTCACCGAGATGGGCAAGCGGGCGAAGGTGCCGCTCAAGATCGAGGCGATGGCGTGGTCGAAGGGCTACCCGATGGCGCAGGCCGGGAAGGACCATTGCATCTACTCGACTGCGCGCCTCCCCGCGCGCGAGCTGCAGTTCCAGTGGGTCGGCCCGATCGCGTTCAACCGGTGGGGCGTCTTCGCCCGCAAGGACTTCACCGGGAATATCGGCGCGCTCAACGACCTCAAGCCGCACCGCATCGGCGCGGTGACCTTCGACGCGAAGGCCGACTTCCTGAAAGAGAACAGCGTCGTGAACCTGCTGCTCGTCGACAGGGACGCGGACAACCCGGCGCGGCTCTTCCTGCCGCGGACCGACCCGAACTACATCGATCTCTGGGTGACGAGCCTCTTCGGCGCGCAGAAGACCGCGGGGGCGAAGGCCGGCGACCTCAAGCTCGTGTACACGATTCGCGACGTGCCGAGCTGGCTCGCCTGCAGCCCGTACGTCTCGAAGGACACCGTCGGCAAGCTCGCGGCGGCGCTCGCGAGCATGAACCGCGACGGGACCATGACCAAGATCGCCGGCGGCTACGAGAAGTTCTTCGTCCCGCAGTGAGGGGACGCCCAAAGGGGGACGCCCGGGCGGACCGGTGCCGGGCGAGGCGCCCGGGCCGACCGCTCCCTTTGTGAAACATTGTCAAATCCGCGGGCGAATGTCGGGATGTCGCGTTTCCGACGCCTCGGCCACCCGGCCCGCACGCGCAGACTCGGAGCATCCGGCTCTGGTAGGGTAGCCATCCGGTATCCGCCTCACCCTCGGGGGCATCATGAACGACCGCCTCGACGACCTCGACACCGTCCGCTTCACCCGCGCCACGCACGAGATCACGAACCAGCCCCCGCCGCTCGTCGGCTACAACGCCTGGATCGGCGACCCGGTGCTCCGCGCGACGGTCGCGCGCGAAGGCGGCGGCTGGGTCGACGAGCAGGCCGCGAGCCTCGGCGACCTCGTGGGCAGCGAGCGCATGCAGCTCCTCGCCAACCAGGCGAACCGGTCCACGCCCGAGCTGCGCACCCACGACCAGGCCGGCCACCGGGTCGACGAGGTGGAGTACCACCCCGCGTATCACGAGCTGATGCAGCTCGCGTTCGGCAACGGCCTGCACTCGCTCGCGTGGACCGCGACCGTCCCCGGCGGCTTCGTCGCCCGCGCCGCGCTCAACTACCTCTGGAACCAGGGCGAGAACGGCACCTCCTGTCCGGTGACGATGACGTTCGCCGCCGTGCAGGTGCTGCGCAGCACCCCGGCCATCGCCGCGGCCTGGGAGTCGAAGCTGCTCGCGCCGGCCTACGACCCGCGGCCGCTGCCGGTGTCGTCGAAGACGGCGGCCACGGTCGGCATGGCGGTGACCGAGAAGCAGGGCGGCTCCGATCTCCGCGCGAACCAGACCCGCGCCCGCCGCCTCTCCGCCGACCTCTACGAGCTGCGCGGCCACAAGTGGTTCTGCTCGGCGCCGATGTCCGACGGCTTCCTCACGCTCGCGCTGCTCGACGGCGCGCTCACCTGCTTCTTCGTGCCGCGCTCGCTCCCCGACGGCACGCGCAACCGCTTCTTCATCCAGCGGCTGAAGGAGAAGGTCGGCAACCGCTCGAACGCCTCGAGCGAGATCGAGTACGACGGCACGCTCGCGCGGCTCGTCGGCGAGCCGGGACGCGGCATCGGGACCCTGATCGAGATGGCGCACCTCACGCGCTTCGACATCGTCGTCGCGGTGGCGGGGATGATGCGCGCGGCGGTCCACCAGGCGCTGCACTGGTGCGAGCATCGCGTCGCGTTCGGCCGTCGCCTCGTCGAGCAGCCGCTGATGCAGAACGTGCTCGCGGACCTGGCGATCGAGAGCGAGGCGGCGATGCTGCTCGCCTTCCGCCTCGCGCGCGCCTTCGACCGCCAGCACGAGGACGAGCAGGAGCGCCTGATCACCCGCATCGTCACGCCGGTCGCGAAGTACTGGCTGTGCAAGCGGCTGCCGATGATGATGGCCGAATGCATGGAGGTGCTCGGCGGCAACGGCTTCGTCGAGGAGGCGGGGCCGATCGCCCGCCTCTACCGCGAGGCGCCGCTGAACGGCATCTGGGAGGGCAGCGGCAACGTCATCTGCCTCGACGTGCTGCGCGCGATGCAGAAGACCCCCAACGCGCGCGACGCGCTCTTCCGCGAGCTCGGGCCCGGCATCCAGCGCGACGGGCGCGTCTCGCGCTACCTCGACGTGATCGGCACCGAGCTCGGCAACTCGCAGGGGCTCGAGGGCCGCGCGCGGCGCATCACCGAGATGCTCGCGCAGGTCCTGTCGGCGTCGCTGCTCGCGCAGCACGCGCCGAAGGAGGTCGTCGACGCGTTCTGCAGCGGCCGGCTGGGGCGCGACGGCGGCAAGGCGTTCGGGACGCTGCCCGGCAGCGTCGAGTGCGCGCCGATCATCGAGCGCGCACGGCTGCGCGCCTGACGCGGCGC